>JAULYE010000096.1:0-6372 GCA_032118015.1 Ilumatobacteraceae bacterium | reverse complement strand
ACGAAACGCTCGACCACGATGCGAGAGAAGGTTCTTCTCGTCATCCGTCATCTCCGCGAAGGTTCGTTCATCTGTCTCGAACATTCCGGGTACGGGGATGAACAACGGGTCGAAGCCGAATCCTCGAGATCCTCTCTCCCGAAGGGCGACCGTTCCATCGCATCGGCCCTCGACCGAAATCTCTCGACCATCCGGAAAACTCACGACCACCACTGTCGAAAAGTGCGCTGAACGCGTCGCGGCTTCCAGGCACCCTTGCGCCCGAAGTGCGTGCAGGAGTTTGCGACGATTGGCGGCGTACGGATCGACTCCGTGCTGCGGATCGTCGCTGGCATATCGTGCCGTCATCACACCCAGTTCCCCGGGCAATGCATCGACGAACAATCCCGTGTCATCGGCGACGGCAGGGAGACCGAGTGTGTTGGACTGCGACTGCGCGATGGCTCGCGCCTTCAGACGCGCATTGCCGATGAGCGTGCTCTCGGTTTCGTCCACATCGGGAATGTCCGCCGGCCGCGGATGAAGAATCACGACACCGTCGAGAAGTTGCTGGATCTCACGCACCTTGTCCGGATTCGCAGACGCGCAGACGAGGTCGCTGATCGGTCCACTCATCGGAGTCAGTTCGGCCGGCGAACAGGTTCCGTTTGCAGCATTTCTGTCTGCAATTCGAAGATCTCAGCAAGACCTTCCTCGGCAAGTCCGAGAAGCGAGTCGAGTTCGCCACGGGTGAAGGCCATGCCTTCGGCAGTGCCTTGAACTTCGACGAATCGACTGACGTGAGACTCCTTGTCGCGCAACATCACGATGTTCATGTCGACTTCGGCACCGCTGTCCTCGACATAGGGCAGATCGATCACCGGTACGCCACCGACAATGCCCACACTGATCGCAGCACACAGCGATGTGAGCGGGTGGCGTGTGATTGCACCACTCTGCTTCAGACGGGTCAGTGCATCGTGCAGCGCGAGATACCCACCGCAGATGCTGGCCGTGCGCGTTCCACCATCGGCCTGGAGAACATCGCAGTCGACGACGACCTGGCGCTCTCCGAGAAGTGTCATATCGCACGATGCGCGCAGGCTGCGTCCGATCAATCGTTGGATTTCCACTGTTCGCCCGGTCTGTTTTCCCTTAGCCGCCTCGCGGTCGACGCGCTCGTTCGAGGAACCCGGGAGCATCGAATATTCAGCCGTCACCCAGCCCTTGCCGCTCCCCTTCATCCATCGCGGCACATCCTCATCGATGCTGGCTGTGCAGAGCACTCGGGTACGGCCGAAGGAGACGAGCACACTTCCGGCAGACATCTCGGTGAAATCCCGTTCGAAGGTGATGGTCCGCAGTTCGCTGCTGGTGCGCCCATCGAAACGTGTCGCTGACATGGTGTCCTCTCCGGGTCAGCGACGTGCCGACCATTCTCGTGCCGAATCCAGTTCCGGTCCCAGCAGTCTGCTTCCGAGTTCTCGAAAACGTGACACGTCCCCGCTCGAAAGGAACGAGTGCTGAGGAACTCTCGAGGCCGAGCTCTCAGAATCGGTGCGGAAGAGACCGAGAGACGAAAGTTGATCTCGAAGCACGAAGGCTGTCTCGTCCGCTGACGACACCAACGTGACACCGGGTCCCATGACCTCGGAGATCACTCGGGCAAGGAACGGATAGTGCGTGCATCCGAGCAGGAGCGCATCGACGTGGGCCGAACGCACGGGCTCGAGAAGTCGTTCTGCGAGGATCGTCACCTCTGGACCAGATGTTCGCCCGCGTTCGACGAACTCGACGAAACCTGGACACGCTGCACTCACCAGATCGACTCGGGCACCGACGGCAGCACGCGCTACCGCGCGGTCGTACGCGCCGGACTGAATCGTGCCGATCGTGCCGATGACTCCAACTGTTCCCGAGCGCGTGGCACGCACCAATGCATCGGCACCCGGCTCGATGACGCCCAAGACCGGAATGTGTCGACCCGATGCTGAAAGCTCGGCTTCGAGTTCGTGGACTGGAATGGCGGCAGCTGCAGTGTTGCAGGCCACGACAATGGCCTTGGCTCCATGTTCTTCAATCAGGCTCCACGCCAATTCACGCGCGTACTCACGCACATCCGCCAGCGGTTTGTCGCCGTACGGATATCGGCCCGTGTCGCCGATGTAGACAATGTCTTCTCCAGGTAGGAGATCGATCACGGCACGAGCCACGGTCAGGCCGCCAAAACCGGAATCGAAAAGACCGATTGGTCCCGAGTTCGTGTCGCCAAATGCCACGGCGACACGATAGATGATGCGTGGTCGACTCAGACCTCCGTCATTCTCGCCATGATCTGGGATGTGCTGGTTTCCATCGATCGACTCAGGAACTTCAGAGTCGGATCGTCCCGAAGAGCTTCGTAGTCTCCAGACACAGCCATGTTGCGGCACAGGATCTGAATGGTCATGTCGAAACGAACATGTTCGGCAGCCATGAGCGACACGGCCAAGTCATCGCTCCACATCCCCTGCCAGTTCTCACCCTCGGCCGTGGCGATCACCACTTCTTGGTGATCTGCAGCCACGATGTACAGCCGACATCCGAGACGTTCCTCGGTGACCGCTGGACTGAGGTACTCGTGGGAAACGACAAGACCGGGGAAACTGGCGACCTCGCCGAAGACGATCGACGCGATGTCGACACCATCTTTGGCACGTGCGGTCGCACTGCGCTTCACGGCTGGAGCGAGGTCCGGCCAGATCGACAGCCACACGTATTGCTGAGCTCGCGCCACGACGTCGTTCATCCGCTGCGCGATTGCCTCTTGCCCAGCCAATTTCTGAACCAGATGCGTTCGGTTCTTGGCAGCAACACGCGGCAACGTCTCGGCGAGCCCATCGAGGGTGCTCGACAACTTCGAGCGATACCCCTCGATGAACGAGTCGACGGGAAGCGCAACGAACGACTCCGTGGATCGCCCGACACCGTGCACCTGGATGGCTGCTCCACGGGCGACCAGTTTCGCCAGCACTTCATAGATGGTGCTGCGCGGAATGCCACTCGCCTTGGAGACCTCGTAACCGTTCATCGGCTCCCCGAGAGCAACCAGCGCGATGTACGCCTTGGCTTCGTATTCCGTCAGTCCGACCGTCTTGAGCAGCTGCACCGCTCGTATTCGGTTCTCCACTTCGTCCCCCCGACTTCGGACCACGTGTGGCCCACCAAGAGTGTTGCCGAACGATGTATGAAAAACCAGCGATCTGTTCGCTGAGCCCAACAATTGACCCCGATCGGGATATCGGTCGCTATCGACTGTTCGTAACCATGTCCACTAGCGTTCGAACGTGCTGAGACACGTCGTGATGTTTCGCTGGATCGAAGGAACTACCCCCGCACAAGTCCAATTTGTGACCGACAGTCTGAATACTCTGCCGTCGATCATCCACGAAATCAGTCGATACCAGCACGGACCGGACGCCGGCATCAACCAGGGCAACTTCGACTACGTGGTCGTCGCGGACTTCGCGAGCGTCGAGAACTACCTCTCGTACCGAGATCACCCTGTCCACAAACAACTCATTGCTGACGTGCTCGCACCGCTGATTGCGTCACGCAGCGCCGTCCAGTACCTCCTCGACTGACCACTTCTGTGCTCGCTGCCACCTTTCTCGCGCTCGGTGCTGCCGTGTTGCACGCCGGCTGGAACTTCGTCGTCAAGCAATCGGGTGACCGGTGGTTGTCCTTGTGGGGTTTGTTTGCAGCAGGTGGAATCATCGGATTGCCGTACACGGTCATTGCGACCGCCATGGGTGACCTCGATCTCTCAGCGTGGACGTGGGCAACTGCGAGCGGCATCGTTCACGCGATCTACATCGGTCGCCTGGCACGGACGTATGAGATCGCTGACTTCAGCCTCACGTACCCAATCGCTCGTGGCGGAGGCGCTGTGGTTGCAGCGATTGGCGGAGTGGTGTTTCTCGATGACTCGCTGTCGATCGTCGCCGTCATCGGCATCATGACCGTCTTCGGAGGCTTGGTGCTGATCTCTGGCCACGTCTCCTGGTCGCACGTCTGGCCGGCGCTCATTGTTGCGACTCTGATCGGCATCTATACCGTGATCGACAGCCAAGGTTCGCGAACGACGACGGGAAGCGCGTACGCAATGTCCATCTTCGTCACCGGTGGCATGTGCACGACTGTGCAGGGACTCTGGCGCCGGCGGTGGCACGACATGCGTGCGAGCGTCCCGAACCTTTGGCGCCAGTACGCACTCACCGGCGCAGCATCACTCGTCACATATTGGATGGTGCTCTTGGCCGTGCGCCGTGCACCCGTTGGCTATGTCACTTCCTTGCGCGAATCGAGTGTCGTGTTTGCGACGTTCATCGGCTGGAAATTCCTGCGCGAGCGCAGCGGGATCCGGCGCACGATGTCATCTTTCGTGATCGTGGCCGGTTTGATCACTCTCGTCGTTGGCCGCTGATCGCACTCAACTCGGCTGGGAGGACACACCGCCAGACTTCGATCAGGGCGGGTCAGAAGTAGATGATCTTTTCAGCCCGGGCTTCGGCCACATCGAGATCATCGGTGTAGGCACCCGTCGACAAGTACTTCCAGCCACCGTCGCAGACGATGAACACGATCACGCCTTCGTCGATTTCACCCGCCACCTTGACTGCTCCGGCGAGCGCTGCACCGGTCGAGATGCCTGCGAAGATTCCGCACTCTCGCACGATGCGACGCGTCCACTCGATCGATTCACGGGGGCGAACGACTCTCTTGCGATCGAGGATGTCGAATCCATGCCAGTTGTCGAACAGTGGCGGGATGTATCCCTCGTCGAGATTGCGCAAGCCCTCGACACGCTCACCGAGAGGCGGTTCGACCGCAATGATCTTCACCCCAGGCCTGTGCTCCTTCAGGAACCGACCTGTGCCCATGAGAGTGCCACTCGTACCGAGGCCGGCCACGAAGTGCGTGATCTCCGGGCAGTCGCGCAAGATCTCTGGACCAGTTCCTTCGTAGTGCGCCCGCGGATTCGCGTCGTTCGCATACTGATACAAGAAGCACCACTCGGGATGATCGTTCGCCATCTGAATGGCACGTGCGACTGCACCGTTCGAGCCCTCTTCACCTGGCGTGAGGATGACTTCTGCCCCGAAGATCTCGAGCATTTGGCGTCGCTCGATCGACACACTCGTCGGCATCAGGATCTTGATCGGATACCCCTTGACCTGAGCAATGGCCGCGAGTGCAATTCCTGTGTTTCCCGATGAAGGCTCGATGATCGTCTGCCCCGGGGACAAGCGCCCGTTCTTTTCGGCGTCTTCAATCATCGCTTTGGCAATGCGGTCCTTCACCGACCCGAACGGATTCTGGCTCTCGAGTTTTGCGATGATACGAACGTTCGGATTCGGCGACAGAAGACTGACATCGACCAACGGGGTGTTGCCGATCAGATCGAGAACGCTCTCGTTCGGGATCATGCTCACCTCCGAGCCGGACACAGAGAATCGGGGTGATTCCCTACTAAGACACTCGGGATTGTAATGAATCCCAAGTGGATTCGGAACACCCTGCGAGAGGCTGGTTCCGACGTCACATCCCAGGTGTGTTGCCCAAGGTGTCGTCGGGCTGCTCAGCCGCGGTCGATGATGAGAGGAATCTCGGTGATCGCCTCTTCCACGGCGCTCGAATCGGTTCCATCGCGCCGAATCCGATAGGTGCGCATCTCGGGCTTCTCCCGCTTGAGAGTCACGATCAGATAGTGCCATTCGGGGTCCGGGGCGGCCTGAACGTCGGTTGGACTCGGATAGGCCTCGGAATGGGTGTGGCTGTGCATGACACCGCGGATCTCGAGACCCTTGGCTTCGGCATCTCGCTCGGATCGCAAGTGGTCACGCGGGTCGATGGTGTAGATCCGCGCAGACTGCTCGATGTTGCGACACGGGTAGAAGGCTGTGATCGCGTTCGAGCCGGGCAGGCCTGCCATCAAGCCACAAGCTTCAAGAGGGTATTCCGTCAACGCAAGAGCAGCCATGGCGTCGACGACGTCTGGAGCCACTTTCAATTCATCGGTCTGAGACTCGAGGTTCGCTCCGGAACGATTCACCTGCGAAAGAGTATCGGGAAGCATGCACTCGAGAACCGAACCGTCCCATCGCTCGAGGTCCCCCAACCCTGATATCCCAATAGCCTGAAGTCGCCATGACCGCGCCAGGGACGAAATTGATCGCAAGCAACCGCAAGGCGCGTCACGATTACACGATTCTCGATGTGGTCGAGGCAGGAATCGTTCTTCAAGGCAGTGAAGTGAAGAGCCTGCGCTCTGGTCATGTTCAGCTCGTCGATACGTACGCTCGCTTCATCAACGGCGAACTCTGGCTCGAGGGAATGCACATTGCGCCGTAC
>JAULYE010000095.1:0-8528 GCA_032118015.1 Ilumatobacteraceae bacterium | reverse complement strand
CCTGCTCATTCCCCTTCATGCAGGTCGACTCGATGTCGGCACACCGACATTCGGTCAGGCCTCAGCGTGGGGGTCCCTGTTGCCTGCGGTGTGGAGTTTCATGTTGGCCCTTCGCGAACGAGGGCTTGGCTCTGCTTGGACGACGTTGCATCTTCCCCATGAAAAGGAAGCAGCAGAACTGCTTGGAATTCCTTTCGACCGCTACACCCAGGCAGGTTTGTTTCCCGTGGCATACACGGTGGGCACTGATTTCAAACTGGCCAAGAGGCTGCCAGCGGAGAAGTTCGTCCGGTGGAACACCTGGTCGTGATATTCCAGTCGTGATTTTCCAGTCGTGATATTCCAGTCATGATCTTCCAGTCGCAGATGGATGTTCGGGGCTCACTACCATGTGGATTCATTCGTCCGTGATCAGGAGGACGATGTGACGTGGGGGTGGTGTGATGTTGACGTTCGCTGACATCTTCGAAGCGCATGCCGATTCGTTCGGATCCGCTCCAGCGATTGCCTGTGGGGATCGAGAGATGACCTGGGCGGAATACGACGATGCAGCGGCTCGTCTGGCCTCGGCATATGAGGCCAGTGGATTGGGTCTCGACTCCAAGGTTGGCATGTTCATGTACAACTGCCCGGAGTATCTCGTCACGCAATACGCAGCGTTCAAGTCCCGGGTGACGCCTGTCAACGTCAACTATCGCTACCTCGATGACGAGTTGCTGTACCTCCTCGACAACGCGGATTGTGAGGCTCTCGTTTTCCACTCGAGTCTGGGAGAGCGGGTTGCACGAATTCGCGATCGCCTTCCCCGGCTCACACTTCTGATCGAGGTTTCCGATGGTCCATCGGCCGGAGTTCCGGGGTCACGTGCCTGGGACGAGGTGATCGAATCCCATTCGCCGGCTGCACGCCAGGCTCGCTCCATGGACGACGTGTACATGCTCTATACGGGTGGCACGACCGGGATGCCCAAAGGGGTGATGTATCGAACGGGGGCCTTCACTCAGGGATTCCTCGATTTCTACACAGCTCCAATGGGTCGCCCATCGTTCGCATCGGTGAACGAAGTGTCCGAGGCCGCAAAGATGATCCATTCGATGATGGGTCAGCCCGTTTCCATGCCGTGCTGTCCACTGATGCATGGGACCGGAGTGTGGCTGGGAGCTCTCGTTCCACATCTGATGGCCGGCAAAGTCGTTCTGCTCGAAGGACGATCTTTCGATGCCCATGAAATGTTCGATGTCGTCGAGAAACACCGGGTGGCTGGTCTCGTCATCGTCGGCGATGCGTTTGCGAGACCGATGATGAATGCTCTGCGCGAACGCGCATCAGCGGGTCGGCCCTTCGATACGTCATCGGTGACGACGATCATCTCGACAGGAGCAATGTTCTCGACGGATGTCAAAGCTGGCGTCTTCGAACACATGCCTTCGACGATCGTCATGGACATTCTCGGTGCCAGCGAGGGGGGAATGGCTCAGATGGTCGCAACGAAAGATGCGATCAGCGAGACGGCGAAATTCGGAGTCATGCCCAACACGAAAGTCTTCGATCCGGAGACGGAAGAGGAATTGTCGCCGGGATCTGGGCGCATCGGGATGGTTGCTGTGAGTGGAGCCAATGTTCCTCTCGGCTATTACAAGGACCCGGAGAAATCGAGCCGCACGTTTCGTGAGATCGCAGGAGTGCGGTACAGCTTTCCGGGAGACATGGCGATGGTCGAGGCAGATGGCACCATCACACTTCTTGGGCGCGGGTCGAACTGCATCAATACCGCTGGGGAAAAAGTGTTTCCCGAGGAAGTGGAAGAAGCAGTCAAGACACATTCTGACATTGCGGATTGTTTGGTCTTCGGTGTCGACGACGAGCGTTTCGGCCAGCGAGTGGTTGGCGTGGCCTCGCTTTCCTCCAGTGATCGACCGTCGTCAGACGACGTGATCGCATATACCAAAGGACGCCTGTCGAGCTACAAAGTGCCCAAGAAGCTGGTCTTCGTTGATGAGGTGCCGCGAGCACCCAATGGGAAGGCTGACTACGTCAGGGCCAAAGCTCTGTTTGCCGACGCATCAGGTGACGTACTCCCGACATGACCGCTGAAAGGTCATCAGAGATGGTTCGAGGCGATCTTGGAAGTCACATCGGAATGGAGCGGAGTCCGGGCCCGAGCGTCCAGGACATGTTGCGCATTGACAGCCGAGCTGTTCCAGTCTCTCTGAAGGACCATTCATACGTTCCCCAGGGTCTGGCCGAAGTTCCCAAGTCGCGGTACACGTCGGCGGCATTTGCGGCTCTCGAGAACGAGTACATGTGGACGCGGACCTGGCAGATGGCATGCACTGTCGACGAACTAGCGCAACCGGGCGACCATGTCGTGTACGACGTCGCGGATCAGTCTCTGATCGTGACCCGAACACATGACGGCTCGATCAAGGCCTTCCACAATTCGTGTTTGCATCGCGGCACGAAGTTGCGAAGCGAGGATGGGCGCGTGGCATCGTTTCGCTGTCCGTTCCATGGATGGAAGTGGGACCTCGACGGAGCCCTGACGGAAGTCCCTGCCGAATGGGATTTTCCTCAAGTCTGGAATCAACCCGACTCTTGTCTGCCCGAAGCTCAAGTCGCCCAATGGTGCGGGTTCGTCTTCGTGAATCTCGATCCGGATGCTCCACCTTTTCATGACGTGGCGCGCAAACTCATCGAGCACTTCGAACAGGATTTCTCTTTGGAAAATCGCTACGTGGCATTCCACGCAGTCAAAGAGATTGCTGCGAACTGGAAAGTGTGCATGGAAGCCTTCGCTGAGGGATATCACGTCCTTGCGACGCATCCCCAGATTCTCGAATTCGCCGGTGATGCGAACAGTGAGTACTCGATCTGGGCGGATTCCCCGTTCGTGACTAGGTTCATCAATGGTTTCGGCGTGCAGAGTCCGCATCTCGGACCGCTTTCGCAACAGCAGGTCGCCGATGCCTACCTGGCCTTTTCTGCGCGGTCAGAACGAGGTTCAGTGAAGGTTCCCGAGGGCGCAACGGCCCGAGAAGTGGTGGCTGAAGTCTTTCGTTCCGTCATGGGATCGATGTACGGCAAGGATTTGTCGCAAGTTTCCGACTCCGAGATGCTCGACGCGCATTTGTACCACCTCTTTCCTGCGTTCGCTCCATGGGCTGGTATCGGGCAGTCACTCGTGTATCGGTGGCGACCAGGCCGCACTCCCGACACGTGTTTCATGGACGTGATTCGCATGGTGCCGGTGTCGGATGGGCAGACCCGACCTGAACCGGCTCCCACGCAACGCCTCACACTCGAGCAGTCATGGCGAGAGGCCAAAGGAATGGGGAGCCTGGCCGATGTCTTCGAACAGGACATGGAAAATCTCCCCAAAGTGCAATTGGGTCTCAAGGTGACGGCTGCACGTGCCAAGCGCACTGTGAGTTTCGGCGCGTACCAGGAGGCCAGGATGCGCCTCATCCATCGTCACATCGATGATCTCATCACATCAGGACTTCGTGCTGATGGTCGCAACGTGGATGAGTTGACACCTTTCGCAGTTCCGGCGGGATGAAGGTTTCAAGGCCTGAATGATGTTGGTGGGATTGATCACCGGCCGTGAACAGGTGGAATTGTTCGAGTTCCCCGAGCCGGCACCGAGCCCAACAGGTGTCGTGGTGGACATTGCCTTCTGCGGCATTTGCGGCACTGACGTTCATGCCTATCGAAGTGGAGATCCCTACAATCCAGCAATCTGCGGACACGAGTGGTCTGGAACGGTCTCGGCGAAGGGCACTCTTGTGCGACGTCTCGACGTCGGAGATCGTGTCGTCGTGGCCATCGGAGCCGCATGTGGGCGCTGCGGTGCGTGTGCAGCCGGGCAGTACAGACACTGTTCCAAGGTGTTCCTTTCCGCGGTCGGCCAGGATGCTGGTGCGCCGGTGCATGGGGGTTTCGCTCCAAGGATTGCTGTGGAGGCCGATCGCGTCGTCAAGACACACCCCGGGATCGATGACGCTGCAGCTGCACAGGTCGAGCCTGCAACAGTTGCGCTCCACGCAGTTCGACACAGTGGGATGCGACTTGGTGACTCGGTGGTGATTCAAGGTGCTGGTCCGATCGGCTTGGCGACGATGCAGTGGGCACGTTTGGCCGGTGCGCGTTCCGTCATCGTCATCGAACCCGATGATCGCCGTCGTGAGCTCGCTGTTGAACTCGGAGCACACGTCGCCCTCTCTCCCGGTGGTGCAGACGAGAATCAGATTCGAGACCTCACACAGGGGCTGGGAGCCGATGTCGTCTTCGAATGCGTCGGCCATCCTGATTCGATACAGCACGCAGTCGACCGCTGCCGACGAGGGGGTTCGGTATCGCTGATCGGACTTGCTGAATCTGCAGCGACAATTCAGCCTGCGACATGGTTGATCAAGGAAATCTCGCTCACTGCAGCGCTTGCGTATCTACATGAAGAGTTCGAGATGGCTATGTCGATGATTGCGGATGGTCGTTTTCAGACGAGGCCGCTACACACCTCGACCGTGTCGTTGTCGAAACTCAGTGAGACCTTCAATGGTCTGGCAACTGGAGTGTCCGACGACATCAAAGTTCTCGTCGATCCGCGTGTCGAGACATCATGACCAACACCGCGATTTCACGATTTCGCGATTTCGCGATCTCAAATGACACGATCCCGTCAGCTGCTCGCTCAGATGACGTCTACTGTGCCGGAGTTACTGTGCCCGACATACAGTTCCCGACATACTGTGCTCGACATACTGTGCTCGACATATTGTGCTGAAAGCGATCGAGGTCGAATCCCCTTCGACAGAACGAGGTGACAAGACGATGAAGCAAATACCCGTTGCAGATGGAGTGTTCACGTGGCCATCGGATCAGCCGGCCCTGATCGGCAGTCGGTGTCTCGACTGCGGAAATCACATGTTCCCAGTCCAAGACGGATGTGCGCGCTGTTCTGGTAGCAGTACCGAATCAGTGGAACTAGAAAGGCGCGGACGGCTCTGGACGTGGACCGTGCAGGGATTTCCTCCGAAGTCGCCGCCCTACGTAGGAGACGTCGACCCCAAGACGTTCAGTTCCTTCGGCGTGGGGTACGTCGAGTTGCCCGGTCAACTGAAGGTCGAGACTCGATTGACCGAGAGCGACCCCGAGCAACTCCACATCGGAATGGAAATGGAACTTGTCATCATTCCTTTGACGAAGGACGATGACGGCAACGACATCGTGACCTTCGCTTTTGCTCCGGTGGAGGTCGAACGATGAGCACAGATGTCGCAATCGTTGGTATTGGAATGCACCCGTTCGGTCGAACCGATGGAGTCTCCGGTATGGACCAAGGAGTCATCGCGGTTCGCCGAGCGTGCGCCGATGCCGGAATTGCTTGGGAAGGTATCCAGTTCGCTTTCGGTGGATCGATGGCTGCGGGTGCAGCCGACACCATGGTGTCGCACCTGGGTCTGACGGGCCTTCAGTTCATCAACGTGGCCAATGGCTGCGCAACAGGTGGATCGGCGCTCTTTTCTGCGTACAACACCATTCGCTCAGGAGCGTTCGATCTCGGTATTGCGATTGGGTTCGACAAGCACGAGCGCGGAGCGTTTCGAGTCAGTACCAAGGGGGCTGGTCTCGGTGATTGGTACGGAGCGTCAGGTCTTGCACTGACGACGCAGTTCTTCGGCATGAAGATCAATCGATACATGCACGAATATGGCATCTCGCAATCGACCTTGGCGCGAGTCTCAGAAAAGGCGTTCCGAAATGGTTCTCTCAACGAGATGGCCTGGAGACGTCGACCGATATCGGAGACCGAGGTCTTGGATTCTGCGATGTTGTCGTATCCATTGACCCAATACATGTTCTGCTCACCGGGAGAGGGCGGAGTTGCTCTGATCCTGAGTCGTGCTGATCAGGCACACAAGTACACCGACCGACCCATCTTTCTGCGAGCGGCTGCAATACGCAGTCGCAGGTTCGGCAGCTTCGAAGTTCTTGCCCCATCGATCGCCCTCGAACACAACGCAGGTCCGACCGTGGACGCTTCGAGAGCGGCATTCGATATGGCCGGCATCGGTCCCGAAGACGTGGACCTCGCCCAATTGCAGGACACCGAATCCGGCGCGGAGGTCATGCACATGGCCGAGAACGGCTTTTGCGAACACGGTGAACAAGAGTCGATGATCCAGGCGGGAGAAACCGATATCGGTGGTCGTTTTCCTGTCAACACCGACGGGGGATGCCTCGCGAACGGCGAACCCATCGGCGCATCAGGTCTTCGCCAGGTGTACGAGAACGTCTTGCAGTTGCGCGGAGATGCGGGACCTCGTCAAGTGCCAGGTCATCCTCGCGTGGCTTACACCCATGTCTACGGAGCTCCGGGTATCTCAGGGGTCACGATCCTGTCCCGCTGAGGTCTCATTGAGTGGGTTCCACGTATGTGCGAACCTCGGGTGGTTCCGGTTCGATGAGGACGAGTGTTGCACCAGCCCACCCCGTGGAGAACTCGTCCCAAGACAGTGCTGGGAGCGTAAGGTGTGCACAGCCGAAGGGGGTTTCGGCCGAAGGGGGCAGTGATGACGGACATGCTGGAAAGTCCTGCATCGGGGTCGACTCCATGGTTCCTGCGTGGGAACTATGCGCCGGTTACCGATGAATTGACGGTTGGAGACCTCGAAGTCTCTGGAGCGATACCGCCATCGTTGAGTGGGCTCTACGTTCGCAACGGTTCGAATCCGCGCGATGGAGCAGCAGGCCATTGGTTCTTCGGCGACGGCATGCTCCACGGTGTTCGCATCGAGGGTGGCCGCGCCGTGTGGTATCGCAACCGCTACGTGCGTACACCGAAGTGGGAGAAAATGCTGGATGTGATGGACCCCGAGTCCATGTTCGACCCGACGGCCAGTGCAGCCAACACACATGTTCTCGCTCATGCCAAGCGAATCTGGGCACTCGAGGAGGGTCATTTCCCTTGGGAGATATCACCTGAACTCGAGACAATGGGTTGCGATGATTTCGGTGGCGCGCTGACGACGGCATTCACGGCTCACCCGAAATTGTGCCCGGAGACGAACGAGTTGCACTTCTTCGGATACTCGCCGATCGCTCCACATCTCACATACCACGTGCTCGATGCAACGGGAGCTCTCGTGCATTCTGCGCCGATCACCGTCCCCAAGGGAACGATGATGCACGATTTCATGATCACTCGCGACCATGCAATTTTCATGGATCTGCCCGTTGTGTTCAATCTCGATCTCGTCGCCAAAGGACTGCCGCCGATCGGTTGGGACGACGACTACGGCGCGCGCATCGGCATCATGCCTCGCTTTGGAACCGATGCCGATATTCGCTGGTTCGAGGTCGACCCGTGCTACGTCTTTCATCCCCTCAATGCATTCGTGGATGGAGATCGGGTCGTGTGCGACGTAGGGCGACATGCCTCGATGTGGCGCACGTCAATGGACGACTTCGAACCGTCGTATCTCCATCGTTGGACCTTTGATCTGTCCACAGGTCGTGTGCACGAACAGCAACTCGACGATTGGTCTCACGCGTTTCCGCGTGTCGACGACCGAGTCGTTGGTCTGCGACATCGCTACGGATGGGTGGCTGGGCCGCGTCCCGATTCCAAGGGCGATATGGGCGATCCGGGAGTCGTGGCGCGCTACGACATGGTCACGGGCTCGAAGGAGATTCACGACTTCGGTCCGACCTCTCATCCAGCCGAGTTCGCTTTCGTCGCCGATTCGGACCGGGCAGGTGAGGATGAGGGATGGGTCATGGGATTTGTCTACGACAGTGCAACTGATACATCCGATCTCGTGATTCTGGATGCGAGTGCTCCGTCGAGTGAGCCCGTGGCCCGCATCCATTTGCCACAGCGGGTTCCTTTCGGGTTCCACGGAAGTTGGATCGACGACTCGGTGATGTGAACGATCGGTCGTGAGGCCGCACGATTCCACCGGAGAAGTGGCTGGATGACCGGGCTGAAAATTGGATTCGGGAATCCCGGAGTACCCAACCCGCCCATGACATATGGCAGACTTGCAGAAGATGACGACTCTACTGATCGTCATGGTTGAAGGACATCCTTGAAGGGGGAAGTATGAAGCGACGACAGAGCACCTTTGTCGCAGCCCTGGCCGTTTTCGGCCTGGTTGCTGCCGCATGTAGTGAAGACACCACGTCGGACGGTGGGGCAACCACCGAATCGAGTGCAGGATCCGAAGGGACCGAACCCACCGATGGGTCATCGGATGGTGACTCAGCCGATGTCGAGGCCGTCAAGGATGCGAATCTCGAAGATTCGAGTGTCGAACACGGTCTTGCCTACACCGGGGGTCCCGGCGGTGAGACAAGTGGAGAGCCAATTGTCATCGGCTACGTGAATCAGGAGGGCGGCACGGTCTCGTTCCCCGAGGCTTCCATCGGTGCCGAAGCTGCAGTGTGGTTCGCCAACACGTATCTCGGCGGAGTCGGCGGACGGCCGATCGAACTCGCCAAGTGCACCGTGACCAAAGAAGAAGACG
>JAULYE010000094.1:0-2941 GCA_032118015.1 Ilumatobacteraceae bacterium | reverse complement strand
GATGTCGTACGGTTGCTGTGAGCCGAGCCGAGTGACGACTTCCGAAACCAAGGCCGCCTTGGTTGGGTGCATCTTGGCGATATCTGTTTCGGAATCTTCCATGGCTGACCCTCTCGTTCAAGTAGGTTCCCTGCGTCAAAATAGCCGGTAATCCTGCACCCCTAATCACGAAGTGTTGGCCGTCGGAGCAGAACTGAACCGCGTACGCGTCGATGCATCGGACATCTGTGTGGTCGTTTCCCAGTACGGCGAAGGCACATTGGTATCGCGCACCCCGGACGGTTCGGGGGTTTTCGAAATTCCGTGTGCCAATGTCGACACCTTCGTCCATTGGCTGCTCAGGTTCGTCGATCGAGCCGAAGTCCTGGAGCCGGCTCCACTACGCGCCCATGTCGTGAACTGGCTCGAATCGAGGGGTCGCTATATGAGCCGTCGGGGACCGCGTCCCGTCAACGAACGACTTCGCCGACTGCTGGTGATGCTGCCGTGGTCGATGGAGCGGGGATCTGTGTCCACTGAGGAAATGGCAGATTTTCTCTCGAGGTAACTCACAGCGTCGACACTGTCGCCACCGAATACGGGTGGTTCTTCGCCTTTCTACCGCCAACGCCCTGTGCAGGATTCACTGCAGGTGGATCTGGACCTTCAGTCGGCAGATTTGATCCAGGGCCGGAATGCGGCATCACGGTGACCCCGTCAGCCGGATCAGTCTCGGTCACGACTCCGCCAACTTTTTCACCCTTCCAGAATGACAATGGGAAGAGTCCTACCGGCAATCCGCCGTCAGTGACTGAAGGTGTACCGCTCTTCTCGTTGACGCCCAACATGCCTGACCAAACAGGTACCGCACCCTTCACCTACACCATCGACTTCGCCTGCGTAGAGGAAGAACCCGAAGAAGAAGAACCGGGATCGGGCCCTCGAATCCCATTCGACTTCAGGTTGCCGGTCGTCCCAACTGATCTGCCCGACACCCTGTAGAAGATTGGGACTACAACGAACGCGTGATCGCGCAGGTCGACATGCCAGCTGACCGATGCGAGTCAGTTGTTCGACGTGTCGTACAACCGGCGCTTAGCCGCCAGTGACACGTACACAAGACCGACGAGAACCGGGACTTCGATGAGTGGTCCGACAACACCGGCCAAGGCCTGTCCGCTCGACACTCCGAAGACGCCGATCGCAACGGCAATGGCCAACTCGAAGTTGTTCCCCGCTGCTGTGAAGGCAACCGACGTGTTCGTCTCGTATGCGAGACCCAACTTCATTCCAATCGCAAATGAGCCGAACCACATGATTGCTGGCCCGACGATCCAATTGAGGACAAGAGACAGCACAAGAGTGCGTTTGTCTTCCACTACTCGACCCAGGCGGGCGTACTTCACCTTGGCCAGAACCGGATACATCATCAACAACAGACCCAGAGCGATTGGCAGGCTGACCGTATCTATCTTGACGTTGTCGAGTGCATCGTCGAGATCGGGGATTGCGCGACCGAGAACGAGCCCGACGATCATGGCGAGTCCGATCCAGACAGGCAAGAACCGATCAAGGGTTGACAGGCGCGATGAGTCAGCAGATTGATCGCGCGTGACAGTCATGAGATTTCCTCCAGAAGACCCCGCACATGCTGTTCGATCGCGTCACGGATCGGTCGCACGGAGTCGGGTCCTTTACCTGCCGGATCATCGAGGGACCAGTCGAGATAGCGCACCCCTGGAAAGAACGGACACTCATCGCCACAACCCATGGTGATCACGATGTCCGAGGCCTGCACTGCTGACTCTTCCAACTTTTTTGGGCGTGCCCCCGATGCAAGCAGATCGATACCGACCTCCGCCATTACTTCGACGACAGCGGGATTGATCGAGTCTGCCGGTACCGTTCCCGCCGAGCGAACAATGACTCTGTCGCCACCCAAGTGGTGGAGAAATGCTGCCGCCATCTGCGAACGGCCTGCATTGTGGACACAGACGAACAGAACCTCGACTGGTTTCGACATTGTGCTCAGCAGCAGGTGGATGGTGACGCACTGAGCACGACGGGCTCTGATGCTCCGACACCACAGCAACCTTCAGTCGCTTGGGGCACCGGATGCATGACATCGGCGTCAGACAGCACCGTGTAGACCTCCCATGGTTCAGCGTCAGGTCCGTGCACCCACACCTTGTCCTGAACAGCGAAACAACACGTCGTGTTCTCCTCGAAGTCAGTCACGAGACCCTGTTCGCGCAGTCGCTCCGTTGTCGCTGTGACGAGATCGGTGGTCTCGACTTCCACACCAAGATGATTGAGGCTTCCGCCCTGACCTGGATTCTCGATGAGGACCAGTTTCAGTGGGGGCTCGGTGATCGCAAAGTTGGCGTATCCATCCCGAACCTTGTTGGGTTCCACCCCGAAAAGTTTGCTGTAGAAGGTGATGGCCGACTGCAGGTCGTTGACGTTGAGCGCGAGCTGGACGCGTGACATGGCAATACCTCCGGGGGCTTCCTACCTCCATCAGTGAACCACGGATCGAAGGAGTTTTCTCAATTTCTGACGTGGGTCGAGGAGCTTCCGAGCCCGAAAACAGTCACCCCGACCAAAAATTTATATCCGAACATTGGTAGAGTTTTGACACAATTTTCGTGAGCTGTTCTTTGTTCGGCGTGACTGGAGGGGTAATGAAAACAGTATTTCGAGAAATCCAGAGGGATGGTCGGACCCCGCTCGCGCTGACGCTGACAGCGGCACTCAGCGTGGGGGCTGTCGGCATCGCCACCTCATCGGTCTCGGCGGGGGGTGTCGCCAGCGTCGATGCTCCGCTCGCGGTGAGCCAGTCCGCTGCTGTCACAGCACTCCCAACGATCGATCCGAACGATCCCGTCACCTCGTCGCTCAACATTGTGGTCAGCGACTACTACACCGACCTCGACCTCACAGCGGAGATCACCCTGTCAGG
>JAULYE010000093.1:0-2435 GCA_032118015.1 Ilumatobacteraceae bacterium | reverse complement strand
CCGTCTCAACCGACCCCAATTCCTCTCCAGCGACGTTCGCCGATCAGTGGGAGCGCGTGGAAGCTCCAGCTGACTGCATGTGTGCCGACGGAGCGCCGTGGGCATATTTCGTGCGAGAAGCGAATCCAGAAAAGGTCGTGTTCCTACTCGACGGCGGTGGTGCGTGTTTCAGTGCCGAAACATGTGCGCCCGGTGCCGGTCAATACAAAGAAGCCATCGGCTATGACGGTGGTTTCTCAGAGGCGAACGGCATTTTCGACCTCGACAATCCGGACAATCCGTTGGCTGATTACACGATGGTTTTTGTTCCGTACTGCACGGGTGATGTGCACGCTGGCAACATCACCAAGGATTACGGCAACGGTGTCGTGATCGAACACAAGGGATTCGTCAATGGCTCGACAGCTTTGAATGCGCTTGCTGAGAGATTCCCTGATGCAAACGAACTCGTCGTCGCCGGTGTGAGCGCTGGGTCGTTCCCATCTGCCATCTATGCCGGTATCGCAGCAGAGCTTCTGCCTGAAGCGAAGATCAAAGTCATCGCAGATGGATCGGGTGCGATTCCGGATGCAATGGGTCTCATCTCAGCGAACTGGGACATACTCGGCGCACTTCCGGATTGGCCCGAGTTCGATGGCGCGACCTACGACATGGTCACGCCGTCATGGACGTTCGAGATCGCTGCTGCGCGCAATCCTTCGATTGCCTTTGCACGTCATGATTACGCTTTCGACAGCGTGCTCGCAGGGTATGCAGCGCTCGCCGGGGTTGCCGTCGAAGATCTCGTGTCTGTCATGCGGGCCAACCAGGAGCGTGTCGAGGCAACGGGAGCAACCGTTGCAACCTGGATCGCCCCAGGATCGGATCACACGATTCTTCAGAAGCCCAACATGTACACCGAGTCACTCAATGGTGTGCTGTTCATCGAGTGGTTGAAAGCGTTTCTCTTGGGTGAGCCAGTGGAGGATCAGATCTGCACCGAATGTGGTGGTTGATCGGTTGGTCCAGCAACCGAACTAACATCTCCACGTGCGCACCTTCACCCCGATGCAAGTGGTTCGTGGCTTCTTCATGGGTGCTGCGGACATCGTTCCTGGAGTTTCGGGTGGAACCGTTGCGCTGCTGTTCGGTATCTATGAACGACTGATCCTCAATATTCGCAACGTCGCCACAGCGATCGGTCATGTTCTCACTCGAGATTTCGTCGGAGCCCGAGATCGGATTCGCTCCGTCGAATGGCTGTGGTTGGTTTCGTTGCTGGTGGGCATTCTGGTGGCCATCGCTTCGCTGTCCGCCATTCTCGAGCGACTGCTCGACGAAGAGCCTGTTCGAATGGCCGGGCTGTTCTTCGGACTGATTCTTGGCTCAGTGATCGTTGCGTGGCGACTGGTGAAGTCCACTTCACTCGAAGTGGTCGTCATCGGGCTGCTGACTGCGGTGGTGTTCTTTCTCTTTCTCGGTATTCGATCCGACACTTCGTCGGATGCTGCAGAGATCGTCACCAAACCCTTGTGGCTGTTCTTCTTGGTCGGCACGATCGCTATTTGCGCCATGATCCTTCCGGGAATTTCCGGTTCGTTCCTTCTCGTGATGATGGGGATGTACAGCGAAGTACTCGGAGCCGTCAACGAGCGTGACTTCATCACGCTCTTGGTGTTTGCCGCTGGGTGTGCAGTTGGTCTGGCACTGTTCTCGACACTGCTCGAGTGGCTTCTCGAACACCATCACGATCGCGTCATGGCAGCGATGATCGGGTTGATGCTCGGTTCACTACGAGTTCTGTGGCCGTGGCCTGGCGGAACGGCAACGACGACGATGAGCGCACCGCGCGGAGATGTGCTCGTGCCAGTTCTGCTCGCACTCGTCGGTTTCGTCGTCGTCATGGGTGTCGAGCTGTTTGTTGCTCGCTCTGCTCAACGGCACGCCACTCGTGAGACGGCATCAGAGGTCGTGTGACGATTGTGGATACATGGCTTGCGCCATGATCTTGAACGCGCGCGTCAACTAGCGTGTCGGTGAATCGAGGAGCGCCGGGAAGACGGGTCGGCAGTAGGGCTACTGCATGATCGCGATCCTGATATTGCATTTTCTCCTCGGAGGCGCACTCGTGGTCCTTGGCGATCGCGTCGGCAAAAAGGGCTTCCTCGTCGCAGCGGTAGCCCCACTCGCATCGCTGGTCTGGATCGGTTTCAACGGCTCATCGATCGTCGAGGGTGACGTTCGAACATGGAGCGTGAATTGGGTGCCCTCACTTGATCTGGCCATCGATCTTCGTGTCGATGCTCTCAGCCTCGTGATGTTGGCACTGGTTGCGGGTGTCGGTCTGCTGGTGTGCCTGTACTCGTATCGCTACTTCTCGGCATCGAAGCCGGCTCTGGGTCGGCTGTCAGGCTTGCTGACAGCCTTCGCTGGAGCGATGACCGGTCTCGTCATAT
>JAULYE010000092.1:0-5516 GCA_032118015.1 Ilumatobacteraceae bacterium | reverse complement strand
ACGAAGGCTCCAGAGAGAACGATGAAGAAAATGACGGATCCGAATGCAAAGAGCGCACCTTGGGACATGATTAGTTCTTTCTCGTATCGGATGCAATGAGGAAGTTTCCGAGGGCCAGGATCGACGGGACCCAGACTCCGACGAAGATGCCGTTGAGACGGTCATCCATCTCTGATCCATTCGAAAAATAGAGCCACACGCTGAGCACCAGGCTGGCACCCGCCGCAAGAAGGGTGGTGATACGCAAGATCGTGATCGATTTCATAGGGCACCTTACCCCGGATCGGAGAAGCCAAAAGTAACCCTATGTGAATGTTTTCTTTAACTTGCGATGAACAATCTCCGTGTGATGCGGAGACGAGGCTCGCGAAGTTGCAGATACCTACAGGCGCAAGCGCAGGCTGTTCGTCACCACGAACACGCTGCTCAACGCCATCGCCAATCCGGCAATCACAGGATTCATCAACCCGGCAACAGCAAGCGGAATCGCTGCCACGTTGTAGGCGAATGCCCAGAACAAGTTGCCTTTGATCGTGCGCAACGTGCGCCGGCTCAACTCGAGCGCCTGAGGCACCACGGATAAATCTCCGCTGACGATCGTGAGATCGCCGGCTTCCATGGCGGCATCCGTGCCCGTGCCCATGGCAATGCCGAGATCCGCGGCAGCGAGCGCGGCTGCATCGTTGACACCGTCACCCACCATCGCCACGTGTTTGCCCTGCGCCTGTAACGCCAGCACCCGGTCCATCTTGTCGGCCGGCAGTACACCTGCGTGATAGTCGTCGATCCCCACGTGACGGGCGATCGTTGCGACGGCCTCGGGGGCGTCTCCGGACATCACCATGGGATGAATGCCCATGTGCTTCAACTTTTCGATCACGCCAGCGGCCTCGGGCTTGATGCGATCCCGTAAGGCGAATCGCACCGTCGGCACACCATCGATCGCAACGTCGATCACGGTTGCGCCGATGTAGAAGGCGAATCCCTCCATCCGTCCGGCGCGCACCTGATGCCCATCTGCGGTCGCCGACACGCCAATGCCCGGCTTGTTTGCGAATCCGGTCACCTGCACAGCTGTCGAATTCACACCAAGCTCCGTCAATCCGGTGACAATCGCCCGGGCGAGCGGATGTTCACTGCGCGACTCGACCGCATGTGTCCATTCGAGAACTCGCCCGCGGTCACGAACCGGAGCAAGGAACTCCACGTCGACGAGTGTCATCGCACCCGTTGTCAGCGTGCCGGTTTTGTCGAGCACCATCGTGTCCACCGAGCGTGTCGCCTCGAGCACATGGGCGCCTTTGATGATGATGCCCTCGCGCGCCGCCCGACCGGTCCCAACCAACAGCGCCACCGGTGTTGCGAGCCCGAGCGCGCACGGACAGGCGATGATCAAAACAGCGACACTGGCCTGGAACGACCGCTCGGCATCTCCCGACACCAGCAGCCACACGACCAGCGTGACGATCGAAATCACGATGACCACGGGCACGAACACACCGCTCACCCGATCGGCGAGACGTTGCACGGGCGCCTTGCCATCTTGGGCTTTCTCCACGAGTCGGGCCATCTGCGACAGCACCGTGTCCCGGCCGACGCGGGTGGCCCGCACGAGCAATCGGCCTGTCGTGTTCAAGGTGCCGCCGGTGACCGTCGATCCCACTGCCACATCCACCGGCAAGCTTTCACCGGTGATCATCGAGGCATCGATCGCACTCGAGCCATCGACCACAACACCATCGGTGGCCACGGTTTCTCCTGGCCGTACGACGAAAATCGACCCTGTCGTGAGTTCTGCGATCGGCACCGTCGTCTCGACACCGTCGTGCCACAGCGTTGCTTCTTTCGCACCGAGTGTGAGCAGTGCGCGTAACGCAGCTCCCGCGCGCCGACGCGACCGCACCTCGAAATACCGTCCAGCGAGAATGAACGCCGTCAGTGTGGTGGCAACTTCGAGATAGATCTCACCGTGAGCGTGCGTCTCGCCCGACATGTCCATGCCGTCTGTGTGGTCATTGTGATTGACACTGGTCTCAGTATCTGCCGAGCGCGGAAACAATGTCATGTCCATCTTCATGCCGATGGCACCCGCACCGCCGAACACCAACATCCAGATGCTCCACAGCATCGCCACGATGACACCGAGTGAGACCAGCGTGTCCATCGTCGTCGAACGTTGCTGTGCGTTGCGCCACGCCGCCGTGTGGAACGGCTTGGCTCCGTAGGTCACAACCGGCAGAGCCAATGCGAGCGACACCCATTGCCAACCGTCGAACTGCAACGGACTGATCATCGACATCAGCATCACCGGCAGCGCACCGATGACGCTCACGATCAGCCGACGTCGGATGTCGTCGAGATGGACCTCGGTAGCGATCTCGGCGGTCGAAAGCCCCTCCGTTGGATCTTTCGATGGCGCAACAGCGCCGTACCCCATTGCTTCGATGGTGTCGATCAGCGTCGAGGTCAGATCGGCATCATCTGCCGGAGTCGTGACCCGAGATGGACCGGTACTGGCAGTCTGAGATCCGGTGGCGTCGGACTCCGTCAGATCATGGATTCGCTGGATCGCTGCTTTGGCCGTGGCGTAGTTGACGGTTGCCGAAATCCCGTCGATCCGGTTGAGTTTTTTCTCGATGCGGGCTGCGCAGGCTGCACAGGTCATGCCTGTCACAGCAAGGACGATCGGCTCCTCGGTGGTCAGTGGCGACACCATATATATGCGTCTATCGGCAACCGGCAGCCGGGGGTGCCCAGATCACCCGGCGACGGCTTCGAAGCCGGCTTCGTCGACTGCAGCGACGAGCGCATCCCATGCCACGGGGCTGGTGGATTCGACCGCCACACTCTTGGAATCGAGGTCGACGTTCACACTCGTGACGCCGGCGATCTTGCTGACTTCGTCCGTGACGGCCTGGGTGCAGTGACCGCAGGTCATCCCGGGAACCAGGAATGTTGTCTGTGTGGACATGGATCCTCCTTCGAAGCCAGTGTCAGTCTGCCGTGGGACGTTGCGTGAAATGCGGGTGACGCTTGTCGAGAAACGCGGCGATGCCTTCTTGTCCGTCGGGGGCGACGACGCCGGCAGCCATCGCATCGATCGCGACCTCGTACGCGTCTGGCTGATCGAGCCCGATCTGGGCGTAGAACGTGCGTTTGCCGAAGGCCTTCGACCATACCGAGCCCCGGGTCGCCCGCGAGATCATGTCCCACACGGCACCATCGAGCTGATCGTCGGGTACGGCTCGGTTGATCAAGCCCCAATTGGCCGCAGTGCGGGCGTCGATCGGGTCGCCGGTCATGGCCATCTCGACCGCCCGCTTGCGCCCGATATTGCGCGCCACAGCGACGAGTGGTGTGTGGCAATACAGACCGCCTTTGCCGCCGGGAATGGCGAACGCCGCTGATTCGGCTGCAATGGCGAGGTCGCACGATGCCACGAGCTGACATCCAGCCGCGGTGGCGAGCGCATGCACCCGGGCGATCACCGGCTGAGGGATCGACTGCACGAGATCCATCATCTCGGTGCACACGGTGAAGATGTGCTTGGCCGTGGCTTCATCTGCTCCCGCCATGTCGCCGAAGTTGTGGCCGGCAGAGAACACCGGTCCATTGGCGGCGATGATCACACCGTCGGCATCGGAGACGGCGACGTCGCGCAGCGCCGCCGTGATCTCGAGCATCACCTCGAGCGACAAGGCGTTGCGTTTGTCGGGCCGATCGAGCGTGATCGTGGCGATGGCGTCACGGCGGGTGACGACGACAGCAGGGCGAGCAGGCGTGGCGGTCACGGGGTCATTCTCGCACTTCAGGATCCTCTAGCGAACCCGGGACGGATCTCCCAACCACCCTCTTCCTACGGTCTCGGCTCCATGAGCGCATTCACACAGAAATGGTCCAAACGAACGGCTGACCTTCGTCTGCCCCATCCCCGCACGATCGCTCTCGATGGCCTCGACAGCGGACCCGTCGTCGATGCGTTGTTCACCAGTTACGCCGACGCCACATCGAGTCTGATCAACATCTCACTTCACCAGACGGCCCGATGGGAAGCGCTGGCTGCATACTCCGAGCAGCTGGGCGAGTACGCCATGACATTGGCCAATCACGCTTCAACGGCGGATCCGGACTTCCTCCGCCCGGTCACCGACTTCTCCGACGGCGAGCGATTCGCCAAGATCGAACGTCTCCTCGACACAGAGGAAACGCACAGCCACGCCCTCGCTGCGGCGCTGATCCACCCCACGTACTTCGCTGCCGTCGGGGTGGCACTCACGGCGTTCGCTGTCAACGACAATTCCCGAAGGTCTTTCGGTGTCGCCCAAGTCTCGCTGCGCCGAGTCGATCACTTCTTCGCCGATTTCGAACTCATCGAACGGTCGATTGCATGATTCGGTACGACGTGAACGACTTCGACATGAGATGCATCTCCCACGCCGACATCGGGTGGACGGGGAAGGGCCGGACGGGGATTCTCCGACCCTTCCCCGACGATCATCCGGCTGTGAAGACTCCTTCGAGATGCCAGATACCAGAGAATCCATCGAACGGTCCACCGACGATCTGACTCACCCACTCGATCACGAAGCGACCGGTCGCCGCGTCGTAGGTTCCCGTGAGGTCGGTCGTCAGACCTGGACGTGAACCGTCGGGCTTGGGTGATCCCTGGTTGAACTGCTGACCGTTCCATGCCACTGACAGTGCATTCAGGTCACCGCTGAGTGTGCCGTCTGCGTTGAGCACGATGCTCGGCGCTGTCACAGTGGCGCCACTCGCCGGGTCGACCTCGTTGCTCGACAGAGCGAAGTCGACGCCGAAGAACTTCACCGGGGCGATGATCGCATCGGCGAGACCGTTACCCGCTTCGTCGAACGGGTTCTCTGGCTGGGGCTGGAATGCGCCCGTCACGAGACTCGCAGTACCCGGCGCAAGAGCCGAGTATCCCTGATCGGCGCACGTCGAATCGGCGTTGGCGACGAACGGGCCATCGGCAACCGTGCCACCGCCTTGCACCATGCGGAAGTACGAGCCGGTCACCGACGCAGGATCTGAGCACACCGCGGCGTCGATCGCGAACGTACCCACGAGCTGGCCCTCCGTGACGGCCTCGGGTGTCTCAGATGACGGCGCATCGGTGGCCGTTGATGTGTCCCCGGCAGCGACGCTTGTATCGCTCGTCGTGTCGTCACCGCCACACGCACTCAGTCCTGCGATCAGTGCAATGCTGCCGGCGAGTGCGCCGACCCATGTGGTTCGTGATGTCTTCATGTTTCTCCCTTGTGTGTTGGAACTGTGAGTACTGAATCTGGTCGAGCCTGAAGCTGTCGTCACGGCTCGAACGATGCGTGCGCTGTCGGTCATGACGTCGCCACCGGCACGATCGCGACAGACCGACGTCCGCGCCCCGCTCCAAGAACGATGAGCAGAACACCCGGTGCGACAAAGAACCACGGGAAGAGATCGAACGGGGGAAGGGCATCGACACCCTGATAGTTGGTGACGTTGTCCCCCATGGC
>JAULYE010000091.1:0-9109 GCA_032118015.1 Ilumatobacteraceae bacterium | reverse complement strand
ACGAGATCTGCCCGGTTTGTCCACCGCTGAAGATGCGTCGCGAGCGTCGAGGGAGCGCCGAGTGCCCTGTATGTGCGCTATTGGCAATTGGTTCTGGTTCGACGGTAGGCGTGATCTGCGATCATGATCTGACTTCAAACTCGAACGGCATGCCGTAGAATTCAACCTGTGGATGCGCTCTCACCTGCATCGAGTTCGATGTCGAAGGTCGTGACGAAGTCGGCTGTGCGCGATCAGGTCGACGAAGTCGTGTACTGGGCCGGTGTTTCGCTTGAGGAGCGCGTTGCTGCGGTTGAAGTACTGCGACGCAGGATGTACGGGGGGAACGATGGAGTTCGACCGAGACTTCAGCGAGTTTGTCGCGTTACTCGCCCGGCATGACGTCCGGTACATGATCGTGGGCGGCTATGCGCTCGCAGCGCACGGCCTACCAAGAGCGACCGGCGACCTCGACGCGTGGATCTGGACGGATGCAACCAACGCAGACCATCTTCTGACCGCACTCCATGAGTTCGGCTTCGGGAGTGTCGGTATCGAACACGATGATCTGACGTCCGACGATTGCGTGGTGCAATTGGGATTCCCGCCGTACCGGATTGATCTCCTCACCCGCATCTCGGGTGTCGATTTCGACGATGCCTGGGCTCGGCACATCGAAGTCGTATTGGGAGGTGTTGTCGTGCCGTTCATCGGTCGCGATGACCTGATCGCGAACAAGCGCGCCACCGGCCGGCCCCAGGATGTCTCCGATGTCCTGCGTCTCACGGGCAACGCGCCAGGCGACACCGGAAGTGGTTTCTAACCCCGGAACGTAGACAAATGTGTATCGGTTCGACTTGGAAGACTGACGTTTCGGAATAGCGATCGTGCGTGACGGTTTGCTTGGGACCGCCTACCGGTCATCCGACTGGCCAAACGAGGCAATGACGTCGCCCCGCACTGGTCGCGCCGAATTTCGAGCAGACTGAGTTGATGGCCGAAGCGGCGCCGGCAAGTCAACGCTCGCAACTGTCGTCGCAGAATCCTGCAGATCCCAAGGCATCACTGTCACTGTGATCGCCGGCGACGACTTTTACGCGGGAGGTTCCGCGGAATTGTGGGACCAACGGTCACTAGCAGAGAAGGCGCAACGAGTGATCGACTGGCAGCGCCAGTACCGACTCCTCGAAGGTGTCTACAGCGCTCGGCCTGAACTACACGACGTACTCGACATTCTGGTCCTGCTCGACACTCCACCAGAGCAACGCCGCCGTCAGCTCGTTGAGCGCGAATGCGACCACTATCGGGCCGAATGGGAAGCACGGTGGTCGGCCGCCGAGGACCACTACTTCGGAGTGACCATGCCTCCGCATTGCTTCGATCTCGTCCTCTGACAGCCGCACTCTTCCTCAGCCAGCGCGCCGAGGCCAGCACCCGCGGCAGCGCCGAATGCCCGGTGTGAGCGCTCTTGGCAAGTACTTGCTGAATAGCAATCTGTGCGGCGGGTCAGGTTGCCGGTCGTCGGTCTCCGGTGTGCGTTATCGGTAGGCTCGGTCTATGACTTCGATCGAGCGCGTGGTGACGAAGCGACGCTTGGAAGACCGCGACGAACCGTGGCGTTACTGGCTAACGCGGCCCGTCGCTGAGCGCATTGATGCGGTCGAGCAACTCCGACGAGAGCATCACGGATGGTCCCATGGAACTGAACCCCGACTTCAAAGAGTTCTTGCAATCGTTCGTCGGTCATGACGTTCGCTTCCTAGTCGTCGGCGGGTACGCGCTCGCCGCCCACGGACACCCCCGGTACACGAAGGACCTCGACGTTTGGGTGTGGATCGCCCCGTCGAACGCTGAGCGCGTCGTTGCTGCGTTGGAGTAGTTCGGCTTCGGTGGGCTGGGGCTGACTGCGGCCGACTTCGAGGAGCCGGATGTGGTGGTGCAACTCGGGCGCGAACCCCAGCGGATCGACATCCTCACGTTTGCCACGGGTCTGGTCTTCGATGAGGCGTATGAGCATCGAGTGCTCGTCGACGTGGGTGGTCTACAAGTTCCGTTCGTGTCCGTCGACGATCTCCGTACGAACAAACTCGCTACTGGCCGGCTCCGCGATCAAGCCGATGCTGCGGATCTCCCTCCCAGCGGCGAAAGTCGTTTCTAACAACCGAAGGTAGACAAACGTCTTCCGGTTCAGTCTCGAAGAGTGATCACGAACTTGGTGATTCCGTGCGAGTCGGACGCAGAGCACGGCCGCCTTCGCAGATGGTGAAGGGTGGAAGTCATCGTCATCGAATCCAGCTTGAGGTGCGTGGAGGGCTGAGTCGAGTAGTTCCATCCGTGCCGCGGATCGCAGCGTTCGGGGACTGATCCCCGTCACGGCCTCTGCGATCACCAGTGCTTCAGCAAGCAGGAGGAACTCACTGGGCGAGAGAACTTGATCATGAACAAGCGGGTAACTGGTCGGCCTCGGGATATTGCCGACGTACTCCAACTTACGGCCAATGAGCCGTAGGTTTGGGGGTAATGAGTAAGCGCACTTTGTCATGAAAATACGTGCCGGTGTAGGTGCTGATGTGGCGCGACTGACGCAGGTCGCCCTGGCCGCTATTGCTGGATCGGGTTACACCGCCGAGCAAATTGCCGCGTGGTCACACGACTTCACCGAAGATCGAATGACCCATGTCGTAGAAAATGACACGGTGATTGTGGTCGAAATGGACAATGTGATTGCTGGTTTCGCCAGTTTGACCGACCAAGGTGACACTGCCGGGAATTTGGACCTGCTCTACGTAGATCCAAAATTTTTGCGGCGAGGTGTTGGCAAGAGGTTGATTCGGGCAATAGAAGACGAAGCACTTCGACTGGATATGACTGCACTGTGGGTTGATGCCTCGGCTCCCGCCAAGCACCGACTTTTGCAACTTGGTTATCGTCCACATGAGAAGAACAAGAAAATGATTGACTCGGTGACCTTCGAGAACACGTGGATGACGAAGACGTTCCTCTGAGTACGAACGCTGGGTCACAGTTTCAGATCGCAAAGGAAAATCATGATTCACAAGACAATTGAAAGTTGGCACAGATTCATGAAGGGGGAGTACCCCAGTGCACTACAGGACCTCGTGCACGATGACTGTGTGTTCTATTCGCCGATTGTCTTTTCACCACAAAAGGGTAAAGATCTCACCATCATGTATTTGACGGCGGCAAGTGTTGCCTTTCCCGGAGACAAGGCCAATGCCGAAACCGGGGCGATCGACCCTTCAGGAAAGTTTCGCTACACCAAAGAAGTGATTGCTGGTCATCATGCAGTCTTGGAGTTCGAGACCACGATGGGTGGCAAGTACGTCAATGGTGTCGACATGATCACTGTTGACGACATGGGGAAAATTGTGGAGTTCCGAGTCATGATTCGTCCACTTCAGGCCGTGAACATGGTGCACGAACAGATGATGAAGGCTCTTGACGCTCTGAAGTAAGCGGCCGTGCCGCCTGAGCGGGTGCGAACCTTCGAGCCAGAGAGCCGGCCGTATTCAACAAGAAATGAATACAAATACTTCGGAGTGATCATGCCTCCTCAGCGCTTCGACTATGTCCTCTGACAGCCGCACTTCGGTCATCTCAGTTCCGCTGCGGCACGCCCACAGGCCGCCGCCTTCTGGCAGGACGCGTACACCGATGTCGTGACGTTGCGCAAAGACCTCCGCCCAGTTGAGTCGATCACTGCTGGAGAGGGAGGTTCAGTGGGGGTAGCCTCCAGCTATGAGTGTGCGCCGAAAGCTCGTTGAGGCGAAGCGTGAGGAGATCTACGCGCTCGTGCGTCAGCACCAGGGTCGGTCGGTCGCAGTGTTTGGGTCGGTAGCGCGTGGCGAGGAGTCTGCAACCAGTGACATTGACTTCTTGGTGGAGTTTGAGCCCGGTAGTTCGCTGTTCGATTTGCTGCACCTCACTGAGGAGCTTGAGATGCTTCTGGGTGTACCTGTTGATGTGGTGTCTGCTGGTGGGCTGAAGGAACGCGACGATCACATCAGGCGCGAGGCCGTCCCGCTGTGAGCCGGAGCGACGCCGAGCGTGTCGCTGACATCCTTGAGGCGGCCGACGAGCTTGACATGGTGGTCGCTCTTGGACGTCAAGATTTTGCTGAAAGTGTTCTACTTCGACGTGCTGCGGAGCGGTTGCTCGAAATCATTGGAGAGGCGAGCACCGCGCTGAGCGACGAGTTCAAGGCTGCTCATCCCGGTGTGGCGTGGCCGGATGTCGGTGCCTTACGGATCCTTCTCGCTCACCACTACCACCGCATTGACCTTGATCAGGTCTGGCAGATCGCTGCTGTTTCGGTGCCGGAGTTGGTGCGTCACCTGCGACCCGATGGTGACGCCGATTTCTCATCGAAAAAGGTAGACGAACGTGTTTCACTACGACCTAGAAGACTGAAGGCTGACGCGGATCTTGGTTCGTGAGATGGCTTGGGGGCACTTCCGGGCAACGACGTCGTAATGTCTGGACGTGTCCAACGAACTTGATCGCGCCAAATACATCGCATTCGTGTCGCACAGACGAGATGGATCGCCGGTGTCCACTGCAGTGTGGGTGGTGCCCTTCGAGGGCGGCTACGCATTCACGACCGACAGCGATGCATGGAAGGTGAAGCGGATCGCCGCTGATCCCGCTGTCACGATTCAGATTTGCAATATGCGCGGACGTCCGAAGAAAGGTGCACCTGTGCACAGTGGGCGAGCTGTACTTGTCACAGATGCCGATGTCGTGCGCGTGCAAGATGCGATCAAGGCCAAATATCGCCTTGCGTATGCGTTGCTGATCGAACGCAGCGATCGTAAAGCTCAGCGCCACAACGGGTCACGAACCGCTGGAACAGCCGCCATCAAGGTCGTCCTCGACGACTGAATTCCTTGATGAATCGTTCATGAAAGCGAAAACACCAAAAGTGCGGGCCTCTGTAGTCTGAGTTCATGGACCTCGACTCACTCATTGTGGTGGCCCCCGGAGTGCGTAGTGGAAAGCCATGTCTCCTGGGGACCCGCATCACCGTGGATGACGTCCTTGGCTATCTCTCATCAGGAATGACGTTGGATGAAATCCTCACCGATTTCCCCGAACTCACCGTTGAACTCGTGGGTGCCGCTATTGAATTCGCTGTTGTCCGGGAGCGTCGTATTTCCACGACTTCGTGAAATTCCTCCTGGATCAAAATCTTTCGCGATTTCTGACTGGTCGTCTGAGCGATGTTTTTCCGGGAAGCCTCCATGTGACTGAGGTAGGCCTCGATAGATCGAGCGATCTCGAAATTTGGGAGTGGGCAGGTCAGAACTCGTGCATTCTCGTTTCCAAGGACTCGGATTTCATGGATTTGGCGACTACCCATGGGGTGCCTCCAAAGACAATTTGGCTGCAACTGGGTAATGCCTCCACTGATGAAGTCGAGGAAATAATGAGAAGAAGTGTTGGTGAAATTCGAGATTTTGTTGAATCGCAGGAAGCGGCAATTTTGATCATCTCGGGGGACAAGGAAAGGGGTTGAGATGGGAATCGAGAAGGATCGATATTCGGCGGACACAGATGCTGATGGCAAGGTGCAGTACTTGTTCGGCACGGGCATCAATCGCTTCCCGCTTTCGAGCTGTTCTGAGTACGAAAACGTGATCGGTGAGGGTTGACACGGACCAGAATGACCTATACCCTGGGGGGTATGTGTAGACGAATGACATGTCAGAAGTGCGAGAAGCCGTCGTGGGCCGGATGTGGAGCCCATGTCGAAGACGTGCTGGGCGATGTTCCCAAAGCTGAACGATGCAGGTGTGACGAGGCTGGGTCGACGGGGTCGACCAACAAAGGCTTCCTACGAACGCTCCTCGGCCGCTGACCAGCATGCGTGCGTTCCCGAGCTGATGCGCTCGGGAAGTTCCAAACGGCAGATCGGGCCACAGGCCACCGACTGGGCATCGAAGATGAGGCACTCCGATCTGTCATTGGGCACATCGGAGACGAATGTGATCAAGTAGCCATCGTCTTCGTCCCGGGCGCCTCGGCGCGGCGCCATCACCGTCTCACTTCCGAATACTCCTGGACCGAACAGATACGACTCGTGAGCCCCAGTGAGCAGATCATTGCGGCTGATGCCATCGAACTGGAAACAGCCTGGAGTCGGCACAACGGAGTAGTAGTACCGATAGTCGCGGCCTTGATAGCGACTGTTCGTCGTACCGAACTCGGTGACACGGTCATCGAGCGGACCTTCACGCGTTTCGCCAGTGGTCATGTTGAAGCGCCATCGGTAGGGACGCGAATCCATGGCGTAGAGATCGAGGAATCGGAACATGCGGGTGTTGAGATCGGCATCCGGTGGCACCGACGGCGACGGGTCGTGCTGGAAGAATCCGTCGAGCACCACCCAATGGCCCTGATGATCGTGCTCTTCGAAGGCGTTGATCCAGTGCAAGACGTACGTTGGATCAGCTTCGAACCAGCGCACATCACTGGGTGATCCGCGACGAGGAACGATGGCGAACCGCGTGGGCATGTCCGGATTCCACGTGGTCGCATAGACACCTCGTGAGATGAGATCAGGATTCCAGAACAGCGGACAATCGTTGAGGATGGCGTAGTTCTCAGTGAAGGCCATGTCATGGGGTAATCGGGGTCCTGGCAACTCGATCGGCATGTAGTGCACGAGTTCGTGATTGGCATCGACGACGCCGTAGTGCATGAATGGAGCGGAGGTCTCATAGTTGAAGAACAAGAGCTCACCGGTGTTCTCATCGACCTTGGTGTGGGCTGAAACACCACATTCCGGGAACTGCCCGTTCCATGTTGCGCGGCCTTGGTCCTCGAGTGTCCAAGGATTCATCTGATACAGATCGCCACATTGATAGAAGCTGGTGAGAGCAAGCCCACCATGAACGACGACGTCGGTACTCGAAGCGTCCTTCATTCGTGAGCGAGCACCCCAGCCGTCGGCACGCGGAGCCTTGAGGGGAGATTCAGCGAGACCGGACCACTGCGACGATCCAGTTTCGGATTCGATCGCCAAACCCTGAGTGCGTACGAATCGATTGCGATAGACGGCTTCACCGTTGGAAAAAGCGATCGAATGGATCATCCCATCGCCATCGAACGGGTGGTAGCGCTCGAGATTCGGATGCAGCGGATTCTCGGTGTTCCGCAAGTACACACCTTCGAGATCGTCGGGAATCCTCCCCTGCATTGGGATGTCGGTGGCGTCGTACTCGGTGTTCTGAGGACGCCATGCCCCAGAGCGATAGGGATGATTGTCATCGACAGGAAGTGTCGACGCGTGTACGTGATGAATCGTGACCCCCATGCATCAGGACTGTACAACTCTGATTCGATCTGCCTCGGACGGAGAGTTGTCGACGAGCGGGTTCGTGTCAGTTGGTTCGGTTGGGTCCGAAAATGTCTTCAGCAGCCTGGCGAACCTGCCAGTCGCGGTCCTCGAGAGCATTTCGAAGGGCAGCGTCGACGTCCGTCCCAGCAAAGGGTGCGAGAGCAAGAACAGCGCGACGTCGGATCGCAGGCTTGTCGGTGCAGGCCTGAAGGATTGCTGGTAGTCCACGCTCATCACCGAGAGCCCCGAGTGCAGCCACGGCCGACTCGCGTACCAGCGCATCATCATGAGATGTCGTCAATTCGATCAGTCGAGCAATGATGCCAACGTCGACGTGGCGGCTGTCGTCGTGAGAGTGATCATCGATGTCGTCGGAGTCCGGGCCTCGTTCCCCGCAGGCCCACGCAGCCATCTCGACGACGAGTGAATCCTCGTCGTCCAAAAGCGGGAGTATGTCGAAGTCACCATGATGCGCTGCAAGTTCGGCCACTCGTCGCCGAACGGCTGAGTCACGGTCGTGAACACATGTGTTCAACGTGTCGACATCGAGACGGCCGAGTCGCTCGAGTGCTGTCAGCACCGAAGCACGAATACGTCCTTCGGGATGATCGATGTGCGAGCGTACGAACTGATCATCACCTGTGTGTCCAGCAAGGACGACAGCTGTGTGCAGCTGGTCAATGTCATGTGTGTTGTCGTTCACGAATGATCAGCTCAAAGGCGATTCAACAGTGCAGTGACCAGCCAGGCAATGGCGGTGGAGATGACGAGAGCAACGACGATGCCGATGAACGCAGCAATGGAACCGAGTCCAACGACGTCGAGAAGTTTGCGGATCGAGGTTCGTCCGAGACGACCTGTGAGCCTCGTCGTTCCCATGGACGACTGCGTAGTCGGGAGATCGACGCCGTCGATGTCGGCTTGCTGCGTGCGGCGAGAAGCTTGTGGCGCCCCCCGACGTTGTGTTCGGCGGGGATATCGTGGAGCAGGTCGACGCCAACCAATGGCAACGAGAGCCACGAGCGCAAGCACGGTCACGATGGCGACGCGGACGGAGATTTCGGTGAGTGACACGCAACACGGAACGGTAGTCGCCCCGGTGACGACAATGCCGTCGTTCAAGTCACAGGTCGTTGCCGTCGTTCTCACAACGCTTTCGTTCACTCTCGTGATTGCCGTCTTGGTGGCAATGGTGTGGCCGCTCGAGCGTTACGAGTCTGCGCCCGGTCGAGCCGAAGCAGTGTCTGATCGATTGAGCATCCCTGATGCGAGTGTTGATGTGTATCCCGCCGAACACGGCATTCGCTTCGTCACGGCGATGGGAACGAAGGTCAACCCACTCCAGTCGTTCATGGGATGGGTCGATCCGTATGTCGATGTACTCACATGTGAGCAGCGATTCGGTGATTGCGATCCGGAATTGAGTCGTGAAGTTCAAATGGGCGCAATGTCGACAGCGAAAGAGATCGCGGCCTATGTCGCTCTTGCGCGTTTGGGATTCGATGCCACTCTCGAAGAGGGTCCGGTTCAAGTCGCCGGCTTCGATCCCAGTGTGTGTCCGACTGATGCTCCACAGAATCGAGCATGCCGTGTGCTGGAAGTGGGCGATGTGGTGCTCTCGATCGACCTCGGAGACGGTGAGGTGGAGACGCAAACTCTGGCGAAACTGGCCGAAGTACTCCAGGTCGCCCAGCCCGGCCGCACAATTGTGCTCACTGTGGAGAGCATCGGTGGTGATGAGGAGCGGATCGTCGAGGTGGAGCTCATTGC
>JAULYE010000090.1:0-7429 GCA_032118015.1 Ilumatobacteraceae bacterium | reverse complement strand
CAATTCTCGGGGACAGGGTGCGCATGCAGGACCATGCGACTGATCGCGGCGTCTTCATCCGATCGATGGCGACACGCGGACATCTCGGCGGTCTGTCTCTCGCAGCTCCTGAAGCCATTCGCCTCCTCGATGCAGTTGGTCGCCTGTGGGTTCTCGTCGAAACCGTAGGTGTCGGCCAGGTGGAAGTCGAGATCGCGGGCAAAGCGGACACCACAGTTGTCGTGGTCAATCCTGGTTGGGGTGACTCGGTGCAGGCCAACAAGGCCGGTCTGATGGAGATCGCTGACGTGTTCGTGATCAACAAGGCCGACCGCAAAGGTGTCGATGAGACTCGGCGCGACCTCGAGCAGATGCTCGATCTCTCCGATCTGCCTCATGAGGCATGGCGCCCTCCGATCATTGCCACCGTTGGATCGACAGCCCAAGGCGTACCGGAATTGTGGGAGGCGGTCACCCGTCATCGCGAGTTCATCGCCGGCAGCGGTGAACTCGAACGTCGTCGACATTTCCGTCTGCGTGAGGAACTGCGCGAGATCGTGGCCCGTCGACTCGAACAGCGGGCGCGCGAGATCTGCACGGGTGAGCGATGGGAGCAACTGCACGCGGATGTCGTCGATCGCAAGATCGACCCGTGGGGAGCAGCAGATGAGATGCTTCACGGTGTCGGAGCCTGATCCGACTATTCGTCAGCAGACCGCTCAGCGGGAATACTCCGGTCGGGATCGGCTCCTATACGGTTCGAACATGGATTCTCTCGTGCTTGTCGAACGGCGGCCCGATGGCGTTGCCATCGTGACCCTGAACAACCCCAAGGTCAATGCTCTGTCCAGGGCCGTGCTCGGGCGGCTCCATGAGATCGCACTCGAATTGACAGCGAATCCGCCGGGAGCGGTCGTGGTCACTGGTGGAGAGCGCATCTTTGCTGCAGGCGCAGACATCTCTGAATTCGGCGGTCCCCAAGAGGGCGAGGTGATCGGATCGGCTTTTCACAGCGCACTCGATGCCATTGCTGCGATTCCACGTTTCGTGATTGCAGCGATTTCTGGATATGCCCTCGGCGGTGGCTGTGAACTTGCTCTTGCCTGTGACTATCGCATTGCGAGTGAAAAGGCGGTCTTTGGCCAGCCAGAGATCTTGCTGGGGATCCTCCCCGGTGGTGGTGGGACTCAGCGACTGACTCGCACTGTGGGTCCGAGTCGTGCCAAGGAAATGATGATCACTGGACGACAGGTGAAATCGGAGGAAGCTCTGCGGATCGGCCTCATCGACGAAGTGGTGACGCACGACGACATACATGTTCGAGCACTGGCACTGGCAGCAGAGGTCGCAGCCGGAGCCACCGTTGCCCAGAGCATGATCAAGGCGCTTGTCGATCACAGTGCAGTGGCGTCACTCGCTGACGGACTTGCTGCGGAGCGCCGCACGTTCACCGAGATTTTCCACACACAGGACAGCCGCACCGGAGTCCGCAGCTTCCTCGAGGACGGACCGGGTAAGGCGACGTTCGAGGGTCGATGACGTCCATGAGTTCTGCATCACAGGGTTCTGAATCGTCACAGATCGATCGATGGTGGCGAGACGAGTCACTCCGGCCGATGATCGTTGCTTGTCTCACCTTGAGTGCGGCGGTCGGTGTGTTCGGAGTCTCCTTCGGTGTCGGATCCGTTGCCGCCGGTGCGAGTGTCGCTCAAACGTGTGTGATTTCGCTGGTCGTCTTCACAGGTGCTTCGCAGTTCTCGGCAGTCAGTGTGATCGGAGCCGGTGGATCGATCGGCTCGGCACTCGGTGGAGCTTTGCTGCTCGCCGCACGCAACGGTGTCTACGGTATGGCGATGTCGAGGCGACTCGACGGTGGATGGGGCCGCAAGCTTGTAGCGGCGCAGTTGACGATCGATGAGACGACAGCAATGGCAATTGCCCAGCCGACTCGCCGCGAGCAGCAGATCGCTTTCTGGCTGACAGGCGGTGCGCTGTACGCATGCTGGAATCTGGGAACGTTGATCGGGGCTCTTGCAGGTTCAGCGATCGACCCGACGACCTTTGGACTCGATGTCGCATTTCCTGCAGGATTCGTGGCCATGATCTGGCCGATCCTGTCGAAGACTGAGGCACGAATCGCAGCAGTGGTCGGAGCTGCAGTGTGTCTGATCGCTGTGCCAGTGACACCAGTGGGTGTACCGATTCTGTTGTCGGTCATCGGGGTGCTGGTCGGTCTGCGTTCACCGGACGACGCATCGGTTGCCCGCTTGCGAGAGGAGGCGGGACGATGACGTGGACATTGATTCTTCTACTCGCTTTCGGCGCCTACGCTTTCAAATTCACTGGACTCGTGATCATCGGTTCACGGACACTTCCGCTCCGTTTCGAGCGATGTCTGGCACTGATTCCTGCTGCGGTCATCAGCGCGCTGATCATCAAGGACACGCTGACCAGTGGGCAAGAGATCGTGATCGACGCACGCGCTGCAGGCATCGCAGTTGCGATCTTCGCGGCATGGCGCCGAGCACCGTTGATCGTGGTGATCGTGGTGGGGGCAGCAATGACCGCTCTTGTGCGTCAGATCTCGTGAAGTTCAGTCTTCTTCGAGAAGACTGCGCAACATCCACGCAGTTTTCTCATGGATCTGCATGCGTTGCGTGAGGAGATCAGCGGTCGGCTCATCGTGTGCATCGGCCACGACAGGGAAGATTTCGCGGGCTGTGCGAACCACCGTCTCTTGACCAATGACGAGCTCGCCGATCATTTCGCGTGCAGTTGGTGATTTGGGTCCCTCTGAAATCCTCGTGAGCGCTGCGAATTCCGAGTAGGTCCCGGGAGCCTTGACTCCGAGCGCACGGATCCGCTCAGCGATCAGGTCGACTGCCAGAGCAAGCTCGTTGTATTGCGTCTCGAACATCAGGTGGAGCGTCTGGAACATCGGACCGGTGACGTTCCAGTGGTAGTTGTGTGTCTTCAGATACAGCGTGTACGTGTCCGCGAGAAGGTGCGAAAGCCCTTGGGTGATCGCCTCTCGAGCTTCAGAAGAGATCCCGAGGTCGACGGGTCCGGTGGACGCAGAGGTCGTTGAAGTAGCCATGATGACTTCAACATAGCCGTGGTCACATGTATTCCTCTGCCGAGGAGGTGCCGTGGGTCACCGGAGCCGATCTGAGGAAAAGATTCAGCTGGTCGAATCGACGAGGCGTTTCAGACTCTTCAGGTTGCGCCGCCATATGGCCTTCATCACCAGGTTGCCGCCGATGATTTCTCCAATGGGGCCGCCGAGCCACCAGGGGAATGTCAATTCTTCGCTCCACGTGAAGCGTGTTCGCTTGCCGTCATCGAGCGGAGCCAAAGTGAAGATGCCCGTACCTGTGACCATGCCGGTGTGCTTCACACCCATCGCTTCGCCAGGGATCCACTCGGTGATCTCCATCTGGTCGGTGAGTCGAATCGGCCCCACCTTGGTGTCGCAGGCGAACGTCGTGCCCACACCTCGCGTCTGGTCGGTATGGAAACGAATCGCAACAGCATCAGCCATCCAGTCCACGTGCCGTTCGACGGGTTCGACCACAGCCCATACACGACTCGGGGCAGCATCGAGATCGATGGATACGGTGATACGGCTCATGGTGGACTCCTTGGAGGATCAGGACGACGAACGAGATGCGAAGACGCGACGTAATTCGCCGGCGGCTTGTTCCGGAGGGACGATGTTGATCATCACGCCAGTTCCCCGTTCGAAACCGGCCACCGTCGTCAACTTGGGAAACAAGTGGATGTGCCAGTGGAACGACCCATTGTGGTGGTGCGGAGCTGTGTGGAACACGAGATTGAACGCAACGTCCTCGAACAACTGATTGAGGTGTACGAGTGCATCGCGGATGGCTCGACCAACCCCGGCGAGCATGTCATCGCTCGAGTCCGGCAGGTGCATGTCATGGGAGCGTGGAATGATCAGCATTTCATAGGGTGATCCGCTCCACCACGGACACACGACTACAGCCTGATCGTTGGCGAAGACAACGCGTTCACCTGAGACAAGTTCGGCTTCGACCGTGGCGCACAAAATGCAGCCACCCTCGAAACGGACGAATGCGCGTTCTTCGTCGAGGATTTCACCAGGAACGAACGGCAACCCAAGGAGTTGGCCATGCGGATGGGACAAAGACGCGCCAGCCTCGCGACCGTGATTGACGATGGCCTGGGTGTAGCGAATGTTGTCCGTCGCTGCATGCTCGACAAGGCGATTCCTGAGCACTGTCATCATGTCGGCGCAAGCTTCGTCTGTGAACGAGTCGATGCGATCGACGTGGCTCGGGGTGAAGACGAACACCTCATGTGTGCCACTGGCTTCGGCCATCACATGGACCGGCCCGAGGTTGCGCACTGCGAGAGAGTCCTGGCCGTCGAAGGCGGGGAAGAGATTGGGGATCACGCGCATCCGCCAGTTGTCATCGGGTCCGACGGACTCGAGCGCGGGCAGGGATGAATCTTCATTGCCTGGACAGAACGGGCATGGTCGGGACGGCCCTGATTCGACAGTCGGAGTGCGTGAAGCAAAATCGGTGGGGCGCATGGCCCGTTCGGCCACGATGGTCACCCATCTGCCGGTGAGGGGATTGAGACGTAGTTGGCTCACGATGAGTTCAGGATAGGAGATGCCAGGGTGGTTTTTCCTTCATGGTGAGCCCAACTTGTGGCAGCACGGCTGATCATGATGGAGACGGAGCGAGAGAGTAGACCGATACATGGCTGGCCGAATCGCTGGTGAATGGCGCACGCTGCATGTTCTCCCATCGCCATGTCAGCACCAGCCCAGCAGACCTGGCCATCGCATCGAGTTCGAGGGTGGTGCAGTAGCGGATGTGCCAAGGTCGGAGCCGAACACCGGATTCCTCGGTGATCTCGACGAATTGCCCTTCGACTGTCTGCGAAGTGGGGTCATGGACGTCGACGGACAGAACGACGCGGTCCACTGTGAGAGATCGAACACCGACCGTGTTCCCTGCTGGTCGGTCTGGATCGGGAACAGCGGCCTCGATGACGAAGACTCCTGATGGGCCAAGGCGGGGAGCCACCTCAGCGAACAGGCGGTTCTGGAGTTCAGCGGACCCGATGCTGAAGAAGGTGTTGTAGGCCACGAAAATGCCGGCGAAAGGACCGTCAGGGAGGTCAGCGACCATATCGCCGTGAACAGCTGTGACAGGTCCGACGTTTCCAGATCCGATGTCCTCGTCATTGGTCATCTTGTGGTGCAGTCGCTCGAGCATCGCAGCACTCGAATCGATACCTGTGACCTGGGCTCCCGTCGCTGCAAGTGCGAGAGCGATCCTCCCGGTTCCGACTCCTAGTTCGAGATAGGGACCGTCTCCTGCGAGTGAGCGCAGCGTGGTGATCGTGGATTCGATGTCGCTGACGTCGCCGTACCACTCGTCGTAGACATCGGCGAAGGCATCGCCGTACGACGTGGGTTCGTAGCCCTTCATGGAACCAATCGTCCATCGGGGTCGAAGAAGAAATGCGTGGCGCTGTAGCGGTCGTTCATCGCCGGTGCGGGGCGGAACCTCAGGCAATTCTGCACACGACGAACGGTACTCTGATCCCGTGGTGTTGCGGTCCGAGTCGAATGAGCAGACGTCGAACGAGTTCGTGTATCTGGATCATGCCGCAACGACTCCGATGCGCCCTGAGGCGGTGGAAGCGATGCTTCCGTTCCTGTCCGATCGGTTCGCGAATCCATCTGGATCCCACAGGTTCGCCCGACTGGCGCGTCGCGCCCTGGATGAGGCCCGTGAAGCGGTTTCTGGGGTGATCGGGTGCAAGCCGGGGGAGGTCGTGTTCACTGGTTGTGGATCCGAGAGCGACAATGCAGCAATCACCGGCGTCGTTCGGCGTCGTGGTGGGATCTCAGTGTGCCCTGCGTCTGAACACCATGCCGTTTTGCATTGTGTGGAACATCTGGGAGGTCGTGTCGTATCTGTCGATACGAGCGGTGTCGTCGACCTGGTTGCGCTCGGAGATGCACTCGAGACGTCTTCGGCGGCATCTGAGACCGTCTCCAGTGTCGCAGTGATGGCGGTGAACAACGAGGTCGGCTCGATCACCGACCTTGCCGCTGTTGCACGCGTCGTACGCCGATCGGCGCCCGATGCCGTCTTGCACACCGATGCCGTCCAAGCTGTGTGTTGGCTGGACCTGCGCGAACTGTGGCCTCATGTCGACACAATGGCGCTCAGCGCTCACAAGTTCGGTGGCCCAAAAGGTGTGGGCATTCTCGTCATCCGTGATGGTGTCACGATCGAGCCCATGATTCTCGGCGGAGGACAAGAGCGCGATCGGCGGAGCGGAACCCACAATCTTCCTGGGATCGTGGCGGCTGCTGAGGCACTGCGTCTCACCGATGAGGATCGACCGGCCGACGTCGTGCGCGTATGTGGACTGCGAGATCGTTTGGTTGCGGCACTCACCGATATCGACGAAGCGCACCTGACCGTCGATCAGACATCGGTTGTTCCTGGAGTGGTGCACATATGTTTCCGGGGAATCGAGAGTGAAGCACTGCTGTATTTGCTCGACGAGGCAGGGATCTGCGCTTCGGCAGCATCTGCCTGTGCAAGTGGCGCAATGGAGTCCTCGCACGTTCTGGCAGCAATGGGCGTCGAGCGCACTCTGGCCATGGGTGCGCTTCGCTTGAGCCTCGGACACACATCGACGCAGGACGATGTCGACCGGGCGGCCGATGCCATCTCCACTGCGATCGAGCGACTTCGGGGTCACTCGCCAACGGTCAGGTCTGTGTCGTGAAGATCCTTGTCGCGATGTCGGGAGGTGTCGACTCATCGGTCGCAGCGGCCTTGCTTCGAAAGCAAGGCCATGATGTCGTCGGAGTCACCTTGCGTCTGTGGGGTGGAGAGAGTGACACCGGATGCTGCAGTGTCAGCGATGTCGATGACGCTCGTCGCGTTGCCCAGCAGTTGGACATCGATCACATCGTCTTCAATTTCACTGATGACTTCCATCGTTCGGTGGTCGAACCCTATGTCGACGATCATGTGCGAGGCATCACGCCGAACCCGTGCATCGAGTGCAACCGCCATGTGAAGTTCGACCGGTTGCACGAGCGGGCTGTCGTCTTGGGGTTCGATGCGATTGCCACGGGGCATCATGCACGCATCGTCGAAGACGGGGGGATCCGTCGCCTAGCCCGCGGTCGAGATGGTGACAAGGACCAGAGCTATGTGGTGCACATGCTCGATCAGGAGCACCTCGGGCGAACCATTTTTCCTGTCGGCGACATGACCAAGGCCGAGGTGCGCGCCTATGCGCAGAACTTGGGTTTGCGTACTGCGTCCAAACCCGACAGCCAGGACGTCTGCTTCATCACGTCGGCTCGCGATGACCAGGGAAGATCTGGCCGAGTGAGTTTTCTCGGTCGACGTATCGATTT
>JAULYE010000089.1:0-2915 GCA_032118015.1 Ilumatobacteraceae bacterium | reverse complement strand
GCGGGCGCCTTCTTGGCGGGCGCCTTCTTGGCGGGCGCCTTCTTGGCGGGCACCTTCTTCGCCGGCACCTTCTTAGCAGGAGCTTTTTTGGCCGGAGCCTTTGCTGCTGATTTCTTTGCTGGAGCCATTGCCATCGCCATCATCCTTACCGAAAGGGACTTGAAAAGATGCGGGGGATGATACCTCCGATGCGCAGCACCTCAGTCAAGGGCCAGGAGATATCCCAATGAATATCGATTCCCCGTCGAGATCGACGTTAGGAATGTCGTTCTTCCACTCCACATGCGTCGCCAATGTCTCGGCCATCACAGTGTCCATGAATGGAGAGATGCTTCTTCGAACGGACTCCGGGATCCCGAGAGACAATGTGATGCGATCACTGACATTCAAGTCTTGTTCGCGTCGCTGCTGTTGCACGAGACGAATCAGATCACGAGCAACTCCTTCTGCTTCGAGTAGAGGGGTGACGACCAGATCCAACGTCACGATTCCTTCACCGTGCGAGATGGTCGAACTCGCTCCTTCATCGGCCGCGACAACTTTGAGGATGTACTCCCCTTCCATCAATTCGATGCCACCAGCAACGATTGTGCCGTTGTCGTTCTTCCAGGCACCAGCCTTGACTGCCTTGATGACTTCCTGGGTCCGTCCGCCGAGTCGCGGCCCAATCGCCCCAGGAATCACCTGCAGGACCGTGGAGGAGAGTTCGTCGGAGGATTCATCGAGCAAAACCTCTTTGACGTTGACCTCTTCGGCGATGAGCGATATGAAGCGTTCCAAGTCACGGGCTCGAGGATGCGACACGGTGAGAGAAGCCAAGGGAAGTCGAACGCGCTTCGCATTCGCCTTGCGGATCGACAAGGCGACAGAACACACCTCACGCACCCGATCCATCGCCAGCACCAGGTCCGCATCCTCGGGAAGTTCATCCACCGTTGGCCAATTGGACAAGTGGACACTTTGCCGGCCGACCAGACCCGAATAGATCTCCTCGGAAACGAGGGGAAGCAGTGGAGCTGTGACTCTGCACAACACTTCGAGAACCGTGTGCAAGGTGTCGACCGCATCCGTATCACCGTTCCAAAAACGATCCCTGGAGCGCCGGATGTACCAATTCGTCAGTACGTCCAGGAAATCCCTGACTTGAACACACGCCGAGAACAAGTCATAGGCGTCCAGATCACGAGTTGTGCCCGCAACCAAGTCTCGGGTCTTTGCCAAGATGTACCGGTCGAGGACGTTCGCCGAGCTCGTCGAAATCCCCCCATGAATTCCTTCAGCCTTGGCATACAGACTCAAGAAGTACCACGAATTCCAAAACGGTAAGAGGACCTGTCGAACCGTGTCACGAATCCCCTGCTCTGTCACGGAGAAGTCTGCTCCGCGCAGGATGGCCGATGACAGCAAGTACCAGCGCATTGCGTCTGCGCCGTACGTATCGAAGACTCCCATGGGATCGGGATAGTTCCGAAGACTCTTGGACATCTTCTGTCCGTCGTCTCCAAGAACAATGCCGTGACTGACACATGTCGAAAACGCCGGGCGATCGAACAGCGCCGTCGCCAGGACGTGCAAGGTGTAGAACCAACCCCGGGTCTGACCGATGTATTCGACGATGAAATCACCCGGGTAGTGATTTTCGAACCATTCGGTGTTCTCGAACGGATAGTGAACCTGAGCAAAAGGCATCGATCCGCTTTCGAACCAGCAGTCGAGAACCTCAGGAACACGGCGCATCATCGAAGCACCAGTCGGATCGTCGGGATTCGGGCGAACCAAATCGTCGATTGCTGGCCGGTGCAAGTCTGAGATCGTTACGCCGAAGTCTCGTTCGAGTTCGGCCACACTCCCGTACACGTCGATCCGCGGATGCTCAGGATCATCGCTCCTCCAGACAGGGATCGGCGATCCCCAAAATCTGTTGCGGCTGATCGACCAGTCACGAGCGTTCGCGACCCATTTGCCAAAAGACCCTTCTTTCAGATGCTCGGGCACCCACGTGATCTGCTGGTTCAGCTCCAGCATGCGATCTTTGATCTTGGTCACCTCGACGAACCACGACGAAATGGCCCGATACACCAAAGGTTCTGCACACCGCCAGCAATGTGGATACGGGTGGTCGTAGGAGTCATGCCGAAGAATGACGCCACGCTCTTTCAGGACCCGGATCACGGACGGATTGGCCTCGAACACGTGAACGCCGGCCCATGGTTCGATCTCTGCTGTGTATCGACCATGACTGTCCATCGGGCAGATGGTGGGAATTCCCGCCGCTTGGCATACCAATTGGTCGTCCTCGCCAAAACCCGGAGCCATGTGCACCACACCAGTTCCGTCCTCGACAGTCACGAAGTCGGCACCGAGAACCACGAACGCTCCCTGGGTGTCGGCGAGGAAATCGAACATCGGACGATACGAACGCCCCACGAGATCGGCTCCACGCAACGTTCCCTGTGCGACAGCATCACCCAGTTCTTTTTCGTACGCCCCCAATCGGTCGGTGGCAATGATCAGGCGTTCACCATCGAGATCGAGAATCGAGTATTCGACATCGGGATTCACTGCGAGGGCAAGGTTTGCAGGAAGGGTCCATGGTGTCGTCGTCCACACAAGAATCTGTTCACCGGAGTCGAGTGCGAAGCGAACCGTGACGGCGGGATCCTGACGATTGCGATACACGTCGTCCATGCGCGTCTCGGTGTTGCTCAACGGCGTCTCACATCGCCAGCAGTAGGCCAGGACACGGAATCCCTCATAGACGAGACCTTTGTCGAACAAGGTCTTGAATGCCCACATCACACTTTCCATGTAGGAAAGATCGAGAGTCTTGTAATCGTTGTCGAAGTCGACCCAACGCGCTTGGCGATTGACGTATCTCTCCCACTCGTTGGTGTACCTGAGAACGCTCGAGCGAC
>JAULYE010000088.1:0-3133 GCA_032118015.1 Ilumatobacteraceae bacterium | reverse complement strand
GAAGGATCCACGACGATCCGTATTCGGCAATCAATCCCCGACGGCTGAATGCTGTCGTGATCTTGATGCCCGATGCCGCAAATCGCAGGTCGCAGAACAATGCCATCACCAGCCCGACACCAGCCACGGCCCCATTGATCGCTGCAATCACCGGCTTCGGATAGTCGATGAGATCGCTGAATCGACCGCTTCCTGTGGCGGAACCTGCTCCAGCCGAAGGGTTGGCCCGGATCTGATTGAGAGCATCCATGTCGGCCCCCGGACAGAACCCGCGTCCTGCTCCCGTGATCACGACGACACGAACATTCGGATCGTGCCGGCATTCGTCCAAGCGAGCGAAGAACCTGACCGACATTGCCCCACTCCACGCATTCATGCGATCAGGATTGTTGAGGGTGATCAATGCAACGCCAGATGGCTGAACGTCGACGAGGACGAGATCGGTGTCGGTCATGACTCGACCGTAGTTGCTAGTCCGCGGCGACGTCGGATGCGCCCTCGATCGGGCGACGCCCCTGGACAGCACGAACAGCGAGGTATGCAATTCCCGCCACAATGAGCACGATTGCCATCCATTGATTCAGACGAAGACCTGCGCCCTCTTTCGTCGGGTCGATTCGCAGACCTTCGATCCACAACCTCCCAATGCCGTAGCCGAGGACGTAGACCGCCAAGAGACGTTCCGGATAGCGCTTGTTCTGCCACCGACGACCGATGACGACGAGAACCGCTGCGAGGGCAAGATTCCACAGCGATTCGTAGAGAAAGGTGGGATGAAAAAGTGTGTCAGGCATGTACCCAGCGGCCAGCGCTTTGACCGGATCGACCTCGAGACCCCAGGGCAGAGTTGTCGGCCCCCCGAACAGTTCCTGATTGAACCAGTTACCCCACCGACCAATTGCCTGTGCGACAGGAAGGGCTGGCGCCACGGCCCACAGTGCCATCGGAATCGGCATCGTCTGTCGCCGAATCATGACGATTCCGACCACGATCCCGAGAAGCATGCCTCCGGGGATTCCGAGGCCACCTTCCCAAACTTTGAAGATGTCGCCAGGTCGGTCCGAGAAACGGTCCCACTCAGTTGCCACGTGATAGAGGCGTGCACCGATGACACCCGCCGGCACGGCCCACAACGCAACGCTGGTCGCTTCGTCCGAACCACCGATTCCGGCTCGGGACAATCGCTTGCCCCAGATCCAGACTGCCACGAAGACTCCCACTGCAATCAGGAGTCCGTAGGCCCGCAACTCGAGAGGTCCTATCTTGATCGAGCCACTCCCGGGACTCGGCAAAGACCCGAGTACGCCGACTGGATCGACGGATGCGAGCAACGAGAACTTCATTTCTTCGACATCGCATCGACGAACGTGACGGCTGCTTCGTTGATCAGATCTTTGTCGAAGTCTTGTGTTGCGACATGGAAACTCCGGTCCAGAAGAATGCGATCGACTTGTCCACCCCATTGCTCGGCGAGTTGGTCGCTCTGAACAGGATCGACCACGTGGTCGTTCCTGGATGTGATGAGGAGCATCGGAACCTTGCACGATCCGTACTTCGGAACCATCGGCTTGATTCCGTCCTCCACCATCGACACCAACGGCGCCAGCGGTGTCTCTGAATACGAACTCTCCTTGACACTCGGATCAGCGATATCGGAACCGATTCCATCGATCACGTTCGTTCCTTGTTCGAGCATCGAACGGATCATGGCCACCATCTCCTCGGCCTGAGGTTGAGCCGCCGGATTGATGCAGATGATTCCCGCCACTTCAGGATGATGGAGTGCGGTCCACAGTGTCAACGAGCCACCCATCGACAATCCCGCAACGACAACTTTGTCGACGCGACGTGCGAGCGTCTGGAATGTGTGTTCGACGTGAGTGCTCCAGTGATCCCAACGCGTGGGGATCATGTCGGAGACGTCTGTTCCATGTCCCGGAAGTCGAGGCAACTCGACGTGGTGGCCGGCTGCGGCCATGGCCTCGGCCAATCCCCTCATCGATGACGGATTACCGGTGAAGCCATGCAGGCAGAGGACTCCGATGGACGACTGTCCGATGTGGCTCCACGGCTCAGCGGCGGGGAGCACAGGGTGCTGATCGATGTGTGCGGTCACGCCCTACGTTCTACATGCCTGCGGGGTACGCGAGCCACATGCAATTCCTGCTGACACGAAGTCGGAATGCGAACCGCAACGTCGCCCGGGCAACAGCACTGATCTCACGGGGGAGATGGACGAGTGGGAAGTGGGCAGACTTCGTCGAAATGTCGCCGACCAACGCCCAATTCACTCTCGATCCGGCAAGACTGAGGGAAGATGAGACGAGGAAAAATCGAGGCCCATGACGTCCGACGTGCGAAGCCGATGAAACGTCGAGTCTTCGGGGAGGTCGACTCCCGGTCGGTGCAGCACCGCGACATCGATCGCGCCGCGTTTTTTGCCTTCGTTCCAGCTGTTGCAATTCTGCCCCTGTGGCTCGTCGCCATGCTCGTGTTCTGGCTGCCCATCAGTCTGTTCACGGACATCCCCGCTTGGTACGTCTTGGTCAGCTACCTGGCGGCGGGGTTCCTCCTGTTCATGCCGTGGGCACAGCGGCGTGTCCTCACGGCGCTCATCGGTGCTCGTCGGCCCACTGCTGCCGAGGCTTCGAAACTCCAGCCAGCATTCGACGAAGTGACTCAGTCCTGGCACATCAAGGGTCGCCATTACGTCGTGGGTGTCGTCGATGATGAGGACATCAACGCATATGCATGTGGCGGTCATCTCGTCGTCGTCACCAGTTATGCGGCGCAGAATCTTTCGCACAAGGAGCTCTGTGGCGTGCTCGCTCACGAGTTGTGCCACCATCTCGGCTCACACACGGTTGCCCTCACCATCAACCAGTGGCTGACAATGCCGATCTACTTGATTGCTCGACTGGGATACTTCATGAACAATGTCTCAGTTGCGGCAACACGTGCATTCGCAAGAAATTCGAGACTGGCGAATACTGCCGGCAATCTGATTGCCTACTTGTTCAGCGTGCTGTCTTGGATTTTTGCCTCGGGCTTTGCGGCGGCACAGTCTTTGAACACCTGGGTCGGCCGCTCAGCGGAGTTCCAAGCGGATCAACGAGTCGTCAGGCTCGGTTAC
>JAULYE010000087.1:0-7640 GCA_032118015.1 Ilumatobacteraceae bacterium | reverse complement strand
AAACGTCTCGTTGCCACTGGGGTCGTTGGTGTCGTGTCGAGTGCGGCGCCGGGAATCGACGATCTACTGGTGTTGGGCAAACTCAAACACCTCGTTTCGCTGGCTGGCCCAACGGGTGAGTACGACCTGATCATCGTGGATGGTCCCGCAGCTGGTCATGCGATCAGTTTCTTGCAGGCCCCAGCAGCAATGGCCGAAACCGTACGCGGCGGTCCGATCAGATCTCAGGCGATCGAAGTGCAATCAATGTTGCAGAACCCCGATCGCTGCCGCGTCGTGATGGTCACATTGCCCGAAACCACTCCCGTCAACGAGATGCTGCAAAGTGCGGACATCTTGGCCAAGCGGGTCGGTGTTGGGTTCACCCCCGTCGTCGTCAATGGCGTCGACTCGGCACCCGAGGTGACTCGGCTCGTCGAGTCCGGTCATCTCGTCGACGGTGACCTCGCCGATGCTGCCCGATACCGGGCATCGCGATGTGCACTTCATGCACGCGAGGTGGCTCGTGTCGACACGACCGTCCATGCCGGGCACATCGCTCTTCCTCATATCGCAACAGCCGGATTGAAATCAGACGACATCGCACTGCTCGCCGATGTCATGCGTGGACAGGTGGAAGCTCGATGAGCGAGTCGATGTCGTCGATGGCAGAGATCGTGCGTGACTCGCGCATCATCGTGTGCTGCGGTTCAGGAGGAGTCGGCAAGACGACGTCGGCTGCTGCTCTTGCTCTTGCTGCTGCTGAAGGTGGTCGCAATGTCGTTCTGATCACCATCGATCCGGCCAAACGCCTCGCAGATGCACTCGGTTTACAAGGGCTCACCAATGATCCGTCACCGATCGACATCGAGGGATCTGGTCGCTTGTGGGCCATGATGCTCGATGCGCGCGCCACGTTCGATGCCGTGATCAGAGAACAGGCTCGCAGTGAGGCGCAGGTCCGGCGCATTCTGGAGAACCCCTTCTACGACAATGTTGCGAGCAAGCTGTCCGGCAGCCAGGAATACATGGCTGCAGAAAAGCTCTACGAACTCTCCAATGACACACGCTTCGATCTTGTGGTCGTCGACACTCCTCCGACACGTGAGGCACTCGACTTTCTCCGAGCGCCAGAGAAGTTGATGAACTTTCTCGATCATCGCGTCTATCGATGGCTGATCGCACCAGCTCGCAGCGGCCTCAAGATCGTCAACATCGCCGCCCAGCCGATTCTGCGCACGATCGGACGCGTCATCGGTGCCGATGTTCTGGCTGACGCGATCAACTTCTTCCAGGCCTTCGAGGGAATCGAAAGTGGATTCCGTGAGCGAGCGGAGTCGGTCCAGGCCTTGCTGAAATCCGACGTCACGAAGTATCTCGTGGTTGCTTCTCCTCGACGAGACACGGTCGATGAGGCGCTCTACTTCATACGCCAGCTCCAATCGACTGGCATGTCGGCCACGGGTCTCATTGTGAACAGGCTGCAGCCGCACTTCGGTACGGGTACTGCCGACGATGCCGATCGCGCTGCTCGTAACGCTGGAGACCTCGGCGAAACCGACCAGGCAGTTCTGCACCGGAACATGGCCCATCTGCGGCGCATCAGCGAAGCTGAGGAAGATGCGATTGGACCTCTCCTCCTCAGGGCTGGATCGGTGATTGCGCGAGTGCATCAGCGCTCCGAAGATGTGCACGACATCGATGCAATTCGGATTCTCGGACGCGAACTCGTGGCATCTACACCGAGCGAGTAGCGTTTCGACCGTGCACATTCTTCTTGCCACTGACGCCGACTGGATCGTCGATGAAGTGACATCGGCTCTCGGTGGACCAGATGTCCGTTTCACCCACTGTCGTGAAGGCCGTGTCGTCGCTTCCGTTGTCCGCGATGACACCCCAGATCTCGCCATCTTGGATCTGCAAATCGGAAGTATGGGCGGAGTCGCCGTGACGATGGATCTGCGGCTCGACGAAAGTGGCGGTCTGCTCCCCAATGTGCCGATCATGATGCTGCTCGATCGCAAAGCCGACATCCACATGGCTCGACGCAGTGGTGCAAATGGTTGGCTGATCAAGCCTCTCGACGCTCTGCGTCTGCGACGCGGTGCGCGCGAAATCGGTCGAGGCGGCTGCTACGCCGAGGGTGTCGAAACCACACAAGCGCTACCGAGCGAGCCTGTGGAATCTGCGACTGCGGGGTAGGCTCGCTAGTCGCACCATCGGGGTGTAGCGCAGCTTGGCTAGCGCGCCACGTTCGGGACGTGGAGGCCGGAGGTTCAAATCCTCTCACCCCGACCAATCGAGTCGGCGGGGTCCTGGTTCGACCGGACCCCACGACTGTTCGCCCTGAAATGGTGTATCGACAGGTCTCTTGCGATGTGTTCGGCACATCAGGTGTCGTACGGTGGTCTCGTGCGACTCGGTGAACTACAAGCCGTCATTCAGACCACCTACGGGGAACGGGACACCGAACGCGGAGTGCCGTCAACTGTTGCTTGGCTCGCCGAAGAAGTCGGTGAACTGGCCCAAGCAGTTCGAAAAGGAACTCGAGAGCAACAGGAGCACGAGTTCGCCGATGTTCTCGCCTGGGTCGCCACACTCGCGAATCAGATGGGCATCGACCTCGAAGTTGCCGTCTCTCGCTATCGAAATGGCTGCCCGACCTGCGGTCACTCACCGTGTGCGTGCTGAGGAGTGGGTCGCGTATCAGTGACCCACAATGAACGACTCAGATGAACAGCTCGGCAATCTGGACGGCATTGAGGGCCGCTCCCTTGCGCAGGTTGTCATTGCTGACGAACATCGCGAGACCGCGATTGGAGTCGAGCGACAAGTCCTGACGAATGCGACCGACATAACTCGGGTCTGCACCAGCAGCTTCGAGTGGTGTCGGAATGTCCGACACCACAACCCCTGGAGCAGCCGACAGCAACTCGATCGCACGCTCGACACTGATCGGTTGCGCGAACTCGGCATTGATGCTCAAGGAGTGCCCCGTGTACACCGGCACACGCACACACGTACCAGACACGAGCAAATTGGGAATATCAAGAATCTTGCGACTCTCGTAGCGCAACTTCTGCTCTTCGTCCGTTTCGAACGATCCATCATCTGCGTACTTGCCCGCGTACGGCAGCACGTTGAACGCGATGGGCTTCACGAACTTCCCAGGAGCCGGATACACGACAGCTCTGCCGTCATAGGTCAATCCTTTGGCTCCGTCACCGACTTCGCGAATCTGCTTGTCCAGTTCGTCGACACCCGCAAGACCAGCACCGGACACGGCCTGATATGTACTGACGACCATGCGCAAAAGACTCGCTTCGTCGTGGAGTACTTTCAGAACCGGCATGGCTGCCATCGTCGTGCAATTCGGGTTGGCAATGATGCGCTTCTTCGCATTCGTGATTTCATTCGGGTTGACTTCACTCACGACCAAGGGCACATCCGGGTCCATGCGCCAGGCCGACGAGTTGTCGATCACCGTGACGCCGGCTGCAGCAAAACGTGGGGCCAACTCGCGCGATGACGTCGCACCCGAGGAGAACAGTGCGATGTCGAGCCCGGACGGGTCAGCCGTCGAGGCGTCCTCCACTGTGATCTGCTGATCCTTGAACGGCAATGTGGTACCAGCCGAGCGTGCCGATGCGAAGTATCGGATCTCATCGATCGGGAAGTTTCTTTCCTCGAGGAGAGTTCTCATCACTCCGCCGACTTGGCCAGTTGCTCCTACGACTCCAACGCGCATGGGCGTCAGGCTAACCCGAGGGTCAGTCGCCTCGTCGGGCGATTAACCACCAGTGGCTGCGAGCGATACCGGAAAATGTTCTGATCGGTACTCCTGGAGCTTCCACTCGGCGTCGTGCATGCCGTACCCAGATCGACGGATCTTCAACAGCAATTCCGTTCTTGCGAAGGTGACCGAGAACGACACGAGGTGACAGACGATTCGCCTGCCAGCCGAGGCGTGTCGACCATCGCTTGCTGACGAGCCACGGTCCGGCGATCGGCAGTCTCCACAGCACACGCATGAGGACGCCGGCAGGAAACAGAATCACATCGGCTGGTGTCCACGTACGGAAATTGAGCACGACCCATCCACCGGGGCGCAGAACACGAAACGCTTCCGTGGTCAACGTCAAAGCATCACTGGCATCGCAGTGCTGAAGCGTGATGTAACTGAACGTCATGTCTGCAGAGCGCTCTGCAATGTGCATCGTGCGACCGTCGTGCGTGTGCACCGTGCTCAAACGTTCAGGGCGGCCGAATTTGGCTACCGTCTCTCGACAGCGCTCCAGGAAAGCGGCATCCAAATCACATGCGATCACCGAACCGAAACGCCGGGTGAAACTTGCTGTCATCCGTCCGATGCCGGCGCCGATCTCGACGAGAGTGCGCTGCTCGTTGTCCGCATGGACGAGTCCGAAGTGCTCGAGATACGCGCCAACTTCTTGCTCTCCCGAGTCGACGAACTCGGCCAATGTCAAAAAACGGCTGCGCTGATTGTTGAAGACCCATCCGGTCTCACGCACCACGCTGTCACTGTCACCCCGGCCCTCGGCGCGGCGCCCAGCCGACCTCCACGGAACCTGTGGACGTGGTCGAGAGGGCGCCATCGATTACTTCCTTTCGGGCAACGGAGCGCTGTAGGACTGCCCGCTGTCGAGACCGAATGCCGTGTGGAGCGAACGTGCCGCTCTCTCGAGATCTTCCGATGAAATGACGACCGAAATACGGATAGTCGATGTCGAGATCATTTCGATGTTCACCTCGTTGTCCGCAAGAACACGGAACATCTTGGCTGCGATCCCCGGGCTCGTCTTCATTCCTGCACCGACGAGTGAGACCTTTGCAATGTGATCGTCGTGCACGACACCTGCAGCACCGATTTCCTTCGCCAACGCTTCAACGATCTCTTGGGCAACTTTCATATCGGCTTTGGGAACGGTGAAGCTGATGTCCGTCGTCCCTTCCGTCGACGTGTTCTGCACGATCATGTCGACATTGACACTGGCGGCTGCCAACGGCTCGAACAGGCGCGCTGAAATCCCTGGTTCATCCGGAACTTTGCGCACCGTCACCTTGGCTTCGCTCGTGTCCGTGACGACACCGGAAATGATCGGATCTTCCATCGAAGGCTCCTGACTCGTGACCCACGTTCCCGGTTCCCACGTGAAGCTGGACCGGACCTGGATCGGGACGTTGTGATTGCGCGCGAACTCGACCGAGCGAAGTGCAAGAACTTTCGAACCTGCTCCCGCCATCTCCAACATTTCATCGAAGTTGATGTGTTGAAGTTTGCGAGCCTGGGGAACGATGCGCGGGTCGGCGCTGAACACGCCCGTCACATCCGTGTAGATCTCACAGCTGTCAGCACCGAGGGCAGCAGCCAGAGCAACTGCAGTCGTATCGGAGCCACCGCGGCCGAGCGTCGTGATCTCTTTGTCGGTGCTCACTCCTTGAAAGCCGGCAACGACACAGACCTTGCCGTCGTTGATCGCCTCACGTGCGCGATCTCCTTTGACTTCGAGAATCTTGGCTTTGGTGTGGACTGTGTCAGTGATGATTCCGACCTGGCTGCCGGTGAAACTCACCGCGTCGATCCCGAGATCAGCGAGCGCCATGCACACCAGAGCCATCGATATGCGTTCACCGGTGGTGAGCAGCATGTCGAGTTCTCGTGCGGGTTGAGTCGTCGAGACGTCGTTGGCCAACTTGATGAGATTGTCCGTCGATTTACCCATGGCGGACACCACTACCACCACGTCATTGCCATGCCTCTTGGTGAAAGCCACGTGTTCGGCCACGGCGCGAATGCGCTCAGGGTCCGCAACCGATGTCCCCCCGAATTTTTGAACTATGAGCGCCACAGGACGCTCAGGTTAGCGGTGGGACGGGTTGGCATGATGCAACGCTCCTTCAGGGCTAGCCTTGCCACTCGTGGGAACCGACAAACGCGAACGCAAAAAGATGAACCGGCAGATCGGTCGGTATGTGCAACAGCAAGCCGAACGTCGCAGGAAGACGCTGAAGACCACGTTCCGGGTGACCGGAGCCATCGTGGTGGTGATCGCAGCGTTCTTCGCCATCGCCATCTTCACCGGTGACGATTCCGATGACACGAACACCAGTGATTCCATTCCGACCGACTCATTGACTCCTGTCGATACCTCGATCCCAGTGACAACGCTGCCGGTGGAGTTCCAGTACGGCACCGGCGAATGTGCGCCAACTGATGGATCAGCTGAGAAGACTCAGACGTTCTCCGACTCGTTCCAACTGTGTATCGACCCATCCAAGACCTATACGGCACTGGTGACGACGAACTTCGGTGAGTACACGATCGAACTCGATCCTGCCAAAGCACCGGGAACCGTCAACAACTTCGTCAACCTCGCCCGCTTCCAGTATTTCGACGACACCGTGTGTCATCGGGCGATCCCTGGATTCATGGTGCAGTGCGGAGATCCCACAGCAACAGGATCCGGCGGTCCCGGTTACAACTTCCTCGATGAACTACCTGAAGCCGGAGAGTACGCAATCGGTTCTGTGGCAATGGCCAATGCCGGACCGAATACGAACGGCAGCCAGTTCTTCGTGATCACCGGTGACCAGGGCGTGACGCTGCCTCCGAACTACACACTGTTCGGCACAGTGATCAATGGTCTGGACACGACTGTTACGGCCATGGATGCAGTCGGCAATCCCGAGGACAACGGCGTTCCACCCCTCGAGGAGATCCGCATTCTTTCCATCGTCATCACCGAAGCCTGATCACGGTCACTCGTTGAATCGCCGCTGTTCAGAGCGGCGACAGAATGTCGCCGATCGCAATCGGTCGGCCTTCATCGATCGACCTGTGTGCAGCGATACCGATCAACACGGATCGCAAGCCGTCATGCACGTCCACCTCTGCCTGTGATCCCGAGCGCACGGCATCGCAAAACCTACTGACCTCGATGAAACTCGCACCGAAGTGGAAGCCGACATGAGCAACTGCCGAATCGATCGGAGCCGACATCATCGACATGGAGCGATCACTGCGATGTCCAATGTGAACCTGCCCATCTCCGGGAAGTGCCGTCTCGACTTTGCCGAGGGTGCCGACCACTGAGATCTCCTGCTCATTGCGGCTCGCCTCGGCGAACATACACAGGTCGAGATTCGCCCGGATGCCGTTGTCGTAGTCGACAATGACGAATGCGTTGTCCAAAATGTCGGGCTTTCGACCCCCGTACTCCTCGTCGAGATGGTTCACGTCCTGGCCACCACTTGCATAGACGCGCACTGGATTCGCTCGACTCAACATGTTCATCAGATCGAAGAAGTGACAGCACTTCTCCACAAGTGTCCCGCCTGTGTTCTCGTTGAAACGATTCCAGTCCCCCACCTTCTTCAGGAACGGAAACCGGTGTTCGCGAATCGAGATCATCCGCACCTGGCCGATGTCGCCGGCATCGACAACACGCGCAAGTTGGGCGATCGGCGCCATGTAGCGATATTCGAGTCCCACCCACGTCAGCGCCGAACGTGAAGTCGCAGCATCGACGATCTCCAGACAATCCTCCACTGTGGTGCACATCGGCTTTTCCACGAGGCACGGGACATCGGTCGCCAACACGTCACGCAGGACGTCGACGTGCGTGTGATTGGGCGAAGCC
>JAULYE010000086.1:982-2925 GCA_032118015.1 Ilumatobacteraceae bacterium | reverse complement strand
CCTCGAAATGCTTGCGGTACTCCTCGGCCAACTCTCCACCTTCGGCCGCCTGCTTGATGCTGAGGCTGATACGACGGCGTGCGAGATCGAGATCGATGATCTTGACCCACAACTCCTCACCTGGAGTAACGACTTGCTCGGGCGCCTCGACGTGCTGAGTGCTCATTTCCGAGATGTGAACGAGACCTTCGATGCCCTCGCCCACTTGGACGAATCCACCGAACGGAACAAGCTTGGTCACTCGGCCGTACACGAGTTGGCCGACTTCGTGACCCGAAGCGAACACTTCCCATGGATCCTTCTCGGTCTGCTTGCGGGACAGGCTGATGCGCTCACGCTCGTAATCGATGTCGAGCACCTTGACCGTGACCTTGTCTCCAATGGCCACGACCGAACCTGGATGATCGACGTGATTCCATGACAACTCACTCACGTGGATGAGCCCGTCCATACCGCCGAGATCGACGAACGCACCGAAAGCCACAACACTGGACACAACGCCTTCACGAACATCGCCGACCTTGAGGTTGGACAAGAAACCATCGCGCGCTTCTTTCTGCGACTCTTCGAGATACGCGCGACGCGACAACACAACGTTGTTGCGGTTCTTGTCGAGTTCGATGATCTTGGCCTGAAGCACCTTGCCGATGTACGGGGCGAGGTCGCGAACACGACGGAGTTCGACGAGCGAGGCTGGCAAGAATCCGCGCAACCCGATGTCGACGATGAGACCGCCCTTGACGACTTCGATGACGAGGCCTTCGACCATTTCGTCGGCCTCCTTCTTCTTCTCGATCGTTCCCCATGCACGCTCGTACTGAGCGCGCTTCTTCGAAAGAATCAGGCGGCCTTCCTTGTCCTCCTTGGTGAGGACGAGAGCTTCGACCTGCTCGCCGAGCTTGACAATTTCACCCGGATCGACATCGTTACGAATGCTCAATTCACGCGACGGAATGACACCTTCGCTCTTGTACCCGATGTCGAGCAGAACTTCATCGCGATCGATCTTGACGACAATTCCGGTCACCACTTGACCGTCTTCGACTTCGACCATCGTCCCTTCGATCGCATCGGCAAAAGAACCGGGAAGATCGTTTTCGGTGACTTTGCGCGGGACGTAGTTGCCTTCGGAATCGAAGGTCCCCATTGCTGAGGAAGATGACGAGGAGGTGAGAGTGTCGGACAAGGGAATGATCTCTTTCGATTGATCCCGGAAACCGGGATCACAGGTGGACAGGACTACTCGGTCTTGGATCGGCCAGAAGCCATCCAGTGACAAGCCCCCCAAAGTTACCAGCGCACCTATGACCTTCCCCCGCCCCGGGCAACCCCAGCGGGCTCAGATGGCCGTGGCCACGACGAGATACTCAGGTGATTCGACACTCGGCTGACGCTCCACATAGGCCCCAGGCTCCACCGACACGATTCGATCGACGTGAAATCCCTTGGATCGAAGGAGAAATCGCAGTTCACGCGGCGTGTAACAGCCCGTCCACAAGTCGACGGAGCGGATATCGCCCTCGGAGTTGCGGATGTCGGTGATCTCGTGTGAAACACCCATCTCTGCGTCGAATTCGGCTCCCTCATGATATTTGACGGCGAAATAGGCGTTGAACGCCGACAAGGCCAGTCGCCCACTCGGCCGCAGACGGCTCCGAATTCCAGCGATGACCTGCTCATCGTCACCATTGCGCGTCATCAAACCGAAGGCTCCTTGGCACAGGCACACCACGGCGTCGAAACTCTCGAGGTGATCCATCTCGGCGAGTTTTCGAGCATCGCCCCGCTCGACACGGACAAGATCGGCCAATCCATCGCGTTCGACCGTGGCGCGCGCGATGTCGACGAACTCAGCACTGATGTCGACACCGACCACGGGTATGCCACGGCGAGCCAACTCGATTGCATGCCGACCGGGACCGCATCCGACATCGAGCACACGC
>JAULYE010000086.1:0-972 GCA_032118015.1 Ilumatobacteraceae bacterium | reverse complement strand
TGTTCCCTTGGTGAACGAATACCGCAGATACGTCTCGCCAAGATGCCGAGCGATGTCTTCGAACCAATGACTGTCAGCGGACGCCATTGTTCGCGCACTTCCGATTCACGACACGACTTTCACGATTTGGCTTCGGCCCAACTCGCCCCCCACGCGAAATTGACTGCGAGGGGAACTTTCAATTCAGCAGCGTCGTTCATAGCCGAGAGCACAACGGGACCAACCGCATCTCGTTCACCTTGGGGAACTTCGACGATCACCTCATCATGAACTTGCAGGACGAGCCTGCTCTCGTACCCTGACTCTGCAAGACGGGTGTCGATGTCGATCAGAGCGATCTTGAAAATATCCGCAGCCAACCCCTGGATGCCAGCGTTCATCGCCTGCCGCTCACCGGCTTGACGGATACGGAAGTTGGAACTCTCCAATTCCGGAATACGACGCCGTCGCCCGAACAGTGTTTCGGTGTATCCCCGCGCTTTGGCTTCAGCGACGGTGCGTTCCATGTAGGAGTGCACATTGGGAAAGGCCACGAAATACGAGTCCAGAATCGATGCCGCTTCATCGGTGGCGATACCGAGACGCTGACCCAATCCATAGGCCTCCATGCCATACGCGAGACCGTACGACACCATCTTGGCTTTCGACCGCTGCTCGTGGGTCACTGCCGACTCGTCGACGCTGAACACTCGAGATGCTGTTGTGCTGTGGACGTCACGACCACTCGTGAACGCCGCGATGAGCCCCGGGTCATCGGCCAGGTGCGCAATACAACGAAGTTCGATCTGGTTGTAGTCGGCCACCAGGAACACACATCCAGGCCGGGGCACGAAGGCGGTGCGGAACACACGCCCCTCGTCGGTACGCACGGGGATGTTGTGCAGATTCGGCCTGTCGCTCGAAAGGCGGCCAGTGCGTGCGACGGTTTGATTGAACGTGGCATGGATGCGCCCGTCGGGTGCCACCTCGGAC
>JAULYE010000085.1:0-4056 GCA_032118015.1 Ilumatobacteraceae bacterium | reverse complement strand
GAGGCAATTGGGTTGGTCGAGGTCTTATTGCCCTTTTGGTGCTCGCGGTAGTGACGCGTCACCGTGCCATGCGCTGCCTCGGCTTCGACTGTCTTTCCATCGGGGGTCATGAGAACCGAGGTCATCAGACCGAGCGAACCGTACCCCTGGGCAACGGTGTCACTTTGTACGTCGCCGTCATAGTTCTTGCAGGCCCAGACGTAGCCGCCTTCCCACTTCATGGCGCATGCGACCATGTCGTCGATCAGTCGATGTTCGTAGGTCAATCCTTTGGCCTCGAACTCGGCCTTGAATTCGTTGTCGTAGATCTCCTGGAAGAGATCCTTGAATTGGCCGTCATAGGCCTTGAGGATCGTGTTCTTGGTGCTCAGGTACACCGGGTAGTTGCGTGACAGTCCATAGCGCATCGATGCCCGTGCGAAGTCGCGAATCGAATCGTTGAAGTTGTACATACCCATCGACACGCCACCGTCCTTACCGAACTTTGCGACTTCCATCTCGACGGGCGCACTGCCATCAGCTGGTGTGTACGTCATCGTCACGGTTCCTGCGCCAGGAACCTTGAAATCCGTCGCCTTGTACTGATCTCCGTGGGCATGACGTCCAATGATGATCGGCTTGGTCCAACCGGGAACGAGACGAGGAATGTTGCTGCAGATGATCGGCTCACGGAACACCACACCGCCGAGGATGTTACGGATCGTGCCGTTGGGCGACTTCCACATCTTCTTCAGACCGAACTCTTCGACACGGGCTTCATCAGGCGTGATGGTTGCACACTTGACGCCGACACCGTGTTTGAGGATTGCATGGGCAGCATCGATCGTGACCTGGTCATCAGTGGCGTCGCGGTACTCCATGCCGAGGTCGTAGTACTCGAGGTTGACGTCGAGATACGGCAGGATCAGTCGCTCCTTGATGAACTGCCAGATGATTCGCGTCATCTCGTCTCCGTCGAGTTCAACCACTGGATTGTCAACTTTGATCTTGGCCATGATGAACCTCTCCACATCGGGTGGCAGCTGGGCGGCTGCCACTCACATCGTCTGCCGGCTCGAACGCCGACACGTCTCGGGTGCCGACGTCAGTGTCGACACTTGTATTGCACTTGTCCACACTAGCCGCTCACCCGCCAGGGCACCGGAGAGCAGACATGGGTCGGGACCCTCAGGCGATTATCGTCTCCCCATGGCCGACCTTTTGGACCTCTCTGCACGCATCATCGACTCGGGCCATGCCGACCAACCCGTCAACCGGGTCACGAACGAGATCTCCGAGATCGCACCCGATTTGGCCATGGTCGAAAGTTTCAGCCACGTCGCGGTGTGGGATGTCGGCGGCGATCTCGTCTGCTTCGACACCTCGGGTGCCCATACGGGCGCAGACGTGGTGCGCTCCATCCGGACATGGCGTCCGGACACTCCCTTTCGCACTCTCGTGTACACGCACGGACACGCCGATCATGTCGGCGGGTCGGGTTACTTTGCAGCTGACGCCCGCAACTCTGGCATCGAGCCGACCGTGATCGGACACGTCAACGTGGCCAACCGATTGGCGAGGTACAACGCAACAGCTGGATGGAATGTGATGATCAACGCTCGCCAATTCGGCGGTCTGCGCGGCGAATTGAATCTCCAAGTCGGTGAGGCCGACTCGGGTAAAGCTGTCGAGGTGCGCTCCGGGGCCCGGCGATTCCTGCCATCCTCCGTTCTGCAGCCGACTCTCGAAGTCGACGATCACGCTGAAATCACCCTTTCATCAGGGGCGACGATGGATCTCTTCCACGATCGCGGCGAGACCGATGATCACCTGTGGACATGGGTGCCGGACAAGAGATGGATCTTCTCCGGTGACTTCATCATCTGGAACTTCCCCAATGCCGGCAATCCCCAGAAGGTGCAGCGCTATCCGCTGGATTGGGCGCGGGCTCTGCGCAAGATGCGTGCCCTCGAACCCGAGTTGCTCATCCCGGCTCACGGTCTGCCCATTGCCGGGGCTCGACGAATCAGCATGGTCCTGGACGAGATCGCAACAGCGCTCGAGAATCTGCACGACGAGGTTCTGGCGATGATGAACGCCGGCGAGTCGCTCGACCACATCGTGCACACCGTACGCGTTCCCGATGACACGCTCGCCAAACCGTACCTGCGCCCGCTCTACGACGAACCGGAATTCGTCATTCGCAACATCTGGCGTCTGTACGGCGGTTGGTGGGACGGCGCTCCCGCCCGTCTCAAACCTGCACCCGACAGTCATCTCGCTCGAGCCCTCACCGACCTCGCAGGTGGCTCCCTCGTCATGGCAGAACGGGCTCGCCAAGCAGCCGAGGACGGTGACTTTCGTCTTGCCTGCCACCTCATCGACTACGCCGCCAATGCCGACCCGGAGAATCGGGCAGTCCATGCCATTCGCTCCGAGATCTATCTGGCACGGCGCAAGAACGAGACGTCTCTCATGGCCAAGGGCATCTTCATGGGTGCCGCCCGCGAATCCCAGGCGATCCTCGACATCGAGCAGTAGACGTCTCAGCAGTTCCCACAACTCGAGCCAGCACTACGGTGAGCCCATGCATCATGTGAACTTCGGTCGGACAGGCTTGAAAGTGTCGCGTCTGTGTCTTGGCACGATGACTTTCGGTTATCAATGCGACGAAGAGACATCGGTGAAAATTCTCGATGCGGCTGATGATGCTGGCATCGACTTCATCGACACGGCCGATGTGTATCCACTTGGCGCCGCACCAGACCTGTTCGGCCGCACCGAGGAGATCCTTGGTCGCTGGATGAAGGGTCGCCGGGACCGGTTCATCGTGGCCAGCAAGTGTTTTTTCCCGACTGGTCCGAAACCGTGGGACAGTGGCAATTCCCGCCAGAACATCATGCGCGCCGTCGAAGCGTCATTGCGTCGACTCGACACCGATCACATCGACTTGTATCAGATCCACTCCTGGGATCCTTCGACTCCGATCGACGAGACATTGCGTGCGCTCGACGATCTCGTGCGTTCAGGCAAAGTGCGCTACGTCGGATGCTCGAACGTTCTCGCCTACCAACTGGCCAGGGCCATTGGTCGAGCTGAGGTTCTCGGCGTCACCGGATTCGAATCGGTCCAGCCGAGATACAACATGTTGTTCCGCGAGAACGAACGCGAACTGTTCCCTCTGTGTGCCGAGGAATCGATCGCTGTCATCCCCTACAACCCGCTTGCGGGTGGCTTTCTCACGGGCAAACACCTCCGCGGTGAACCCACTGCCGGTGGCCGATTCACGCTCGGGTACGCAGCTGGGCGATACCAAGAGCGCTACTGGCACGAGCGCATGTTCGACACCGCCGACCATCTGCGCACCATGGCTGCTGAAGCCGGTGTGTCGATGGCGACCCTGGCTGTGCAGTGGGTGCTCGACAATCCAGTCGTCACCTCTCCGATCATCGGAGCCAGTCGCCCAGAGCAGCTCGCCGACGCCGTTGCCGCAGTCTCGACGCCTTTGGACGACGACCTGCGCACGCGTATCGATGCGTTGACCTACGAGTACCGTTTCGGCGACAACGCCCGCTGAACGATCAGAGCGTGTTCGGGAGAGCGCCTGCTTCTGCTCGGTCGAGATAGTGATCCAGATCGATCGGATTGCGCCGTGACTGACCAGGAATATCGAAGGTAAACGTGAACGAACAGAGCGCGCCTGCTGCGACATAGTCGGGCAAATCGTCGGCAACGTCGCCGGCAGAAAAGGTCACCTCGAGCGGGTAACTACTCGGATCACCGAACACAGCGATATCCATTCCTACGATTAACGGGTACACGAGATAAAAGTATGAAGGTAGTCCCGATGGAAAACCTTCAACACCCTCCTCCACCTCGTCACCCGCATTCGAGGTGGCAGAGAGCAGGATCCAAATTGTCATATTCGATTTCTCGAGGACCACGTCAATGAGTGAGGGATCGAAAAGGTCACTCGATTCCGTCAGATACTCAGCCAGCAGACCGAAACCGTCGGGAAGGGTCAGATCGCTCGGGAACCCCTCAAGAAAAGCCGGGTCGATCTCGACATCCAGCGAT
>JAULYE010000084.1:0-14056 GCA_032118015.1 Ilumatobacteraceae bacterium | reverse complement strand
TCTCCGGGTCGAAGTCTGGTCGTGATTTCCTTGTCTGCTGTGCGAACACGCTGGTCGATAGTGCTTTCGATGCCACCCTTGCAGTGCATGCCGACAGGTTCGATCACGACGAGAGGTTGGTCGAGTCCAATGGCTGACGCCAGTGATCGAAAAGCGAACGAGCCCCCGCCACCTCCTGGAATGGCAAAGATCGGTGTCTGTGAACCTTCAGGGTTCAACGACACTGATGGCGAAACACTCATGGATCGCTTCATGGCGAGGCGACGTTCCAGGTCGACAGCGGTTCTGAAGGCGAGCAACTCGGTTGGCTCCAAGTCACCCAACTTTTGGGATGCAATGACGGCACACAATTCGACAGCCCCCATCGAGTCGAGGCCGACTTCCCATAGATCATCGTTCGGGGCGATTTCGCCCAAACCGATGATCTGTTGGGCTATTGAGGCGATCCACAAGACGGTGTCATTCGTGCTGCGACTCGGCGGAGTACTACGCCATGGTTCGATGGGCATTGTGAGAAGGGCCTGCCGATCGAGTTTCAGTCGATTATTGAAAGGAAGTTCGTCATGCCGCACGAGTACTGCCGGCACCAGGTGTGATGGCAGAGTCGACGCCAACGTCATCTTCACGGCTTCGGGAGTCAGGGATACATCGTCGACACAGACATGACCAACAAGGCGGTGTCCCCCAGATGACGTTGGGTGAGCGAGGACTGCTGCTGCACCTATTCCAACGATTGATCGGAGCGCAGACTCGGCCCCGCCGGGCTCGACGCGCATGCCGTTGATCTTGACCATGTCATCTGCGCGACCCACCAAGTACAAGAAGCCCTCATCGTCGACACGTGCGAAGTCGCCACTTCGCCACCATTTCGAACCGTCATCGTCAACGATGAGTTTGCTCTGGTTTTCGTGGGCACCTCCGAGATAGTTGATCACCATTGGTTCTCTGACCCAGACCTCCTGGAGGTCGTCTGTGGGTACCAGGCGTACATCGGCGAGATTGCCGATTGTCCCAATCGGTAGCGGGCCTGAGCGGAGTTTTTCATGAGGTGGGATATGCAGTACTGCCAACCGACCTGTCTCTGTCGTTGCGTATGCATTCCAAACGGTGACGTCCGGCGAACAAATATGACGCGCTTGCTGAACATCCCTCCATGTTGAACGGAACCCTGCGAGAGAGAACTCGTGAACGAGAGGGAGAGATGATTTGGGGAGGTCGAGTCGCAACAGTGATTGCGTAGGACCTGGACCCATGATCATCCGAGTCACTTCCCACTCACCGAGGAAGGCCACGAGAGTCTGGATCGACATCGTGGATGGATCGGCGAGGCACAGTGTGTTGCCGAGCGCCACTTGAGTGACTTGGCCAAATCCTGCAGCGAAACTCAGAGGACGAAAAACTGATAAGTGTTCCGGTTGATTTCCATACGGAGTTCTGTCCAACCATCGATCTGCCCCCAGCCATGAAAGAACGACACCTTTGGGTCGCCCAGTGGAGCCAGATGTAAAGAAAACCATTCCAGGTGCATGCTTTTCGACAGGTCTTGCGTCGCTTGTTCCATGCACGCCTACTTGAAAGGTGATTCCTTGGATTCCGTCCGGTAACAGCGAATTGAATTCCTTCTTTGCCAAGACCGCAGACTGTGGGGTGTCAATCAGAGTCAGGATTTCCCGAATTCTTTCTCGAGGTTGGGAGCTTTCGATGGGGACAAAAGGTCGCCCCGCTCGCAGGACCGCGAGAAGGGCTATCACCGAATCAGGGGATCGATCGACGAGAACAGGGAGCCACGAGGCCTTGGGTTGATGATCGGCTATCTGAACTGCAAATCGTTGAACACCGTCGAAGAGTTCGGCATATGTCATCGACTCACCAGGAGTGATGATTGCCACGTCTCCTCCATTCGTAAGGGAGTGTTTCTCCAAGAGAGTTGAGACCCTGTTAGGACACACTTCGGAAGACACGATGACAGGCTATGCGGACTACTCTTCGTGGTTGCACTGGTAGGAAAGACCCGATAGGGATTGACCGAGGAGATGGCATGGCCCACTGGCACCGAATGACAAGGGTTCTTCTGATCGGGGTGCTCACGGTCATGGTTGGATGCAGTTCGCAGAATGCGAGTGAAGGCGAAACATCGTCGGGAACTTTGTCAGGTCTCACTCTTCGTGTCGGGCTTGTCTCGGACAATCCGATGATTTTTCTCCGGGAGTCCAGTTCGGAGTTCGATGGCACGGAGTACACAGTTGAGTGGGTGGAGTTCGATTCGGCAACGACGATGTTGGAAGCGGCGGCGGCGGGGGCTGTGGACTTCATTGGATTCCTTCAACCCCCGACCACTCTGCTCGCTCAAGGCAATGCCCAGACTCCTTGGGATACCGAATCGGCTCCTTTCGCCATCATCGCTGCATGGGCAAATCCGGATCATCCAGGATTTTCGCTTGTGGTGAAAGATCCCACCACATCCAATGCATCTGACCTTGCTGGAGGCAAGGTTGCGTTTGCCCAGGGATCGATCGGACACTACTTTTGGGCTTTGCTGGTCGAATCAGAGGGAATCGATGACGTCGAGGCGGTGTTTCTTCCTGCGGCCGAGGCACGGTCGGCGTTCCAATCTGGTGCAGTCGAAGGGCTGATAACCGGCTATCGAGCCGCACTCTCCCTCGAACAGCGAGGTCTCGGGACGATCATCGACTCTGCGTCACGCGTGATCGATAATCAATTTGTTTCCGTGGCATCGGCCCCAGCGCTGGGATCAGCCGAAAAGATCGAAGCTATTCGTGATTTTCTGACACGTATCGAGCGTGCAGTGCAGATCCTGACTGACAATCCTGAACCTCTCGTGGAGTATTTGACTTCAGTTGCCGATCTCCCGATCAACGTTGCACAGATCATGGCTCGTCTGGATGTGCCACCCAGGACTCCGCTCGATGCAGAGACAATCGGCATTCTCCGACAGGTTGCAGACGTGTTCGTGGCCAACGGTGTCATGGCCAGCGATGTCGAAATCGATGTAATCATCGACAGGCGCTTCGACGAAGGCGTCGAACGTCGACAGTGAAGTTCCGTCGGCTCACCGGCCCTGCGATTGTGGTGCTCACGTGGTGGGCGATCACAGGATTCGGTTGGGTCGATTCAGATTCATTGCCGTCGCCGTCGGCGGTGATCGACGCGGGCATAGACCTAGCGCGATCAGGTGACCTGGGACGAGCGATGCTCGCATCGCTACGACGAGTTCTTGTTGGTCTGTTCTTTGGCGTGGTTGCCGGCATGCTGATAGCTGTCGTCGCCGGGTGGAGTCGCATCGGCGAGTCCCTGTTCGATTCGACGATGCAGGTCATCAAAGCAGTGCCGTCTATTGCTTTGGCTCCACTGCTCATCGTCTGGCTGGGTATCGATGAGACTCCCAAAGTGGTGTTGATCGCACTGAGTACCTCGATGCCGATCTACATGAATGTCTATGGAGCAATCCGTAATCTTGACAGCCAACTGGTCGATACTGGCCGGACCCTCTCTCTGAGGCAGCACGAGATCGTTCGGCACATCGTGGTGCCGAGCACGGTGCCGTCCTTCCTTGTGGGATTGCGCGTTTCCATGGCTAACGCGTGGATCGCGTTGATCTTCGCCGAACAGATCAATGCGAGTACTGGGCTTGGGAAGTTGATGTCGGATGCGCGTGCATGGCTCCGCATCGACATCATGATGTTGGTCCTTGTGATCTATGCAATCCTCGGACTGTTGTCGTACTCGTTCGTACGCTTCTTGGAGCGCCGACTACTCGCGTGGCGAAGAGGGTTTGCGGGAGTATGACCGGACTTGAGCTTTCCTCGATCGGTCGTGCGTTCGGCTCCAACGCAGTTCTCGAAGACGTGACCCTGAGTGTTTCCGAAGGGGAGTTCGTGGCGATCCTCGGGCACAGCGGATGCGGCAAGTCGACTCTTCTGCGCATTCTCGCCGACCTCGATACAGGTCACTCGGGAACCTTCGACGCACCCAAGGAGAAAGCGGTGGTCTTTCAGAGCGCATCGCTGTTCCCGTGGAAGCGCGTCCTCGAGAATGTCATGCTGGGACTGCGAACCGATGACCCTGAAGCAGACGCCAAGCGCGTGCTTTCTGAGGTAGGGCTGGAATCCAACTTGCGTCAATGGCCTGAAACCCTGTCAGGAGGTGAGGCTCAGCGTGTTGCGCTCGCTCGGGCACTCGTACGTAATCCAAAACTGCTGCTTCTCGATGAGCCCTTTGGAGCGCTCGATGCCTTGAACAGGCTCAAGATGCAGGATCTGCTGACACAGATGCGATCGATATATCGTCCGACGACGTTGATGGTGACTCACGATGTGGAAGAAGCAATCGCCCTCGCTGACCGTGTGCTCGTTCTTTCTGGGGGAAGATTCACCTACGATCGGTGGGTCGATCTGGCAGCTCCGCGTAGTCGGGTTGCACCTCAATTCCAGTCCCTGCGCGCCGAGGTGCTCGAGGCACTGGGGGTGTACCTCGGTGGCGAGTGAACATGAGGTTGTCAGGGCCGCAGCAATCAAGCAGACAGCACTCAGTGCGGGCGGAGGGACTTGAACCCACACCCCTTTCGGGACAGGAACCTAAATCCTGCGCGTCTGCCAGTTTCGCCACGCCCGCGCGGTGCTCGATGCAGATGACCCAAGGCTAGGCGAGACGATGCGCACTCCTTTGGTGCGTGACGCACGGTTCGTCCTCGAGAGCCGCAGAGCAGGGGATTCGGGCTATCTGCTTGCCAGACTGGGACGGTGACTTCGGCAGCCTTGACAGATTCCACGACCGCAGCGCTCGAGAACCAGTTCGGCCTCGCCGACCGGATCGTCGACGAAAAAGCGCTCGCCAACAGCGTCCAGCGCTTCCGTGAACAGGGCATCGTGCTCCCGACGTTCTCCCAACTTGCCGATCCGACGCAGATCGATCCGTCCCTCGTTGGCGATGCTGACCATCAGGGTCCTGATGCACGCAACTTGTGGCGTGTGCACTGGTACAACGACCTTCAGGGTCGTCGCGTGTCCGTTCCCGAGCATGTTGTCCTACCGAGTGAGCTCACCGGTATCCCAAATCCGGTGATCGTCGTCTTCGGAGATCGCTTCCCGATGATCACAGCGCACAAAGTTCTCGCCGCGTATTCCTGCCTTGCGCCGCGTGTCGTCACCGGTCAATTCGATCCGACATATCAGCGAGCTATCTGGCCCTCGACAGGAAATTATGCCCGCGGTGGTGTGGCGATCAGCCGCATCATGGGTAGTCGCGGTGTGGCCATCCTGCCTGCGGGAATGAGCCAAGAGCGATTCGATTGGTTGGACCAGTGGTGCACCAATCCGGCCGAAGATGTCATTCGCACCGTCGGCACCGAAAGCAACGTCAAAGAGATCTACGACGCATGCAATGAACTCGATCTCGATCCGGTGAACTTCATCTTCAACCAGTTCTGCGAATTTGGCAATCATCTCGGTCACTACCAGGTGACAGGTGGCGCACTCGGGCACGTCTTCGAACACGTGCGCGCGCAGATGGCAGCACAGGGACGAGATCTGAATTTGGCTGCCTTCACGTCTGCAACTGGTTCGGCAGGGACGATCGCAGCAGGCGATCGTCTGAAAGACGATTACGGTGCGCGTATCGTGTCTGTCGAAGCACTCGAATGTCCAACGATGCTCGAGAACGGATTCGGTGAGCACAACATCCAGGGCATCGGAGACAAGCACATCCCATTGATCCACAATGTGATGAACACCGATGTCGTGTGCGCGATCAGCGATCATGCCACTGATGAACTCGATGTCCTTTTCAATTCAGAAGCCGGTCGCGCATTCCTGGCCGATCGCAAAGGTCTCAGCACCGAACTCATTGATGCCCTGGCTCACTTCGGCTTCTCGTCGATCTGCAACACGTTGGCAGCGATCAAGACGTCGAAGCTGCTTGGCCTCGGTCCTGATGATGCGGTGATCACGGTGGCCACCGACGGTGGCGCGCTGTATCCCAGTTCTCGTGTCAAGACATTGCAAGAGCGCTTCGGCGGCGAGATGACATCGGTCGATGCCGCAGAGGTGTTCGGTCGTCACCTCGGCCACGTCACGACAGAAGACATGATCGACTGCACAGAGCGTGATCGCAATCGCATCTTCAATCTCGGCTACTACACCTGGGTCGAGCAGCAGGGAACGCCTTTCGAATTGTTCGAGGCACGTCGCGATCAGTCTTTCTGGGTCGGTCTGCGCCGGTATCTGCCGATCTGGGACGAAATGATCGACGAATTCAACCAGCGCGTCGCAGCTGGCTGAGACGGCTCCTCACCTCGATGGCGATCATCGGATTTCGATGTGCGCGATGCGGCGCTGGGGTGCCGGTTTCGACTCTCATGCCGTGGCGGTGCCCCAACGAGCACGGAGATCGACATCACGTGCTTCTTCTCGAAGATGACGGCGGTCCGTTCATCTCCGATGTTGGCGAAATCAATCCGTTCATCCGCTACCGACACCAGATGGCGTGGTGGGCCTTTGGCCGGTCTCGCGGCATGGGTGATGACGAATTGGTCGGACTCGTCAACGATCTCGACAACGAACTCGTGGCAGTGGACGACATTGGATTCGAGGTGACGCCTTTTGGCAGGGCAGCGGATCTGAGCGATGTGCTCGGGTTCACGCCGTATGGCGGTGTGTGGATCAAAGACGAGACCGGCAACGTCGCTGGCAGTCAAAAAGCCCGACATCTGTTCTCGATCCTGTTGCATCTGATGGTTGCCGAACAACTCGGACTCGTTCCGTGGAAGTACATCGACGATCGTCCACCGCTTGCGATCTCCTCATGTGGCAATGCAGCGATTGCGGCATCGACTTTGGCAGCAGCGGTGAATTGGCCGATCGACGTCTACATTCCCGAATGGGCAGGGGGGATCGTCGTCGACATTCTCGACGAACTCAGAGCGCGGGTGAACCGTTGCCCACGACGCCCCGATGATCCGCCCGGTGACCCGACTGTTCATCGATTTCGTGAAGCGGTTGCCCAGGGGGCTGTGCCATTCAGTGTGCAAGGGCCAGAGAACGCTCTGTGTCTCGATGGCGGTCGTACGATCGGCTGGGAACTCGCAGATCAGATCAGAGCAGCCGGCGGGCCGACGCCCGATGCCGTTTTCGTTCAAGTCGGGGGTGGTGCGTTCGCTGCGTCGGTATCGCGCGGACTGAGCGAAGCGGGCATGAGTGTTCCGCTGTATGCAGTGCAGACACAAGGTTGTGCTCCGCTCGCGCGTGCATGGGAGTCTGCGCGCACCGACGAACATCCGGCTGAACACTGGGTGACGCACATGTGGCCATGGGAGACAGAGCCGACATCGTTGGCCGATGGCATCTTGGACGATGAAACGTACGACTGGGTTGCAGATGTCGCGCAACTGAAGCGAACAGGTGGAGACGTGGTCGTGGTCGACGAAGAGACGGTCTTTCTCGCTGCAACGATGGGCGTGGAGGTGTCGGGCATTGCGGCAAGTCCGACGGGCACTGCAGGTCTAGCAGGACTCCTCGTGTCTCAGAGTCGGTTCACGCCCAACTCGAATGTGGCCGTGATGTTCTCGGGCATCAATCGTTCGAATCCGGAATCCTGAGAGCTCGGGTTCCCAGTCCAGGTTCTCAGTCTTCGGGCGCTTCGCGCAAGAGACCATCTTCGACGTCGTAAACGAATCCACGGATGTTCTCTTTGTGCATCAGGAACGGGCTCAAGTGCAGCCGACGCATGTTTTGGATCACACTCTGGAACGGATCACGAAACGATTCGAGTGCCCACCAGGGTCGAACACCACATTCGGATTCGATCTCGTGCTTGAATTCGTCTTCGGTGATGCGCTGCAAACCACAGTCGGTGTGATGGATGAGAACGATCTCTCGTGTCTGCAGTCGACGCTGCGAAACGACGAGTGAGCGGATCACGTCATCGGTGACGACGCCGCCGGCATTGCGAATGATATGCGCCTCACCATGGGCCAACCCGAGCAGCTGGAAGATGTCCATGCGGCTGTCCATACATGCCACCACCGCCATGTGACGCTGGGGGACGAGAGCAAGACCTCGATCAGGGAACGATGAAGCGAATTCCCGGTTGAACCCGAGGAGTTCATCGGTGTTGGGATGAAAGATGTCAGAGCTGGGCACCCCGCCATTCTGCCCGAGACGGTGCTTCTTCTTCCTCCTCTACTCGCCTACTCGCCGGTAGTCTCGCCCCATGACATTCGATCAGCAGATCCTTTCCCCGATGCCTGTTGGACTCGACTCACCCGAGGGTGCTGGACGTGCAGACATCTTCACGAGATTGCTGAAGAACCGAGTCGTGATGCTCGGCACCGACGTCAACGACGACATGGCCAACCAGATCTGCGCACAGTTGCTGTATCTCGAAGGTGAAGACGCCGACAGTGACATCTGGCTGTACATCAATAGCCCTGGTGGATCGGTGACAGCAGGTATGGCGATCTACGACACCATGCAATTCGTGAGTTGTGATGTGGCGACGGTCTGTATGGGTCTCGCAGCATCGATGGGACAGTTCTTGTTGACTGCTGGCGCTCAGGGCAAGCGGTACACGCTGCCGAACGCGCGCATCATGATGCACCAGCCTCTTGCTGGTCTTCGCGGCCAGGCAACCGACATCTCGATTCAGGTGGAACAACTCGCGTACACCAAGCGGCGGATGGCAGAACTCACGTCCTTCCATTCGGGTCAGACCCTCGAGCGCATTCAGGCAGATGCCGAGCGTGACCGTTGGTTCACAGCCGAACAGGCCAAGGAATACGGTCTCGTCGACAAAGTCATCTTGAAGCGCGGCGAGATCCTTTGACCTGCTGTCGGCGCACTGGCGCCGACGATTCACTCGAGGTGTTCGGGCCCGATCGTCAAGGATTGCGATTGCCTTCGATGCCGATGACATCTGGCATCAGGAATCCGCACGTCGATTCGACCCAATACGTCATCTCACGTGCCGGTCGCTCGGCTTTGTAGGCGGCATCAGCGAGCTCTTGTCTGCTGACGGGATCGCTGGGAATGACATCGGATGCCATCTCCACGAGATCGGTGAGAATCTGCCACTCCTCTTCGATGGCCAGCGGTGTGACGGCATTCAACTTCTTGAACCTGCCCACGAGGTCGTCGATATCACCTGTCGACGCAGGCGGGGTCGTCAGTGACGGCAGTTCGGCCTGGAGGTCGGCACAAAAGCGTCCCGCAGTGCGATCGGGGTCACTGCATCCCTGAGAGAGAGACAGAGCCATGAGAGCGACCACCGCGGTGAGTGATGTCTGCGTCCAAGATCGGTGCGGCACCCTTCCAGTCTCGCAGGAACGTGCTGTCGGATGCAGTCACCGCGTCCGTTGGCGATGAGCACACAGTTCGACGGCCACAGTACGTGGTCACCGATATGTGGATGGGAGACGACGTGCTGTGCAGCGTCCAGTCAGCGAGTGTCACGGGAATCAACGGATGTCCGGTGACGGTGGAAGTGCACATCGGTCCTGGACTTCCATCGTTCACGATCCTGGGTCGACCCGATGATGTCTGCCGCGAATCACGCGAACGTGTACGAGCCGCAATTTTGTCGAGTGGATTCGATTGGCCCACTCGGCGGATCACGATGAACCTTGCTCCTTCGACGGAAAAGAAGGTTGGCAGCACTCTCGACTTGGCGATGGCCATTGCTTTGCTGATCGTGGACGAGCAGATCCCCGCTGAGTGCGCACAGGACCTTGCCTTCATCGGTGAACTGTCACTCGACGGGAAGATTCGTCCCGTGAACGGTGTGGCGCCGATGGTCATGGCGTTGCGCGATGCTCACATTCCCCGTAGCGGTGGATCGAACGCACATCGACACCGTGCAATCGTCGTCCCGACAGCCAATGTGCGCGAGGCGTGCATTGTGCACTCGGTTGGCGTCCTAGGTGCGAGATCTCTCGAACAGGTCATCGACTCCCTTCGTACCGGCAGCCCATGGCCGAGCGCTGATGAGGCAGGCGACACGGATTCAGACATTGATCCGGTCGCTCAAGGGCGTCTCGCGCCCGACCTTGCCGATGTGCGGGGTCAGGCTGCAGCACGCCTCGGCCTCGAACTTGCTGCTGCGGGTGGACACCATCTGTTGTTGGTCGGCGCTCCCGGTTCGGGTAAGACGATGCTCGCACAGCGTCTGCCAGGCATTCTTCCGAGCCTCGATGATCAGACCGCTCTCGAGGCAACATTGATTCGCTCAGCACATGGAGAGTGGAGCGCGCGCTCAGGTCTCGTGCGAGAACCTCCGCTGCGCATGCCCCATCACACCTCGACGACGGTGTCGATCATCGGTGGTGGCTCTTCGTCGATGAGACCAGGAGAAGTCAGCCTGGCTCACGGTGGCGTGCTGTTTCTCGATGAATTGGGGGAGTTCTCGCCGTCGACACTGGACGGACTGCGTCAACCCCTCGAAGAAGGTGTGGTGCGGATCGCTCGTTCGCACACTCGCGCAACTCTCCCTGCTCGGTTCATCCTGGTTGGGGCGACCAACCCGTGTCCGTGTGGCGGAGGCGGACCAGGGTCGTGCGAATGCGATGAGACGGCATTGTCGAAATATCGGCGCCGTTTCAGTGGCCCCCTCCTCGACCGCTTCGATGTGCGCGTCCTCGTCAGCCGTCCGGGGGTGGACGAACTCCTCGGGGACGAGAACGGTGAACCCACCGCAGTTGTGCGTGAGCGAATCCTGCGCAGTCGCCAGCGAGCGATCGAGCGTCAGGGTTTTCTCAACGCCCGTCTTTCTGGGGACGACTTGGAGAGACATGCCCCACTCAGTGTCGAGGCGCGAACCTTGTTGAGACACGAACTGGAATCTGGGCGGCTGACAGGTCGCGGACTCCATCGAGTCCGACGTGTGGCACGCACGCTTGCCGACCGAGACGACGGCGTGGAGGTGATTCCGGAGGAACTGGTTGCTGCAGCGGTTGCCTTACGGGCGCGGGTGGCGCCCGCGCGCACCAGTGGCGCGTCTCGAACAATCGGCGTTCCTGGATTCGACAGCGATCGATCTGGCTCTCGTCGATGACGTTCTCCGTCGATGCCTGCGGTGGTCGTGAACGAACAGATGCTGTGGTCGTCGCGTCGTTGCCCGCAATGACTCCTAGGCGGCTGCGATCTCTGCTGCACGGGCGTCGGCCCAGCGACATCGTGACTGCATTGGGGGACTGGTCCATGAGTCGACATCGTCCGACGAATCCATTGGATGCACTGCTGGCATCGCCAGCGGTGCGCGCAGACGAACGATGTCTTGGAGTGATATGGCGTGACGCGCTCGATGACGTCACACGTCGAGTCGAGGAGATGATCACACGACACACCTGGTTCGATGCGCTGCAGGTGTGCACTCTTGGAGATCCGAACTATCCGAGTGTCCTCGCACACGACCCCGAGGCCCCAGCAGTGCTGTTCGCCCTGGGAGATCTCGGAGTCATGAACCAACAGCGGGTGGGCATCATCGGTACACGGCATGCGACTGCTCATGGTCGGGCGTGCGCGCGCCGCTTCGGGGACGCGCTGTCCAATCATGGTGTAGCTGTCGTATCGGGACTCGCGCGTGGCATCGACGTCAGCGCACACCGAGGTCTGATTGATCACCTGCGTCGTGAAAACTCACGCTCATCGGGTGAGCCGCAGGGGTCCTTCGGAGCACCCATCGGCGTCGTGGCATCAGGACTCGACGTGGTGTACCCACCTGAACACACAGATGTATGGGACGATGTCGCGCACTTCGGAGTGCTGATCAGCGAATCTCCTCCCGGTACCGAGCCACATGCATATCGGTTCCCGTTGCGCAATCGCATCATTGCTGCTCTGTGCGATGTCCTTGTGGTCGTGGAATCACGAGCCACTGGTGGATCGATGATCACCGTGCGTGAAGCGCTTCAACGCGGAGTCACCGTGATGGCCGTTCCCGGATCGACATCGACGCGTGCGTCCGAGGGAACGAATCTGTTGATCCGTGACGGTGCATCGATTGCTGTCGAACCCGAGGACGTCCTCGCAGTGCTCGGAATCGAACAACACCGACATCGAGCTTCCTTCGATCCGCGTACGTCGCCGTCGGTTGGCGATTCCGAGATTCTTGCCGTCTTGGGTGACACGCCATGCACCCTCGACCACATCGTGGAGCAAAGTCGCAGGGACTTGCCTGATGTCGCAGTTGCGCTCGGCCGCCTCGAAGCACACGGGTGGCTGCTGTGTACCGCTGGCTGGTTCGAGCGACTCGGCGAACCGGAACGGTGAAGGTCAGTCGAGCCGAGCGACGACATGAGACCGAACATGGTCATGATGAACCCAGGGCACGGAACGGGCTCGGTACTGTGAACATGTGCCCACGCGAGATCCGACTCCAGCGACGAGCGTCACTGCACTCGCAGGATGGGATGTGGATGAGTTCATCGGTTCGCTGACGGCGGCGTCGATCAACACGCATCAGGCGTACCGACGCGATGTTGTGGATTTCGGTGCGTGGTGTGCGTTGGAAGGAATCACTCAGGTGGCCGATATCGATCGGCTCGTATTGCGCCGCTATCTGGCCCATCTGACGACCCAGGCCTATGCCAAACGCACGATCTCACGCAAGGCATCGGCGTTGCGTCGCTACTTCCGCTGGTCACGCCGTTCGGGTCGCATCGACTCCGATCCGGCAATGGCTCTCAAAGCTCCATCGGGTGAAGGCCGGTTGCCGCGAGTTCTGGATGGAATCGAACTCCAAGAAATCCTCGAACCGACGGGAATCGAGAGTCGCCACCCTCTGTGGCGTGTTCGCCGCGATGACGCAATTCTCGAGATCCTGTATGGCAGTGGACTACGCGTCAGTGAACTGTGCGCACTCGACATCGCGAACGTCGACTCGAAGCGCGAGGTGGTCACCGTGTGGGGTAAGGGGAGCAAGCAGCGACGTGTACCGCTGACGCGAGCAGCTCTCGAGGCCATCAAGGATTGGTCAGCGATTCGTCACGAAGTCGTCGGCCCCGATTCTCAAAGAGCGCTGTTTCTGAGCGCGCGCGGACGAAGGATCGGCACACGAGACGTTCGTCGACTTCTCGACGAACGCGCGCCGAACCCCACGCATCCGCATGCACTGCGCCATACGTTCGCTACACACTTACTAGACGGTGGAGCCGATTTGCGGTCGGTCCAAGAACTCCTTGGCCACAGTGACGTTGTCACCACGCAGCGATACACACACGTGAGCAAGGAGCGTCTACGGTCTGTGTACGCCAGTACCCATCCCCGGGCGTGACGGTCCGGGAGCAAGTCCGGATCGAACGATGACAGAACCTGACGAAAAGCCCTCACGCACCACTCCGGCCATCGAGCGCGCCTGGACGCGCTGGGTGGACCATCAGGATCGAGCAGCACGTGACCAACTGATCGTGCACTATTCGCCGCTCGTGAAGTTCGTTGCCGGTCGAGTCGCAGCAGGACTGCCTTCAGGGGTCGACACCAGCGAACTCAACGGCACAGGAGTGTTCGGTCTGATGGACGCGGTCGATCGCTTCGATCCGTCGATGGGATTCAAGTTCGAAACCTTTGCCGTGCCGCGCATCAAAGGAGCAATCCTGGACGGGTTACGCGCTCTCGACTGGGTGCCCCGTTCGGTGCGCTCACGATCACGTCAGATCGAATCGGCGATGGCCAAGTTGAGCCATGAGATGAAGCGCACGCCCACTGACGACGAACTGTGTTCCGAGCTCGGGATCGACGGAGAGGAACTCCAGAAATGGCTGTCGACCATCGCGGTTGCGAACGTCGGTCCCCTCGATCACGTCGTCTCGGGGAGTGACGGCGAGACTCGACAATTGCCCCCGTCGGCAGACGACGGTCCCGATGCCGTCGTTGAGGATCGCGAACTTCGGGCAACCATGCGCACGGAGATTCGTCGGCTCCCTGAGCGCGAACGCACAGTCGTGGCGCTGTACTACGACGAAGGAATGACCCTTGCCGAAATCGGATCAGTGCTCGGTGTCACTGAGAGTCGCGTCTCACAGATCCATTCCAAGGCGATTCTGATGTTG
>JAULYE010000083.1:0-9110 GCA_032118015.1 Ilumatobacteraceae bacterium | reverse complement strand
ATGGTTCGATGCCACCCAAGGCGATATTCGCCGCACATATTTCACAACTGACGGCCCAGCATGGTGGTCGTGGCCTGTTGCGATCGCGGTCATTGCCATCATGGCAGCTGCCGTCATCGCTGTGGCGCGTCACCGACGCGTGTTCACCGACACCGCTGATCTCGCTCTCACCTCAGCTGCAATTCTGACTCTCGGTTTGTTCGCCGGCATATTGGGTTTCGATGCTCTCGTGATCGCGGACAACCGCTTGATGCTGCCGGCTGGAATCCTCGTGTCCAGTGCAATCGTTTGGACGGTCGCCGATCATCTCCGACCACACGTGCTGTGGAGGTCCTTTGCTCTGGGTGGGCTCGTTCTGTGGGGTGTCGTTGCAGTGCGTCCCTGGAATGTCATGGAACGTTTCAGCGACACCGAACGTCCCCTTGCAATGTCGCAGGTCCTCTCACAGCTGACTGATGTTGACTTCGAGATCGAGGTCGTCATCTCCAACGATGCCGATGGAGTGCATTGGGACACTGGAATCCCTGCGGTCTATACGCCGATGGCAGTCAAGCCGCTCACGGGAGAGATCATCGATGACACCGAGGTCTACCGCCGCCTCCCATGTGCACTTCTTCGAGCGAGCGGAGTGATCATCATCAGCAACCAAGCGACATTTTCGACCGTCAATCGGGACGCTCTCGACAGTGACGTCAGTTCCGGTCGGCTGAGGCGAATCGACTCCGCTGCCGCAGCCGTATACGTGCCATCGCCCTCGGCCTGCGCCTGATCTTCGCCCTGCGACTCAAAATGGAAATGACCCCGGCTGCGATCACCATTGCCAACGGATCGGTCATCGTACGAAACCGCGCCTGCTCACCAAGTTCGGCTATTGCTCCGACGAGTACCGTGAACACGATCGTCAGCGATGACACGATCAACACGGGCCCAGTATCGGGTTGCCGTTGCCTTCTCACCCCTCTCACGAGCGGCACAAGACCGACAAGGGCTACAGCGCCGTAGAGCGGAACGAGCATCAGACCAAAATCCACTGGAGCGGTCAATTGCCCATAGATCGGCGTTCCCCAACCGCGCGTCGACAGGACTCCTGCGTAATCGAGGCGAATCCAGGAATAGGCCTGATCCAAACCGCGCATCACCACCGAGGGACTCTCTGCCGGTGTGATCGCAACAGATGCAGTCGACCGCAACGACCACAAACGGCCTTCGAGCCAGACATCAGGATGTGCACGAATCACCGCCCATGCATCCTGTCCCGCACGTTCGAAGATGGGCAGATAACACTCGTAGTTGAAATTCGGACTCCACTGATCCGTGGTGCGCATCGGCTCACTCAGTGCACGATGAGCGCCCGCCGGCTCACACGGCTCAACTGCATCTTCGTAGAGTTCGTACTTTCCGAACGGTCCGATCATTGCGATCTCGGACACCTCATCACGCTCGCGCATGTCCTCGAGGTCCTCGAGATCGAGAACGGGGATCACCGCTCGCTGCAGATTCATTCCGAACCAACTCGACAGATTCGCCTGATCGAAAAGGACGTAGTTCTTCGTCATCCAGCCGCCCATCACGATCAGCGGAACAGCGATCGCTGCGATCACAGCGCGACGCGAGATCCGATGACGGACAGACCACAGAGCGATCACAATCACAAGAATCGCCCAGGTCGGGTGATACAGACTGCGTGTCATTGACACCGCTGTCACCACGACCGCCAACATCACAATGCGCCGTTCGATGAGCGCAAACCTCCCCGATCGTGCAGGTTGGACGGAGGACGAGTCGGGCTGTCTCAGCCCAGCCATGATTGCTACCGCCGTCAACAGCAGTGCAGCGACAGCCAATTCATATGTCGGCTCGAATGCTCCTTTGAGCACTTCAGGGTGCACTGTGACAGCGATTGCCACGATGACCGACGTCCGACGACCAAGGCCGATTCTTTTGCCCAGCACTGCAGCACTTGCTGCCCCAAGCACGCCGAAACAGGCCATCACGATCTGCAATGTGACCGCATCACTGAGTGGCGATGCCCATGCAGCGACTCCGAGGAGCAGATTCCACAATGGGGGCTGGATGTGCAGATACCACACACTCGACCACGGGTTCGCCGTCAAGACATCCCAGGGAATGAGTTGCCAGCCGAAGTTCAAGTAGGCAGTCGAGAACTTTTGGCCGGACACCGCGACCAGTGCGTACACCGCCAGCCATCCGAGCGCAGCCCGCAACGCGACAGAGTCGAGACGAGAATGACCGAAGAATGTGCGCATCATCATCACGGCACGTCACGCATCGCCGAGCGCAAGGACTGATCGATCCACTCGATGAGCTCTGGCGCCTGCGCCAGGTCGATGTGTGCCCCATCTGGACGCATCCCCGATTCGAACTGACCTCCTGGATGCTGTTTCACCGCTGAGGCAAAGTCGACGAAGACGACACGATCATCAGTTTCAGCAAAGCGTTCAATCAATTCGTTGTAGCGCCGGGTCCGCTCCGGATCAGCCTCGTCGAAGGGAGGTGTGCCGGTCTGGCCTGCGACGTATCGAGGATTGATATCTGGTGACGAGTACCAGATGATTCGCGCACCTTCGACGTGGATCGCATCGACGAACTCAGCGAACTGTTCGAGGAGCCACTCGTCGTACGCGGCCTGGCCGATGTGAGTCCAAGCACTGCCACCGGGAAGTCGGCGATTCGACAAGTCCGCTGCCCCACCGACGACCACGATCACATTCGGACGGAACTTGGCGGCGATCTTGGGCAGGGCTTCACGCCACTGCTGACATCCCGGTCGTGAGTCTTGTTCGATACCCAAGTACTCGATCGGGGTGTTCTCTGCGATACCGCACCCGACTCCGGGACTCGGCACCACCTGAACACCATGTGTCACTTCCCACTCGTCGAGACCCGAAGCCAGAACCCAGCTCTGTGAATCCCCGACCATCAGCACCCGAGATGGCAGGTCTGGTTCGATATCGGAGCGCTCCGAGGCATCTGCAGGAAGGTCAGGCAAATTCGCGAGAGCCTGGTTCTGCAGAGCGAGGGCTTCAGCGTCGAGGGTGCTGAGGACGTCATCGGCCGATGCTCTGCGATCGATACCGATGAGGACCACTGCTGCACCCGCGATGGCGATGACACCGAGCCACATGAACAGCCTCGCTCCCATCCACATCCTCCGCAGTCGAACCGGGTTCTCGACCATGTAATAGATGATGACAACGACGATCATCGTGCTTGCTGCCTTGCCGATGAAGATCCAGAAATGGTCGACCGTCACCCATGACGTTCCCGGTACGCGTAGCCGCCACAAGTTCGGATCCAGCCGCCACGAATCCCACAGCAGGAACATCGGCCAATGCACGAGGTAGGTCGTGTAGGTCACATGTCCGAGCCACGCGATCGGCCTCCAGGACAAGAATCGGCACATCCCGGTCCCGGCAATGGCGAACGCGATCAGAACCAGCGTCAGCAGACCATTGACGAGAACGGCCCACGGGAAAAAGAGATGGCCCCAATCGTTTTGCCACCCGACCGTGAACCAGACGACATATGCGAACACGAGGGTCGGCCATGAGATCGTCGATGAAACACGATGGCGGAGAACCTCGATGATGCGCGGCGCCCGTGACCACACCATCCAGAGAACTCCGAAGGCAGCGCCCAACAAGAACTCTCCCACTCTGACTTCGGTTGCGTAGTAAGCACACGACGAACCGGTGCACTGCGCATCGAGACCGGGCACTTTCGACCACAACGGCGGATGAGATCGATACCACGCTCCGAGTGCGATCGCCCCAACTGCAAGGGCAGTGAGCACAGCAAACAATCGCCATGCAGACGTCGTCGAGATCGCTCCGGACACGTCTTCACTGCGCTCAGTTTTGACGCGCGCGCCGCGCACAGATGTGTTGAGCGCGACGAGACACAGGATGGGAAACACGATGTACACCTGCTCTTCGAGCGAAAGACTCCACAGATGCTGGAGCGGATTTCCCAGACCGAACAATCCCCCGTAGTCCTTGCCTGCAGATTGAAGGTAGATGTTTTCGAAGTACGCGAGTCCGGAGAACCACTCCCACACTCCCAAACGTCGACCGGATCCGGGGAAGAACGTCCAGATGATCGCGACGAGGAGCAGCACGATGAACGACGCAGGGAACAAACGGCGAGCTCGGCGTTCGTAGAAACGCCGCAAGGAAATGGTGCCCGAGGAATCCCACTCGGCGACCATCAAGCGCGTGATCAAGAATCCTGACAACGTGAAGAACATCGACACGGTGAGTTCACCGCCGGTCATCCACGTGATGCTGTGGTGGTACAGCAGCACGATGACGATGGCGATACCACGCAGACCGTCGAGAGCCGGGAGATGCCCGAGACGGGTGTCCAATCGAGGCTCAGACATGTCGATGCGAGGCTAGTTCGCCCGGGGAATCCTCTGTCATTCGACGAGCCGAAGACCGCTCGGGGCGATCGAAGGCTCGGCACTGGGCAATTCGACGACGAATTCAGTCCGGTGTGCAGGGAAGAGATGTTCGGACACGAGAACTGAAGTGCCTTCGGCATCACTCGTCACCCGTCGGCACCGCAGGACAGGGGACCCTGTGGGGACACCCAACAAACGGGCATCGAGGTCCCCTGCGGCATCGGCGGCGATCGTCTGCACGGCTTTGGCAAGCGGAACGTCGAGTAGTTCGTAGAACGGAGAGCGCTCCACATCGGCACGTGACAGATGCTGGCCAAGATCTGCTCGACACCACACCGTCACGACAGCGAAGGGCTCCCCGTCGGCAAGATTCAGTCTCTTCACCCGAAGCACATCGCGCGTGTTCAAGAGATTGGCGATCTCCGAGTCGGCTTTTTCGAAGGTGAATTCGAGAATTCGTCGCTCGGGATGAATACCGCTGTCACTCAGTTGACCTTCGATGGTGCCTAGGCGTGCTGTGCTCTGCCGCAATGGAGCAACTGCTACGAACCAACCGAAACCTTGACGAGCATCCACGAGACCCTCATCGCGCAACACCTCGAGCGCGCGCCGGATCGTGACGCGACTTGCTGCGTAGGTTTGTCCGAGTTCGGCTTCCGATGGAAGAAGACGTCCAGCCACAAGAGCTCCCGTCGACACCTGTCGTCGAAGATCATCGGCAATGGAGTGGTATCTGATCTCGCGCACACTTGTATTGTACTTGTCTCATATCTATACTTCAGCCATGACTTCAGCCTCCGCCGGTACTCCGATCGAACTCGTCGACAAGGTTTACGCATCGCTCGCAGAGAACGTCGCCCTCGGGCGTCGTCGTCTCGGGCGTCCCTTGACCCTTGCCGAGAAGATCCTCGTGAACCACCTCGTCGACCCAGCAGGGCAGGCGATGGAGCGCGGCATCAGTTACGCCGATTTCGCTCCAGACCGTGTCGCGATGCAGGACGCAACTGCACAGATGGCCCTTTTGCAGTTCATGACTGCAGGATTACCTACGACTGCAGTTCCTTCCACTGTTCACTGCGACCATCTGATCCTGGCCAAAGTTGGAGCGAAGATCGACCTCGGCGTTGCGATCGATGACAACCGTGAGGTCTTCGACTTCTTGAAGACCGTCTCCGCCAAGTATGGCATCGGCTTTTGGGGCCCGGGGAGTGGCATCATCCATCAGGTCGTCCTCGAAAACTATGCGTTTCCAGGCGGCATGATGATCGGTACCGACAGCCACACTCCCAATGCCGGTGGCCTCGGGATGGTGGCAATCGGAGTCGGAGGCGCCGATGCCGTGGACGTCATGACCGGATTCCCGTTCAACGTTCGCTGGCCCAAAGTCATTGGCGTGCGGCTCACCGGCGAGCTCAGCGGTTGGTCCTCCCCCAAGGATGTCATCCTCGAAGTTGCTCGTGTCCTGACCGTCGAAGGCGGTACCGGAGCGATCGTGGAGTATTTCGGGCCTGGCGCCGACACGATCTCTGCAACGGGCAAAGCGACGATCTGCAATATGGGTGCCGAGATCGGCGCAACATGTTCGGTATTCCCCTACGACCACAACATGTCTGTGTATCTGAAAGCCACTGGACGTGAAGCCATTGCCGATGCGGCAGATCGTGTGGCAGCCGATCTTCGACCCGATGATGGAGCGAAGTACGACCAGTTGATCGAGATCGACCTCGATCAACTCAAGCCACTCATCAATGGTCCTCACTCACCCGACCGTGCACATCGCGTCGGTCGCGAATTGGGAATCGCCGCGCGTGACAACGACTGGCCAATCGAGGTCTCAGCTGCGCTGATCGGCTCGTGCACCAACTCGTCCTATGAAGACATCACTCGCGCAGCATCAATTGCCCGTCAAGCAGCAGCCAGGGGCCTCAAGGCCAAGTGCGATCTGCTCATCAGTCCAGGATCGGAACAGATCCGCGCCACCATCGAGCGTGACGGACTGATGGCCGACCTCGAAGCCGTCGGCGCAACCGTGCTCGCCAACGCCTGTGGCCCGTGTATCGGCCAATGGGAGCGGGCCAAGGAAATCACCGATAAGCCCAACTCGATCATCAACTCCTTCAACCGCAACTTCCCCAAGCGCAACGATGGCTCGGCGAACACTCTCAGTTTCGTGACGTCACCCGACACTGTGATGGCCATTGCCCTCGCAGGTCGGCTCGACTTCGACCCCACGACGGACACGCTCACGGCACCTGATGGCACCGAAGTTCGCCTCGATGCACCCGTCGGCGAAGTTCTTCCCGATCGTGGCTATGACCCGGGCAGCAACACGTTCACACCTCCGCCAGCTGATGGTTCGTCGATCACCGTCGAGGTGAGCCCGACCAGCAGTCGCCTGCAATTGCTACAACCGTTCCCGGCGTGGGATGGCCAGGATTACATCTCACTTCCAGTGCTGATGAAAGCTCAGGGCAAGTGCACCACCGACCACATCTCAGCTGCAGGAAAGTGGCTCACCTACCGAGGCCACCTCGAGAACATCTCAGGCAACTTGTTCCTCGGCGCGGTCAATGCGTTCACGAATGCTGTCGGAGAAGGCACGGACATCACCGACGGCCAGACCCGCTCGTACCCCGAGATCGCCAAGCGGTACAGCGAAGCGAGCATCCGCTGGTGCGCGATCGGTGACCGCAACTACGGCGAAGGATCCTCCCGTGAGCACGCGGCGATGGAACCTCGCTATCGCGGCGGCGTCGTCATCTTCGCCCGCTCATTTGCCCGAATACATGAAACAAACCTCAAGAAGCAAGGTCTTGTTCCGCTGACCTTCGCCGACCCGAGCACCTATGACGCCATCGAAGAAGGAGACCGCATCAACGTGCTTGGGCTCCCCCCGGTTCCTGGTCGTCCCGTCAGGTGTCAGGTCGTCAAGCCCGATGGCTCCACCATCGACTTCGATGGCGTGCACACGTTCTCCGACGAACAGGTCGAGTGGTTCAAGGCTGGATCTGCATTGAACATCGTGCGGGCGCGAGTCGCCGGGGAACGCTGAGACGAAAATCTACGTGCTTCAGTCGGTTCCGGGGCGGCGATCGGCCTCGGATTCCGGGTCGCCTCGATAGCCAGGCGGATACGACAGGCGCAGTTCTTCTTCAGTCGGCTCTCGTCGAAGTCGCCCTTCGAGTGGCATCTGTTCTTGAATCGCTGTCATCAGACGACGCGTGTTCGCGTCGTGATCGTCACCGGATACGAACAACGGATCTCCGACTCGTACACGAATGGTCGGCGGGTTGACCACGTTGACGAGATTCGGAAGACGCGCAGCCCGTGGCCAAACTTTCTCAGTCCCCCACAACCCGACGGGAACGAGCGGCACATCAGCTGCTCGGGCCAGACGCACCGCACCCCATCGTCCCTTCAGTTCGGAATCGAAAAAGGCTGGTCCACGCGGAATCGTCCCCTCTGGCATGATCGCAACGAGTTCGCCAGCGCGCAGCGCATCCATCGCAGCATCGAGGGGCTGATCACTTCCCGTACCGCGATCGACACGAATTCCACCGAGAGCCGTTGCCAACTGTCCGACGATCGGCGCATCGAAGACTTCCTTCTTACCGAGAAAACGAACTGGGCGGCCTGTCTTGGCGACCGTGACCGCCATGGCGAAGACGTCGAAATACGAACGGTGATTCCCGCAGATGATGGCTGCAGAGTCGGCTGGAATACGTTCGGTGCCATCGATGTCGAATCGTGCAAACGGAATGAATGAAGGGCGCGCCAACTGCAAGAGCAGTGACTGCAACTCCATGTTGACGACCGGAACTTTGGCGACCCCAGGTGGCACGTCGAAATGCAACACTGGCCATCGGCGTGCCGCGGCGACAATGGCCAGTCTCGGATCAGGATTGACCGCTGTCGGGTGTCCCACAGCGCTCAACAGCGGAACGTCGAAGACGCTGTCGGAGTAGGCAAAGCACTCCCTCAGATCGATGTCGTGATCGCGTGCCCAGGTGCGTACTGCGGACAACTTGCCACTGCTCCACACGAATGGTCCGTCGAGTGACCCGTCATAGATGCCATCAGGACCCACTCGATAGCGCGTGGCAACGACATCGTCGAAGCCCAACTTCTCAGCCAACGGTTCGATGAGGTCGAACGGCGTGGTCGTTGCCATCACGAGTATTCGACCCTCGCTCCGATGTTCCTCGATCACGTGACGTGCGAATTGCGGAACCATGGCGGCCAACTCGACCGCCGCCGAACGAGCTGCCTGTCGGACATCGTCTCGCCTTCGACCTTTTGCCGCAGTGACTGCAAGGCGGGCCAACGCCATCGACGGAAGCGTCTCACCGACGCGGTTGAACAATTCGAAGAGAGCGCTCTCTCCTGGAAAGGCTCGATCAGTGAGCCCCGCCTGGCGCATGGCACTGGACAGGACCGGACCACTCGCCCCCACCAGCAAGGTGCGGTCGAGGTCGAAAAAGACTGCAGATTGCCCTCGCTGTCCTGATTCTTCGCGCATGCCCTCACCGTAACGGTGAAACACGTGTCTGAGAACGGGAAAGGCCCCGCTTGGGGGAAGCGGGGCCTCTCGACCAGATCCCGGCGGAGGGGGTCCGCCTGAGGGGATCATGTCGTGTGTGTTTGGGGGAAACACACAGCGATCAACGAGACAAAGTATGCCCCTACT
>JAULYE010000082.1:1812-7736 GCA_032118015.1 Ilumatobacteraceae bacterium | reverse complement strand
CATGGACTGGCATTTCTGAGGCCGATTGCCCAGTGGTTGGTCCAGCAGGCAAACCGCTGGATCGTACGAAGTCATCTCAACCGACTGCTGAATCGGATCGGGGGAATCTACGAACGGCGTGAAGCAAATTCGGCGTGGTCGTCACCCGAGCATGCTGCGCTGCGACGAGCACGCCTCGATGTACGTCGTGTGCAAGCAGGTATGAACGGCAAGGCACTCGGTCTGCCTGCCTTCCTTCTCGGCGGAGCATTCATCACATCCATTGCCAGCACCTTCCAGAGCCTCGCTCGTTCGGCACTCGACAGCACGGTTGGTGTCGTCTTCCTTGCACTTGCGATCATCCTCGTATTGCTGATCCTGTCATGGGTCGCGCTCTACAGCGCGAGCGTTGCACGTAGACGAATCAGGTTGTCATCGGATCAACAGATCAGAGCACTCTGGGAAACCATCGGCGCCGCAGGTAAACCGCCGCGTGACGAGAGCCTCAATTTCGCGGTGTACGCGATCATCCTGCTCGTGCTGTCGTGGATCGTGATTCCGCTCGCCGTCTGGCTGGCCATCACCGCGTGACTCACTCATCGTTCGTTTGGCACCCAAATCACGCCGCGTCCAAATCGTGATCAGGGGTGCGCTCGAAGAGTTGGTTTCGCCTTCGGATCCAGATCATCGAATCTGTCGACTCGCCGAAGAGTCGGGAAGAAGATCGAGAAGATCGCAACGATCCCGACCGTTGCAACACCTCCCCCGATCACGGCTGTCTGCGTTCCGAAGGCCTGGGCCGCTACTCCACTTTCGAAGGCACCCAATTCGTTACTGGCTCCGACGAAAACGCTCTCGACAGCCATGACACGTCCGCGCTTGTCATTGGGTGTTACGAGAGGGACAAGAGTGCTGCGAATGAACACACTCACCATGTCCGATGCGGCCAGAATGACCAACGCTACGAATGCCACGATGTAGGACGTCGTCACGCCGAGAACGATGGTGGCGAAGCCGAAAATTGCCACCACGGTGAACAGCGTTGGTCCCACTCGACGTGTGACGGGTTTCGATGCAAGAACGATCGCCATGGTGGCTGCGCCGATTCCGGGAGCAGCGCGCAACCATCCGTACGCCACGTCTCCGACACCGAGTCGTTCCTCGGCAATCACTGGCAGGAGTGCTACCGCTCCACCGAACAGGACCGCGAAAAGATCGAGCGAGATTGCCGCAAGGAGTATCGGTGTGCGCCGGATGAACCGCAGCCCTTCGAGTGCCGAATACAGCGACGTCTTTTCGGAAATGACAGGACGCGCATCTTGAGTCCCGGCCTCGAGCGTCGCTTGGGAACCAGATGACTTCTCGATCTCGTCCTGCTCCTCATTGAAGTGAATCGCCATCAGCTGAACGATGCCGAGAGCGAACAGTCCAGCTGCGAGGAAGTAGGCCAGAGCAGGCAGGATCGAGTACAACAATCCGCCGATTGCTGGTCCGATAATTGCTGCAGACGTCCACGTCGCGCCGTAGAGAGCAATGGTGCGCGGGAGAGCTCCCCGAGGAGCAACCATCGGAGGCAATGAGCGAGTTGCCGGTCCAGCAAACGCTCGTGCGGCTCCGAATACGAGCGCCACGAGGAACAGTGGCCACACGGAGGTGACCTTCACCAGGGAAAGCACGCCGAGCGCAACCACACACAGCAGGTCGATCGCCGTCGTCACCGCCGCGACAATCCTTCGATCGAAACGATCAGCAACGGTGCCCGTCACGAGGACGAGAAGAATTGCTGGAAGGAATTCAGCAAGACCGAGTAGGCCGATGTCCAGTGCACGTCCGGTGATGTCGTACACCTGTTTGCCGAGAATCGTCACTTGAAGAAGGACGGCAGTGGAGATGCAAAGACTCGAGCCCAGCAATTTGCGAACCGATGCCACGCGCAGCAACTCGATCGTGCTCGAAGCAGGAGTGCGCTGATCAGAAGTTTGCATGGCATCGAGACATTAGCGACGTGCCGACATCTTCGCCTGGCTGTAATTTCCGCAGTGTGTCTAGTATCCGCCTATGGCGGAATCGAATTCGAAGTCACTGGCAGACCAAACCCGTTGGATGGACGCCACGGCACAGGCTGAGCTCGTCGCCAAGGGTGAGGTGTCGCCGCAAGAGCTCGTTGATGCAGCCATCAACCGCATCGAGAGATTCGATCATCTGATCAACGCACTTACGTACCGATGGTTCGATGAAGCACGCGACCTCGCCGAGAGCGATCGGCTCCCAAAGGGTCCGTTTTCTGGTGTGCCGTACCTTTTGAAAGATTTGCACGCGCTCGAATCCGGACGGCCGATCAGTAACGGAAGCCGCTCCTACAAAGAAGCCGAATACATCGCCGATGTCGACACAACACTCGTTCAACGCTACAAATCATCAGGGCTCATCTCTCTCGGCCGATCGAATAGCCCTGAACTCGGAAGCGTGCCAGTGACCGAACCCGAGGTGTGGGGTCCTACCCGCAACCCGTGGGATTTTTCACGCTCCCCCGGTGGGTCGAGTGGCGGTGCAGCAGCGGCAGTTGCTGCGGGGCTCGTCCCTATTGCGCATGCAAGTGATGGCGGAGGGTCGATCCGAATTCCTGCATCGTGTTGCGGTCTCGTCGGTCTCAAACCATCACAAGGACGCATCACGAGTGGTCCATTTCGTGACGAGAGCAATCTCGGAGTCGAGCATTGTGTCAGCCGCAGCGTTCGCGACACAGCGCGACTTCTCGATGCAACTTGGGGCCCAGGAGTGGGCGACACCGTGATTGCCCCTGCTCCACTGAGGCCGTACATCGACGAAGTCGGTGCGGACCCAGGTCGTTTGCGCATCGGAATGCTCGATCACAATCCGCGAGGAGGAACGGTCGACCCGGAGTGCGCTGAGGGTGTTCATGCCACGGCTCGACTCCTCGAATCGCTCGGCCATCATGTCGAGCCTTCCTGGCCATCCGTCCTCGGTGATCAGGGTTCCGCGCGGCTCTTCGGAGCCCTCTGGAGCACGAACATGGGGATGGCGCTCAAACGATTCGCAGACACCCTCGGCCGACCAATGACTGCCGACGATGTCGAACTGATGAATTGGGCACAAGCCCAGTTCGCCACCAATCTGAGCGCCGTCGATTACGCGGCAGCCCTCGCTGCATCGGCCACATTCCGCCGCGCCGTTCAACAATGGTGGAGTTCGGGGTGGGATCTCTTGCTGACACCGGTCCTCGCTGCTCCACCACTACCCATTGGAACGATTCGCAACAATCCCGAGCGGCCAATGGAGCCACTCGCCATCGCCGGTACGTGGGTGGCTTTCACTGGTCAGTTCAACATGAGTGGTCAACCAGCCATCAGCTTGCCGCTCCACCGCACTGTCGAAGGACTACCCATCGGGATGCAGCTCGTTGCCGCATACGGGCGAGAAGACGTTCTCATTCGTGTTGCCGCACAGCTCGAGCAAGCACAACCCTGGGCACACCTCACTCCGACACTCGTCACCTGAACAAAGGGCACGGCATCGGCTGGTGTCATCGGGCGGTCCAACCTCCATCGACCACGATCTGCTGGCCGGTCATGAACGACGAGGCATCGGATGCCAGTAACAGCAGTGGGCCTTCGAGTTCGCGCAGCTCGCCCATACGCGGAATGGGTGAATGCAGTTTCAGATACTCCATGCTGGCCGGGTCACTCATCGCCGCAGTCATCTCCGAGGGGAACCATCCAGGGCACAGGGAGTTCACAGCGATTCCCTTACGCGCCCATTGCAAGGCAAGTTCACGCGTGAGATTGATGACCGCACCTTTTGATGCGCAGTAGTGCGCTTGCTTCACCGGCGCTGAGCCAACGATGCCAAAGATCGAGGCAACGTTGATGATCCGACCTCCACCCGCCTCGATCATGTGAGGAGCACACAACTTGGACAAATGCCAGATCGCGGTGACGTTGACTTCCATGGCCTGACGGAACGTGTCCACGTCCTCTTCTTCGATCGCAACTTTGTGGCCGATGCCGGCATTGTTCACCAAGATCCGCGGCAAGCCAACGGACTTCACGGTCTCCGCAATCAAACGTTCACGATCCTCGATGTGCGCAATGTCGGCAGCAATCACTCGTGAACCAGGCAACTCCCGTGCCAATTCTTCGAGTCGATCCGCACGTCGCGCTGTCAGAACGACCTGAGCTCCCGCTGCATGGAGAGTACGCGCAAAATGTGCACCGAGCCCAGAGGATGCTCCCGTCACGATCGCAACCCTCCCATCGATCCTGAACTGCGGTTGCGAGCCGTTCGAAAACGCTTGTGAATCGGGGTCTTCCATACCTTCAGGCTATTCGCCACCTGCATCTCGCCCCGGAACGGTCCTATCAGTACCTCCTGTGGCAGTACCTCCTGTGGCAGTACCTCCTGTGGCAGTACCTCCTGTGGCAGTACCTCCTGTGGCAGTACCTCCTGTGGCACGATTGAGGCACGTCCCGAGACGGGATCTGAACCGCTGAGAGGTGGCAAGGCCTACATGAAGATCCGCATCGGGTACGGATTCGGTGTCCGAACATCTCTGAACGATGGAGGACTCGCGCGTGTCGTGGATGCTCTCGAGACTCTCAACTTCGACTCGCTGTGGCTGAGCGAGCGAATCTCCGGTGCTGCACCGGACCCTCTCGTTGCCATGTCCTACGCGGCAGGACGCACCCAGCGCCTCAAGTTGGGGATGAGTGTGATGGTTCTTCCCGGACGAAATCCGGTGGTGCTCGCCAAAGAACTGGCGACACTGGATCGACTCTCGGGTGGTCGACTCTTACCCGCATTCGGTCTCGGGGTCGCCGATCCGCGAGAACAGCAGGCCTTCGGAGTGGCGCGAGAGGACCGAGCCAAGATCTTCGATGAGGCTTTGCATGTCGTTCGTTCGTGCTGGAGCATGGACTCGTTCACTCATCACGGAAACCACTTCCAGTACGACGATCTCCGAGTCGAGCCAAAGCCATTACAGTCACCGCCCGAGGTCTGGCTCGGCGGAATTGCACCCAGCGAACTCAAACGTGTGGGGCGTCTTGCAGATGGATGGCTTCCCAGTTTCGTGACTGCAGATGACGTGGCGACAGGACGTGACGTGATCGAGCGCGTTGCTGCTGAACACGACCGCGAGATCGACCCGGAGCACTTCGGTGTCCTGATTCCCTACTCGATGACAACCATGCCGAGCGAAGTGCTCGATGGGCTACGAGCACGGCGACCGGATCTCGATGATGTCACTCGGCTCGTTCCCACAGGATGGGAAGAACTGCGGTCTTCGATCGAACGATTCATCGACGTCGGCTTTTCCAAGTTCGTCGTCATTCCACTCACGGAGCCCGATTCACCTGCGGCGTGGGAGGATCATCTCTCTGACGCGGCCACTCAACTACTTGCGCTGCAGACGTGAACATCGTTGCAGCGGTCGGACGCGCTGCAATCAGTTCGTGAACGGCTCCAGCCATGCACGAACATTTCTGCCGATGGCCTCTATGTCGTAACCGCCTTCTTGGACGATGACCGTTGGGATTCCGAGACGCCTGATGAGATCGCCCGCTCTCGAGTAACCGACTTCGGTGAGGGAGAAGTCACTGATCGGGTCGTTCCAATACGTGTCGACTCCAAGGGATACCACGACAAGATCAGGCGCACCACGCGTGATCTCTTCACACGCTCCTGCCAGCACCCCGAGATAACCATCGTCGTCGATACCGGCTTTCAGGGGAATGTTGACGTTGAATCCGCGGCCACGTCCTGTGCCCGTCTCATCGGAAAAGCCAGCAAACCACGGGTAGGCCCGCGTGGGATCACCGTGCAAGGAAATGAACGAAACATCGTCACGGTCGTAGAAGATCTGCTGGGTTCCGTTGCCGTGGTGATAGTCCACATCCAGTACCGCCACCCGCGATCCCGTCGTTCGC
>JAULYE010000082.1:0-1802 GCA_032118015.1 Ilumatobacteraceae bacterium | reverse complement strand
TCGCGCAACGTGATCTGCGACGATGGCGGCATTGTTGAAATAGCAAAAACCCCCGAACACGCTGCGCGCCGCGTGGTGCCCTGGGGGTCGACACAGTGCATACGCCGATCCCTCACCCCCGAGAACGAGGTCTGCCGCAGTGAGAGCAACGTCGACAGAAGCACGAGCAGCGGTGTACGTGCCTTGTACCAGGGGTGTCGCCGTCTCGTAACACCAATAGCCAAAGGCTGCCATGACCGGATCAGGTGCGTCGACCGATGACATCCCCTCGCGTAGCCCCGAATGCAGCATCACCTCGGGCACGAATTCGTCTCGATCGAAGCGGGCGTGCAGTTCTCCCCATCCTCGTTCGAGGAAGTCGATCAGCCCGTGGGCGTGTACGTGCTCGATTGGCGCACGTCCGTGTGCGCTCGGTCCCATGATGTCGAAACGTCCGTCCGCCAAGAGTTCGTCATGGATTCGATCAGCACGCTCTGCGCGCTCGTAGGTGGGAATGCGTTCACCGAGCTCCAATTCCCATTTCGGATTCTGGAAGCGATGGTCGGCGGTCCAAACAACCTTCAACGCTGATCCTTTGATTTCACCATGATCTCAACCTAATTCGAGAAGTTGTTGCTGTCACACAATCGATGCGGCACGGCTCTCATGGCAGGTGCTCAGTTTGCATTTTGCGCTGCGGATCAGCCGCAACGAAGATGTTCGACACGCGCGAGCACTGCGTGAACGATCGCTCGAACGGGGAGGATCCTTTCGATGAAGTTTCCAGAAGGCCACGACATCCACTACGACCAGACCCGAATCAGGCTCGGCACTGCACTTCGTCGCCTTGGCCATGCAGTCATCGGATACGAGGTCGACGCGCAAACCATGGAAGAAACGATCTCTCTGGTCGATCGAATCAGTGAGTCGTTTGAACTCGAACTGCCTCGCATTCGCGAATTTTCACACTTCTCGGGCGGGTACGAGGGCGAGGTCCCAGATCACTCACAACTCACCAGCCATGTGGCGCGACCTGGATCAGGACCTGGCAGTCCGCACGGCCTGGACATGGAGGTCCACCGCCGCGGTGATCGGATCGAGGCGGTTTTCACACTTGGCGCATCTCATGAAGGTGCTCCCCAACGCAGCCACGGCGGATTCGTTGCTCTCGCGTTCGACGATGCGATGGGCTTCGTTCTCAGTGTCCTGAAAGTCATGGCATTCACAGGAGAATTGAAGATTCGCTATCACGCCCCGACGCCGCTTCGTCGAGAACTGGTCCTTCATGCCTGGCTCGACCGGCGCGAGGGACGAAAACTCTTCATCGATGCCTCTCTACGCGAAAATGTCGTCGATGCTCCAATTCTTGCCTCTGCGTCTGCAATCTTCATCGCCATCGAGAGCTACTGAAACATGCCAACTGTCTCCATAGCTCGAGCACTTGCGGATCTTGCCGCGCGCAATCCCCATCGACCCGCCGTGACGTGTGGCGATGAGACCATCACTCGATCCGAGCTCGAAAGCCGCTCGAACAGACTCGCACGGGCTTACGCACGACTCGGAGTCACTCAAGGTCGATACGTGACAGTCGCGCTCGCGAACTCCGTGGAGTTCTTCGTGGCTTGTGTTGCGATATGGAAACTGGGTGCGACACCTCAACCAGTCAGCTACCGGCTCCCTGATCGAGAGCGACAAGCGATCATTGATTTGGCAGATGCTGCTCTCGTCGTCGGAGTCGAGGCTGGTGCACATCCTGGACGTCCATCAGTGCCGACGGGTTTCGAACCGGATCAATTCGAAGATGATTCCAGCCTCGATGATGT
>JAULYE010000081.1:0-13803 GCA_032118015.1 Ilumatobacteraceae bacterium | reverse complement strand
TGGGATCATGGCTATTTCCTCACTTGCCTGCCGCGGCCAGCACGGCCTTGACGATGTTGTGGTAGCCCGTGCAGCGGCACAGGTTGCCTTCGAGTCCGAGACGAACCTGTTCTTCGGTCGGATTCGGGATTTCCTGCAACAGGCTCGTGGCTGCCATGACCATGCCAGGAGTGCAGTATCCGCATTGCAGACCGTGGTTCTCCATGAAAGCCTGCTGCATTGGATGCAGTGTGCCGTCGGCACTGGCCATTCCTTCGATCGTGGTGACAGAACAGCCGTCGGCCTGGACTGCGAGCAAGGTGCACGACTTCACTGCTTCGCCGTCGACGTGCAGGCTGCACGCACCGCATGACGATGTGTCGCAGCCGACGTTGGTGCCGGTGAGACCGAGGACCTCACGTACGTAGTGCACGAGCAGAGTCCGCGGCTCGACGTCGTTCGTGTGTTGCTTTCCGTTTACGGTGACACGGATTTCCACGGTGGTCCCCCTCTTGCTTGTGGAGCAGGAGCCCACGGACATCTGCCCGGCGGCTCTGATCAGACATCTATTCTGCCCGATGCCGGTGCTAGGCCCCGTATCGAGCGGTTGTCTCTACCGTAGACGGCGGATGAGGGAATCGGGAAGTGCGGTGAGACCTGCAATGTCGGGTCCGTGGAGGGCAGCGGCGAGAGCTTGGACTCCGTCCACGAGCCGTGGACCCGGACGCACGACGACGGCATCGGCGTCGATTGCCCAGACGCTGGCGCGAGCCGGCATGTGGTCGAGAACTGTCTGAGCCTGTTCGACTGCTCCTTCGAGGTCGTAGCCACAGGGGGCGACCACGATGTGGTCGGGATCGGCGGCCTCGATATCGGACCATGTCGTGGGAACGGACTTGGTGCCGGGCCGAGCCAGAACGGGCACGCCCCCCGCAGCGCGCACGAGATCCGGCACCCAATGCCCGCCGAGGAAGGGCGGATCGACCCATTCGAGAATGAAGACGGTTGGGAGCACGTCGACATGATCCGCAGTGGTGACGTGTTGCGTCAGTCTGTGGGTTATTCCGTCGAGTCGGGACCGAAGCGACGATACGAGTGTCCTTCCACGTTCGGGAACGCCGGCCGCATTCGCGATGATGAGCACCGAATCGATGACTTCATCCAGAGTCTGAGGATCGATCTGAAGCACTTGTGCGCGGCACCCGAGTTTGGCGACCGCTTCGTCGACGTTTCCACTCGGCACTGCGCAGACGCGGCACAGATCCTGGCTGAGGATCAGATCCGGATCGCAACGAGACAGAGCAGCCTCGTCCAGCGTGTACAACTCGTCTCCTGCTGCCAGACGAGCACGCACCAGGGCATCGATCTCATCAGGTAGGAGGTGTTTGGTATCCATACCTCCAACGACGATCTCCCGTGCGACTCGGGCGTGGGCCGGAAAGTTGCACTCGAATGTCACCCCGTACAGATCTGCCTCCAACCCGAGGTCGAAGACAATTTCGGTCGTCGAGGGCAACAGACTCACGATGCGCACGTGCTCACTCTAAGTCGACGTGAGAACCCGTAGGTGCACGGACCTGTGTTTCACATCTTTTCCACGTCGCATCTCCATCGCAGCACGCCAATGTGACATCATCGCCCCATGGGTTCGCGTGGATGGCAACAACTGTCGGACGGTATCGAGTTGCCTTTCCACCCCGATATCCGCATTCCGGAGTTGATCGACGTCGAGTTGCCAGCGCGTGAACCAGCCGAAGTTGCTGACATCGAATCGACGACGTATGCGGCTGTTGTGGAGACCTTGGCATCTGCGGTGACTCCTGGTATGACGATTGCAATCGGTGGTGGCAGTCGCGGACTCACGGGACGAGTCGAGATGTTGCGTGCAACGGTGCGTGCCTTGCGCGAACTCGGAGCTGAGCCCTTCATCGTGCCCGCCATGGGTAGCCACGGTGGAGGAACTGCACACGGCCAGCGCGACATGCTGGCATCGCTCGGGGTCACTGAGGACAGTATCGACGCCGAGATTCGCTGTTCGATGAAGACGTTCGAAGTGGCGCGTACTGAGTCGGGAATGCCACTGTTCCTCGATGAACATGCTGCCGGTGCCGACGCAATCCTTCCGGTCAATCGCATCAAGCCGCACACGTGCTTCAAAGGCCCGATCGAAAGCGGCTGCACCAAGATGGCTGTCGTCGGTTTCGGCAAACAGCCGGGAGCGGCTCAGATCCATTCCTGTGGTCCCACCGAGATGCGTGATCGGCTCCTCGATGGCATTGCTGCGTTGCGAGCGACCGGTCGGCTCCTTGGCGGCGTGGCCTCGATCGAATCGGCATCGGGTGGCATCGTGTCGATCACTGCTCTTCAGGCACATGATGTGGGCGGTGAACTCGAAGAATCCCTCACCGAACGTGCGAGGCACATGATTCCGGTCCTTCCATTCGATGACGTGGATGTGCTGATCGTCGAACAAGGGGGAAAGGACATCTCGGGAACGACGATGGATCCCAATGTGATCGGTCGATTCTGGGTGGAAGGACTGGCGGATCTGCCCACGCCACGTGTTCGCACTGTGGTGCTGCTCGGCATCACGGAGAACTCAGCAGGAAACGTTCTCGGGATCGGCCTGGCCGATTTCGTACCAGTGTCGGTTGCCGAATCCATCGATTGGCACAAGACCTATCTCAACTGCTTCACGGCTGGTCCCTCAGGTGTGCGTCGAAGTCGGATGCCGATGGTGCTCCCCGATGAGGAGTCGTGCATCAAAGCAGCTCTTTCGATGTGCGGTCGTGATCTGCATCTACCCAAGAGAGTGGTGCGAATCCGCTCCACTTTGCATCTCACGTCATGTCAGGTGTCGGAAAGTTTGCTCGGCGAACTACCAGCCGGTTCGGTCATTTCTCGTACGACTTGATGCCTGTGAAAGCGAAGGCCAGGGCCAGGACCAACATTGCAGCCATGGCGATCAGCCCGCCCCACGAATTGTCCCACGTGACGTCTCCGAGGAATCCCTGACGCGCAAAGCGCAGCACATTGGTCATCGGGTTGATGCGCGCCACGGAACGTAACCAGCCCGCCATCGCCGCGAGGGGGACCTGCGAGGTGGACAGAAAGATCGTGAAGAAGATCGCAAATTGGGTCAAAGTCGCAGCACCGATGTTGCGCATGCGGAACGTGAGCCCGAGAGCGAAACCTGCAGCCGACAGACCGACTGCGATCGAGGCGATGATGACGCAGACGATGGCCATGATCCCGCCAGGAACGTTCATCCCGCCAATGAAACCGACAAGGATCACGATGGCAACCGGGATCGCAGACCTCACGATGGCTGCTGCCATGGGAGAGGCGATCATCACCCATCGTCTGGTCGGGGCCATGCGGAGCCGATCGAAGAAGCCGGTTTGCATATCGTTGATCAGCGCAAAGCTGACTCCGAGAGCGCCGAAACTTGCACCTTGGATGGCGTTCAGCGGCACGTACCAGTCGAGGGCATTGGGAATGCCAAGGCGGGTCACCGCAAATCCGAAGGCTCCGCTGAAAGCGATCAACTGGAACACGGGCATGACCAGCGATGGCACGAATGCCGAGGGCATTCTTCGGACCCGGAGCATCGAGCGTTTGACGATGGCGGCGATGGCCTCACTCGATCTGCCACCGTGCTCGGCGTACGAGCGAATCGAAGGTGTCTGAGAGAGGGTCATGATGCTGCCAATCTCTTGGACAAGGTGCGTAGAGCAAAGGCGATGCTGATGATGGCGATGCCGAGTGGGAGGAGCCAGGCACGTAGGAACTGCGATGCCTGCAGATCTTGATTGACGAAACTCTGCATGCCTTCGACGATGTGCGACATGGGATTCCAGTCGGCCACCGTGGCATACCAACCAGACATGTAGTGGCGGGGGAAGAACGCCGATGACAGGAACATCAGCACGAACACCAGTGGAAACGCACCCTGCACGACCTCGGGGCTTCCCGACTTGATCGCCAACCCGGCCATCAGGGCACTCATGGCCAATCCCAGAAGGGCACTTGCGACGATGAGACCGAGGATCCCGATCGGACCACTTTCGACACGGGCTCCGGCAATCGTGAAGATCGTCAAGAAAACACAGACCTGGATGATTCCCACGACCATGCTGCCTGCGAGTCGTCCGAGAACGATCGACGTGCGCGTGATCGGCGAGGCGAGGAGTCGCTCGAAGAAACCTTGTTCGATGTCCGTTGCGAGATCTCCGGCAGCTGATGTCGATGCGAACAGGACACCCTGCAAGATGGCGCCGGCGACCGCGTAGTTCAGGAACGACGACGCAATGTTCTCGCGGAAATACGGGTCCTGGGCAAGCTGGCTGAAGCTTGCAGAGCCGAGTGCGGCGAAGAACAGTGGGAAGATGAACGAGGGAGCAAGTACCGCTGGCTGACGCAAACGACCGCGCACACTGCGCTTGGTGAGCGCAACACTGTGGGTGACGAGTGGGATGCTCATGATCGTCTGCGACCTCGCCGACGTACGGGTGCCTCGTCTCCATCCTCTTCGCTGTCCGATGAGGAATTCGACCCGGCACCTTCGATGCGATGACCGGTTGCTTCGGCGAACACGTCATCCAAACTCGGTTCATCGAGTTCGAGGTGGCGCACTTTGAGTCCGGCCTCGTCGAGAGCTCGTACGACTGTTGCTACATCTTGGGCTCCATGTGCGAGACCGACGCCGAGTGTTCCCTCTGCGCTCGGTCGCAGGTCGCCGAAACGGCTCAGGATCTCCCGGGCGCGTTCGGTGAAATCACGGTCCACGCGGACACTCAGCGTGGGGAATCCCACTTGCGCTTTCAAGTCGCGGGGCACACCTTGGCGCACGATGTGTCCGTGGTCGATGATCGCAATGCGGTCCGCCAATTGGTCTGCCTCTTCGAGGTACTGCGTCGTGAGCAGAACCGTCGTGCCGGCATCGTTGAGTCGTCGGACTTCCTCCCACAGGGTCAGTCTGCTCATCGGGTCGAGACCTGTCGTCGGCTCGTCGAGGAAGAGCACTGATGGCTCGTGCACGAGCGACAGAGCGAGGTCCAATCGTCGACGCATACCACCGGAATAGGTGCCGACGCGTCGATCTGCTGCCGCAGTCAATCCGACGCGCTCGAGAAGTTCGAGGCTGCGTATGCGGCCGACGTTCTTGGGAAGGCCGTAGAGGACGGACTGCAATGCGAGAAGTTCGCGACCGGTCATCAGTGGGTCGATGGCAGCATCTTGCAGTGCGACGCCGATCGATCGGCGCACCTTGTCGGCTTCGCGCACGACGTCGTAGCCCGCAACGCGAGCAGTTCCCGAGGTCGGCTTGAGCAACGTTGTGAGCATGCGAACCGTCGTGCTCTTTCCTGCACCGTTGGGGCCGAGAAAGCCGAAGATCTCACCGGGGTGAACTTCCAGATCGATGCCGTCGACGGCCTGGACGATGGAGTCCCCGGATCCGAATGAGCGGCTCAAGCCCTCAGCGACGATCGGGGCGCTGAGGGGATCCGACTGGAGGGAGTTCGACGTGCGAGTCACAAGATTGCACGCTACAAGTTGAACGGACCGCTTGTGAACCGTGCCGAAGATGGCCTGGGGCGGCGACTGCGATATGTCGTGAGCGAGATATCTCGTTCGGGACTAGTTCGCTGCAGCGGCGACGGCCAGCCACACGCGCTCTGCGGTGCATGGCATGTCGATATGGCGCACACCGAGGTGTGACACGGCGTCGATCACTGCCGACTGCAACGCCGGCGTCGAGCCGATGCTGCCTGATTCACCGATTCCTTTGGCGCCGAGAGGGTTGACGAATGTCGGAGTCTCCATGTGAATGACTTCCACACTGGGCAGCTCGGCAGCAGAAATGAATGCATAGTCGGCGAGATTCGACGTCGTGGGATTGCCATCGGCGTCGTACTTGACTTCCTCGAGCAGAGCCTGGGCTGCGCCCTGAGCGACACCGCCGTGGATCTGTCCGTCGAGCATCATCGGGTTGAGCACGCGGCCGGCATCATCACACGCGATCTGGCGCAAGTGCTTGACGCGTCCGGTCTCGACATCGACTTCGACGACAGCAACGTGAGCACCGAAGGGGAACGTCGGCATCTGGGCATCGAACCGCGTCTCGATATTGAGTCCACCTTCGTCCTTGGAGGCAACTGCAAGGTCGGCCCAAGTCTTGACCATCGCCGGCGTACCTGCGACATGGAAGGCACCCCGGGATTTGTCGAGCTCGATATCGGACTCCGAAGCCTCGAGCAGACGTGCAGCAATGCCCTTGGCCTTGTGTACGAGTTCTTCGGAAGCCTTGTTCACCGCTGCGCCACCTTGTTGCAACGAGCGCGATCCCATGGTTCCGCCACCTTCTGGAATGAGATCGGTGTCACCCCAAACGACGTCGATGTCCTCCATCGGGATACCAGTCTCGTCACTTGCGATCATGCTCCAAGCCGTGACGTGACCCTGGCCGTGCGGAGACGTGCCGGTGTAGACGACGGCACGACCGTTGTCGAGCACTTCGATACGTGCGTTCTCGTGCAACTGCGGTGCACCACCAGTGATTTCGACGTAAGCGCACACACCGATTCCCAATTGCTTGGGATCGTTCGCCGCCCGGCGCTTGGCCTGCTCGGCGCGCAAGGCCTTGTAATCGGCGGCATCGAGAGCCTTGTCCAAGGCCGTCTCGTAGTCGCCGACGTCGTACGTCTGACCAATGGCTGTGGTGTAGGGCGCATCGAACTTGGGAATCAAGTTCTTGCGGCGGACTTCAGCTGGATCCATACCGATTTCGAGAGCGAAGAGATCCATCGCCCGCTCGATGGCAGCTGTCGCCTCAGGACGACCTGCACCGCGATAGGCAACAGTCGGCGTGGTGTTGGTGACCACCGATGTCGTACGTACTTCGATGTTGGGGATGGCGTAGACGCCACTGGCCATCGGACGTGTCATGAACGGAGCGAGGATCGTTCCGGTGTCGGCAAAACCGCCAGCGTCCTGGAGAGCGTGCAACTGGTAGTGCGTCACCTTGCCATCGCGCGAGCCGCCGATGGTGATGTACTGCAACTGAGCGCGTCCGTGCCCGAGGGCCATCATGCTCTCACTGCGCGTCTCGCGCCAGCGCACTGGTCGACCGGTCTCTTTGGCGAGACGACCGAGAACCAACTCTTCGCCGTAGACGCCGATCTTGGCACCGAATCCGCCGCCAACATCAGGGGTGATGATGCGCACTTGCGCTGGCTCGAGCTCGTTGGCCTTGGCGATCGTTGGACGGATGCCCTGGGCATGTTGCGTCGACACCCATTGGAACAATCGACCTTCGACCCAGGTCGCAGCCGAACCACGAACCTCGAGCGGACACGGAGCAACGCGCTGATTCCAGGTGCGGCCCTTGACGATGACATCACATCCGCTGAAGAACGCGTCACCGGTGTTGTCAGGCATACCGATCACGGTCGTGTCGAAAACGACGTTGCTGCCAGCGGATTCGTAGATCAGATTCGTCGAGACCATTGACTCTTCGATGTCGACGAGAGCTGAGAGAACGTCGATGTCGACGTAGACAGCCTCGGCGGCATCTTCACCCTGGTACGGGTGTTCGTGTACGACTGCGGCGATGGGTTCTCCCACGTAGCGGACCTTGTCGCCCGCGAGCAACGTGCGCGCCACCATCGGGTTGAAAGCAGCGGGGACCGGCTGAAGACCGAGTGACTCAGCTGTGTAGACCCCGATCACCCCGGGCATTTCAAGGGCAGCCGAGGCGTCGATGGACAGGATGCGCCCATGTGCCACCGACGAACGCACGAAGGTCACGTGCAACGCACCCTCGAGGAGCGGCTCGTCCTTGATGTCGTCGACGTACTCGCCGCCGGTCGTGAGAAACTTCGGATCCTCTTTACGTAGAACCCGGTTGCCGAGAATGCTTCCACCTGTCACGTCTGAACCCCCGTGTCGAAAGTCGTGCGACCAGACCTTAGTCGGGGATCTTCGCAGGGGTCCCAGTCGTGATATCCCAGTCGTGATATCCCAGTCGTGATATTCCAGTCGTGATATTCCAGTCGTGATATTCCAGTCGTGATATTCCAGTCGTGATATTCCAGTCGTGATATTCCAGTCGTGATATTCCAGTCGTGATATCCCAGTCGTGATATCCCAGTCGTGATATCCCAGTCGTTACTGGCCGGCTTGCTCGGCGGCGCGGACCTGTTCTTGGGTCTCGCGAACCGTCACGATCTGTGTGACCAGGTCGTATGGCCAGCCACCTGGCAGTTCGAGAGGTGCAGTTGCCGATCCCACGAGGACCTTGCGCTTCTCACCCGATTTCACGAATCCGAGCTCTGAGCGGGCGGCAGCTTCGATGCCCGCCGGGGTCTTGAGCCAGTCGATCTCTTTTTGGATCTGCTCAGACGCCTGTCGCAACGTGTCGAGCTCCACTTGGCGACCGGCGGACTCGTCGCGTTGTCCCATCCACGATTTGGCAGGCAGCCAGATGAACGAGTTACCGAAGGAGATCACGACGAGGACTGCGCCGATACCGAGCACGATCCGCCCGAATGCTTTGGGAACGAGGCGTTCGGACCGTGGAGTCGGACGAGTGAGATCTGCACCGAGCGACGATTTCGCACTCTTGGCACCTTTTGGTTTCGATCCGGCTCGTTTCGATTGTGGGCGTTTTGAAGACGTCTTTTTCGATGACGAACGTGCCGAGGCAGCCACCGTCTTGCGCGAAGATGCCCGCGGGATACTCGAGGTTTTGCTCCCTCGGTCGGCATTCACTGTTCTGGACACCCTGTCATTGTGCCGAATTTGAAGCTCGAGATGGCGCCAGATCAAGCAAGAGGTGCCAACGCGCTTGTCCCGCGGTATTCGGCTGTCTCGCCGAGCTGCTCTTCGATGCGCAGAAGTTGGTTGTATTTGGCGACACGGTCGCTGCGGGCGGGCGCACCAGTCTTGATCTGACCGCAATTGGTGGCAACCGCCAGGTCGGCAATCGTCGAGTCCTCGGTCTCTCCGCTGCGGTGGCTCATGACGCTGGTGAAGCGATGTCGGGTCGCCAGTTCGATGGTCTCCAAGGTCTCGGTCAGTGTGCCGATCTGATTCGGCTTGATGAGCACGCTGTTGGCGGCACGGCGCTCGATCCCCATTGCCAATCGGGCCGAGTTGGTGACGAAGATGTCGTCGCCGACGAGTTGGATACGTTGACCGAGCTCAGCGGTCAACTGCGCCCATCCGTCCCAGTCGTCTTCGGCCATTCCGTCCTCGATGGACACGATCGGATAGGTGTCGACCAGTCGCTTCCAGTAATCGACGAGTTGCTGACGATCGAGAACGAGTCCTTCGCCAGCAAGGTGGTAGCGACCGTCGGTGAACAGCTCGCTCATCGCCGGGTCGAGAGCAATTGCGATGTCGACACCCGGAACGAAGTCAGCCGCAGCGATTGCTTCGACAAGAATCTTGACGGCATCTTCATTGGTCGCCAGATCTGGAGCGAATCCTCCCTCGTCGCCAACCGCCGTCGACAGACCGCGTGCATTGAGGATTTTGCGCAACTGGTGGTACGTCTCTGTGCCCCAGCGCAGGGCCTCGCGGAAACTCGGTGCACCAACAGGCATGATCATGAACTCTTGGAGATCGATGGTGTTGTCGGCATGTGCTCCGCCGTTGATCACATTCATCATCGGCACAGGAAGCACATGGGAATTCGGTCCGCCGACATAGCGCCACAGCGGCAAATCGACTGCATTGGCTGCTGCGCGCGCGATCGCCAAGCTGGTTCCAAGAATGGCATTGGCCCCCAGTCGGGATTTGTTCGCTGTGTCGTCCAAGTCCTTGAGGACCGTGTCGACCATACGCTGCTCGAGAGCATCGCATCCGATCAGTGCGCTTTCGATCTCACCATTGACGAAGCCAACAGCGGTCAAGACGCCTTTGCCGCCGAAGCGACGTCCCCCATCGCGCAATTCCATTGCCTCGTGTTCGCCTGTGCTTGCACCCGAGGGCACCATGGCACGACCGCGTACTCCCGATTCGAGTTCGACCTCGACTTCGACGGTGGGATTGCCTCGAGAATCGAGAACCTCGCGCCCGATGATGCTGATGATGTCCGTCATTCCTACAACCTAGTGACTCGACACGGAACCTGAATATTGCACCCCTGCCCGCGCGTCACTGATCGTGCTGAATCTCGGTTTCGACCATGCTGCGGTGGGCGCGTGCTGAGGCCCGTAACACGACTTCGGGATCGATCTTGCGACGGCGGCATTCAGCCACCACATCGAGCAGATGCAGTCCGAGATCCTCTATGGCATTCAGATCATCGGACGAGTCGATGGGTCGTCCCAGCTTGGCCGAACGCGCCAGAATTGCCGACGCATAGGAGAGCGAACCAGCGGCTTCGACGATGCCATCGAAGGGGGAGTCGCTCACGGGCCGACCAGATGCTGCCTTGGCAGCTTTCTCGGCCTTTTTGATCTCGTCCCACGACTCGATGAGAGCTTCGGCGTCGCTATCGATCGAGGTCGCGTCCGGTGAAGGTACGCCGGTGGTGAAGACATGTGGGTGGCGGCGCACCATCTTGTCGTGGATACCGCGTGCGACATCGCCCATCGTGAAGCGACCCTCTTGTTCGGCGATCGCAGCGTGGAATTCGATCTGATACAGCAGATCGCCGAGTTCTTCGACCAGGTCGTCATCAGTCGATGAATCGTTCTCATCGAGGGCGAGTAGTGCGTCGACGACTTCGTAGGTTTCCTCCAACAGATACGTCGTCAGCGACTGATGAGTTTGCTCCCGGTCCCAGGGGCATTCCCGGCGCAGACGTCGAGCGAGTTCGTGGAATGCAATGAGATCTCTACCGACTGGTGCTTTCAGTTCCGGAACGAACAGCGACGTCAGATGGTCAGCCTCGACACAGCGATCGATCTCGCTCCAGGGGACCGTGATCACCTGTTCGTCATCGAGTCCGAGATGATGCAGCACTACGGCTTGGATGTCGTCGTTGGACAGGTCTCCTGAGTCCTCGGCTGCGAGTTTGACGTCCGAGAGCACCCAGTTGGCATGGCAGTGGGCAATGAGCAGTGCGCCGCCATCACCTGCTGAGGCTGATGAGAACTCGTGGGCGTCGATGAGTCGAACTGCGCTTTCCACCGGATCGATGCCCAGTCGCGTCCAGACCATGTCGAGAAAACTCATGGCCGGATGCACACGACAGGTCACGCGATCATCGGCGAGCAGAAGTGCCACGGTGCGTTCGAGAATGAGCGGTGATCCGGGCACGGCATAGACGATGCGACCGTGCTCGTGCGCTGCCCTCACGAGTTCTTCGAGAATTCCTCGGTAGACATCGTCGAAAGTCGTCGATCTCTCGTAATGGTGATCGAGGCTCTGCGCGTGACCCACGATCGCAGCACTCGGGTGCTGGCTCGTACGAAGGAACCGCACACTGTGACTTGCGATCACGTTGCGTGTGTGCTCGGTGATGTACTCCTCACCAGCCGGACCCAACCCGACGATGTCGATCGATGCAGCATCACGATTCATCGGGTCATCTCACCCGTGTCGATCACTGGTCAGCAGCAACGACTCGTCTGCTCTCGCGATCCCATGTTCCGAATTCAGGGTTCACCCAGATCGATGCGTTGTCGAGCGCCGAGTTCGTGAGGCGGGTCGCCGTGACAGGTCCGATGATGCGTGCTGCCTCGTCGGCGACTTCGGAGTACGGCCGCAACTGCAGAATGACCCAGCCCAGATCGGTGACTTCGATCGGACCGTTCACGACACCAGGGCGGGCGGTCGGGATTGCATCGGCAATGGGTCCAACGATGCGTTCGACGATCTCATCGAATGGAAAGCATTCATCGCCGGTTTGATTGTTCTCCAAGATGCCACCGATATCGGCTGATGTGTCCGTCGAGGCGGTCAGTGCAACATCGGCGAAGGTCTCGCCCGCAGCCATACGCGCTATCGCGGCATCTGCATCCTCGCGGGAGTCGGTGAGGATGAGGCGCAAACATGCAACTCCGGATTCTTTCGGACCAGATGCATACAGTTCGGCCAGTTCCTCGGCATCTGGGCTGAACGTCTCCCCTGTGACAGTGCGCACCGCGGTTGCACGTGTGTAGAACGTGCGCACGGCCTCAGGGGCGTCAGCGAAACCCACCTGATCGGTGAGGGATTCTGTGGCTGCGTCGAGGTCTGATTGAGTGATCTCGACCCCGTATTCGAGCAAGGTCTTTTCCAGCACTGATGTGCCGATCCAATCGAGAAGAATGACACGGGCGATCTCGGCATCGATGTTGCCCGACGGCAGGAACCCTGATTGTGTGGCCTTCGCGTATCCGTCGAGCAATGAGTAGAAGTCGCCATTGGACAGTTGTTTGTCGCCCATGCGGGCGGCATCTTCGCTCACGAACGAGCACGACGAGAGTGCGATCGCTGCTGTCGCCCCAAGGGCGACTCCGGTGGTCCAGCGACGCCTCGAGGGCGTCGAGCCGTGACTGGCCGATGTGGTGCGGAGACGAGATGAGGACGACACGCTGGTCAAAACTACTCTCTTTACGGGTGAACGACTGCGTCGCCCGGCAAAAGCCCCCGATCAGGGTCGAACGGGTGTCTGTTCGGACGTCTCGACAGGGAAGAGTTCGCCGAGGAACTGCACCATGAACCGGGTCGGAGTTTGTCTGGTCGCCTGCGGTGCGTCGGAGTCTCGAAAATATGGAATGGGCACGATCAATTGACGCACGTTCTCCTTGTGCAGAGCTTCTCGTGAGAGGCGTTTGAGTCTCAACGACTCGCTCACCTTGAGATCCACGGGGCTCAGTCGAGCCTGATTCGCAGAGATCACGATCTCGGTGATGCCCAAACGGTGACACTCGGCGCGTAGGAGAGCAACTGTGAGCAGCGTGCGCGCGGGTTCTGGAATCGGGCCGTATCGATCCAGCCATTCGTTCTCGATGTCGTCGACTTCGCCACGCGAGGTGACGAGAGCGAGGCGTCGGTAGGCCTCGAGACGCAGTGCTTCCTTGGAGACGTAGTCATTCGGGAGAAACGCGTGATCGGGAACGTCGATACGAATCTCTGTGGGCTCTCGGATCGGGTCACCCTTCATCTCGCCGACTGCTTCGGTGACCATCTGGCAGTAAAGGTCGTAGCCCACAGCCGCAATATGTCCGCTCTGGGATTGACCGAGCAGGTTGCCGGCTCCGCGAATCTCGAGATCGCGCATGGCGATCTTGAATCCACTGCCGAGTTCGGTGGATTCGCCGATGGTACGCAGACGCTCATAGGCCTCCTCGGTGAGGGTCTTGTCGCGTGGGTGAAACAAGTAGGCGTACGCTCGCTGGCCACTTCGTCCGACGCGACCGCGCAACTGATGCATTTGTCCGAGACCGAGAAGGTCCGCGCGTTCGACGACGAGAGTGTTCACCGTTGGCATGTCGATCCCGCTTTCGATGATCGTCGTGCACACAAGGACATCGAAATGTCCCTCCCAGAAGTCCACCACGATTTGCTCGAGAGCAGACTCGTCCATCTGTCCATGGGCGATCGCGATACGCGCCTCGGGAACGAGTTCGCGCAGTCGCATGGCGCATTCCTCGATCGACTGCACGCGATTGTGCACCCAGAACACCTGACCTTCACGCAGCAACTCGCGACGAATTGCTTCGACTGCTACACGCTCGTCGTATTCGCCGACGAAAGTGAGAATGGGCTGGCGATCAGCTGGCGGAGTCTGCAAGAGGCTCAGGTCACGGATGCCGACAAGGCTCATTTCAAGTGTGCGCGGAATCGGTGTCGCTGACAGCGTCAAGACGTCGACATTGGTCTTCA
>JAULYE010000080.1:0-5368 GCA_032118015.1 Ilumatobacteraceae bacterium | reverse complement strand
TGGAGACGCAAACTCTGGCGAAACTGGCCGAAGTACTCCAGGTCGCCCAGCCCGGCCGCACAATTGTGCTCACTGTGGAGAGCATCGGTGGTGATGAGGAGCGGATCGTCGAGGTGGAGCTCATTGCCGATCCTGATGATCCGAACAGAACGTTGATCGGCTTTTCGGCGCGAGACACTCGTACCGTGGATCTGCCGTTCGAGATCGACATCGACACCAACCGCATCGGAGGCCCGTCGGCTGGATTGTCTTTCGTCCTGGCATTGATCGATGCATTGTCACCGGGGGAACTCACCCCCGAAGGCGGGGTGGCGGTCACGGGCACGATCGCTGACGACGGAAGTGTCGGGGCGATTGGACTGTTGCTGCAAAAGGCGATTGCCGTTCGTCAATCAGGAGTGAAGTACTTCCTCGTACCCACGAATCAACCCGAGGCCGAGATCGAAGAAGTTCGTCGAGTCATGGGCGACGATGTCGAAATCGTCACCGTTGCCACTCTCGATGAAGCGTTGCAGGCTCTCGAAGATCTGGGAGGAACGCCAGTCACACTGCCCCTCCCGACACGAGGTAACAGTTCCGCCTGAGGGCGATTGACACCTTTGGTCCTTGGATCTTACGTACGATGGCGCGGATGGTCCTTTCGTTTTCGCGCCCGGACCCCTCATCGCCCTCCGCGGTGGCGGGAGCCTCGTTTTCTTCGGCGCGACGCGGGTTCGATCCGGCAGAAGTGCGCGATTTCTTGCGCATGGTCTCCGCTGAGATGTCACGACTGCAGGAACGAGTGGTCTTTCTCGAGCGAGAACTCCGAGACGTCAAGCATGCCCAGCCGCTCGTACATGCAGAGATGACCGAAGCGACGATCGCGGGACTGCTCGGGGAAGAGACAGCACGCATCATCCAAGCCGCTCGCGAGGCGGCACACAAGATCAAAGAGCGTTCAGAAGTAACTGCAGGACGCATCGTCAAAGAGGCATCGGAGGAAGCAGCGCGAGTTCGCGAGGAGACTGAACTCGAGTGTTCGCGGCGCCGACAAGATGTGACATCGGATGCCGAGGCAGAGATCTTGATGGCCAAACAGCAAGGCCGGGAGATGGTCAACGAGGCCCGTGCCTACCGTGAACGTGTGCTGGCCGACGTGGCACGTCGCCGCGAGTTGGCACGGGAGCAACTGCAGGATCTGCATCATGGCCGTGAGCGTCTCGTGCATGCCTTCGAGCGAGCTCGTACTGCAACCGATGACGTGTTGCGCGACCTGGCGGAGCCGAGTGACGAGCCAATGGAATTCGTCAATCTTGCTCCGACGACGGGACCAGTACCGGTGATCGTGCAAGCCGACGACATCGAGCGCCTCGAAGCGGTGCGCCCTCCATCGTCCGCACCAGTTTTCTCACCCGAGGACAGCAACTCCGAAGATGGGACACGATCGTCGGCAGATGATCTCGTACACGGGAGTGGTGACGATTCTTCTCTTGATGTCGACCACAGTGATCCTGATCTCGATGAATCAGTTGTCATCGCAGCAGGCGACGAAACGACCGATGACATCACGGTAAACACGATTGGCGACCTCGCCGAAGAGCACGATGACACCAGCGAAGATGATGTGGTCGCACCGATGTCCAACGTCGTGCCATTGTTCGCCCGATCCGAATTTGCCCGGATGCAGGCAGTTCGAGACGAGCCCGTTCGTGACGAGCCCGTTCGAGGCGAGCAACCGCCGGATGTGCCACATGTCGAGCCGGAGCCAGAGGTTCATCGTCGTCCTCCTGTTGTCGATGCCGGTGACATCTTCGAGCGATTGCGGAAGGCGAATACGGAATCCGTTGCTGCAGATGCCTCTCGCCACATGCCTCGTGAAACCTACGTTGAAGAACCCGTCGACTCGATCGTCGTTGGTGACGACGTCGACACCGAGGTATTCGAGGCCCGCAATGAGGTTCTCATTCCTGTCATCGTTGCCATGAGCCGAATGGCCAAGCGGGTTCTTGCCGACGAACAGAATCAGGTACTCGACATCTTGCGTGGAAAGCCTGTTGTGCGATCCATCGAAGTCCTCGTCGGGTCACGAACCGAACACGCTGGTCGCTACGTGGCGTCGTTGAAGAACCTTCTTGGTGAAGCCGCTCTCGCTGGAGCGCGGTCTCTCGCTGATGATCCCGAAAGTGCACTTGTGCACAGAATCGAGACGCAACTTCCGCTCATCCACGAGTTCGTGGCATCTGGCATTGTCGACCCGTTACGTGAGCGACTCGAACGCAGTCTGTCGCAGTCCTCGGACAGCAACGCTGAACTGGCCAGTCTCGTCCGGCTCGTGTATCGAGAATGGAAGAACCATTTCATCGACGACCACATGGATGATGTGGCACTGACTGCGTATGGCCGTGGTGCAGCGGCAGTTCTGACTCCTGGGATGCGTGTGTGCTGGAAAGTGGATCCGAATGGACCTGCGTGTGCAGATGCTGAAGACAACTCACTTGGCGGTTTCGTGAGTGGTGGTGAGGAGTTTCCTACGGGTCACACACACTCACCTGCTCATTCCGGGTGCCGATGTGTTCTCGTCTCAGATCAGAACTAGCCTGACCCCGTGCGACCATCTTCGGACCTTCCCAGCGGTCCGCGCCGGCGGTCATCTGCAGGCCGACCTCAATGGGCATCGAAGGGAAGAATCGTCCTTCTTGCCATCGTGGCCGTTGTCGTCATCTTGTTCCTTTCGGCGCGAACCTTTGCCAACTTCTATGTCGACCTTCTGTGGTTCGGCTCGGTCGATCAAGGGTCGGTGTTCTGGTCGACCCTTGGAACGAAGGCGCTTCTTGCCGGCGTGTTCAGTATCGGTTTCGCCGTCCTTGCATTCATCAGCCTGACCCTCGCACAGCGGCTGTCCTCTGCGGATCTCCCACTCGGTCCAGAAAGAGAAGTGGTCGAAAGGTATCGCTCGATTGTGGGTGGACGGACTCGCCTTTTGCGGATTGTCGTCTCCATCCTTTTCGGTCTCATGGTCGGTCTGCCGGCGATCGCCCAATGGCAGCAGTGGCTGCTGTTCCGCAACTCCCAATCCTTCGGAGTCGACGATCCCCAGTTCGGTGCCGATGTCGGCTTCTACGTCTTCCGTTTGCCATTCCTGACTTTCTCGATCGACTGGGCATTCGCAGCCGTGGTGTTGATCACCATGCTGACTGCGGCCATGCATTTTCTCAATGGATCGATTCGTGTGCAGACACCAGGAGACAGGATCACGCGTGGAGCGCGTATCCACCTGAGCATTCTTTTCGCGCTGCTCGCAGTCATCAAGGCTGTCGACTATTGGCTCCAGAGGTTCGAGTTGACCGTGTCCGGTCGCGGCGTCGTGCAAGGGGCGACGTACACCGACGTCAAAGCCGAACTGCCAGCCATCAACTTGTTGATCATGATCAGCCTGCTGGTAGCAGCACTGTTTCTTGCCGGTATTCGCTGGGGTGGCTGGCGTTTGCCGCTGCTGTCCATGGCTCTGTGGGCAGTTGTCGCTGTCGTCGCCGGAGCGGTCTATCCGGCAATCGTTCAGCGATTCGTCGTTCAGCCCAACGTCACGACACGTGAGCGTCCCTACATCGGGTTGAACATTGCCGCCACCCAGGCGGCGATGGGAATCGATGACATCGAAGTGATTTCAGTGACCGATGCACCGATCACCCGTCAACAAGTTGCGGCTGATGCCTCCGCGCTGTCGGATTCACGATTGCTCGACATCCGTGAAATGCGCGATCGATACGCCCTCGACCAAGGACTGTTCGCGTTCTATTCGATCAACGACCTCGATGTCGATCGATACGAGATCAATGGTCGGACCCAGCAGACGTTCGTCGCTGCACGCGAATTGAACCCGGATGGAATTCCGAACAAGACGTGGGTCTCTCGCCACTTGATCTACACGCACGGATGCGGTGTGGTTGCCGCCAGTGCGAGCCAGATCACCAACGACGGCCGGCCGATCTATAGCGAGATCGCAACCGAAAGACCGCAACTGTACGTCGGCACCCAGCAACCTGGGTATGCCATCGTCAACTCCGAGCAAGTCGAACAGGCATGTCCGGACACAGAGGCAACTCCGTACGAGGGAGAAGCTGGAGTCGAGCTCAGTTCGACTCTGCGTCGTCTTGCGTTTGCAGTGCATTTCGGAGAGTTCAACCTTTTCGGCTCGGGTCTCGTGAATCAGGATTCGCGGCTGATTCACGTTCGCGATGTTCGTGACCGTGTCTCCAAGCTCGCCCCGTTCCTGCATCTCGATGCCGATCCATATCCCGTTGTCGAAGATGGCAAGGTCGTATGGGTCCTTGATGCATTCACGACGTCGGCGCGCTATCCCTATGCCCAGAATGCGAATACCGACAATCTCACGCCGGGTTCAGGACTGAAGGACACGTTCAACTACGTGCGAAACAGTGTCAAGGCTGTCGTCGACGCTTATGACGGCTCAGTCACTCTGTATGTGGTCGATCCCATGGATCCGATCATTCGTGCATGGTCGAAGGCCTTCCCGGATCTGTTCACTCCCGCTGATCGCGTGCCGGCTTCGTTGCGCAGCCACTTCCGCTATCCGGAAGATCTGTTCCGAGTGCAGACGAATCTGTACGGGCGATACCAGTTCACCGATGCCGACCAGTTCTTCAATCGTGATTCGGCTTGGAGCGTTGCCCAGGCTGTGAAGCGCGATCCGGAATTCGTGTCGGGTGGAGCGGCCATTGCAGGAGACACGGCAGCTATCGATGCGGCCTCTCAGGCAAACACGGGAGACGTTGCTGATGCGAACGTTGCCCGATTCGAGCCGTACTACACCATGTTCCATTCACCTCAGGATGCAATTGGTTCATCCTCGCCGACGTTCTCGCTGTTGCGTCCGTTCGTTCCTTTCTCGGCTGATGACACACGTAAAGAGCTGCGCGCGATCATGGTCGTGTCCAGCGATCCGGCTACGTACGGACAGATCAAGGTCTACCGCTACTCCGGAGAACTTCCGGCTGGGCCGGCAACTGTTGCAGCCGAACTGGGCAGTGATCCAGAGATTGCTCCCGTGATCACGTTGCTCGACCAACGGGGATCGCGCGTCATTCTCGGCCAGTTGCAGATGGTTCCTGTCGGTGACGGCCTGATCTGGATTCAACCGCTGTTCGTGCGACCCGATGATGCCGGATCCAAGCAGGTCTTCGTACGTCGAGTACTGGCTTGGTACGACGGGCAGTCTGTGATCGGTGACAACTTGACCGAAGCAGTGAATCGTCTCTTCCCCGGAGCCGGTGTTGATCTCGGAGAAATTGTCATGGATGAGTCGATGCCGGCGCTGCCACCTGATGTGGGCGGCGACATCGACACCGACACCGACACCGACCTCGACGTC
>JAULYE010000079.1:0-7222 GCA_032118015.1 Ilumatobacteraceae bacterium | reverse complement strand
TCCACAAGCGGGATTGGATGGACGGTGAAGCCGAACCGTGCCCCAAGAGTGCGTAACAGCTCGACATTTCCCCGTCGACCACGCCCGAAGTGAAAATCCTCTCCGACCACGATGACGTCGGCACGCAAGCAGTTCACCAGAACCCGCTCGACGAACTCCTCGGGAGACTCTGCCGCTTGTGCATCATCGAAGGTGATCACTGCGGTCGCATCCAGACCTGTGTCGGCCAGGAGTTCCAATTTGTGTTCATGAGCCGACAGCAATTTCGGTGCAGAATCCGGGCGAACGAGAGATGCAGGGTGGCGATCGAACGTCACGAGGACACTGCGACGGCTCTGAGATGAACCTGCTTCCTCGATGACACGGCCGATGACGGTGCGGTGACCGATGTGCAAGCCATCGAAGGCTCCGATGGTCACGACGCTCGACATACCCGGCCATGGGCAGCTGGAAAAGTCGTCGATGATCAGCACGGGGCACAACGCTAGTTCGGTTGCCGCGTAAACCTCATGAGTGAGGAGTCACGAATCGCTGCTGGATGTGGGTGGGGCCACGAGAACCACGATTGGCCGAGCCTTGTCGTCGCCGACTCGTTCGTTCGCGAAGGGTTCGTACACAGCGAGCAATTCGCTATCCCCTCCCGGGGACTCGTGGACCACTGCCCATGGTGGTTCGCCGACGAATATCGAACGCTCAAGCACCGCTCCGACGGCGACAGCGGATCGCTGCTCGGGTGTCACCGCAGTACGCGACAGTTCGCCGCATGCCTCGATCACGGGCGACAGAGCTGCACGTGCTGCGTTCTGATCGAGCATTTCGAAATCAACCAAGGAAGTCGCCTGCGCGATATCGAAGCTGCCGATTGCAGTCCGCCGAAGATCACGGAGGTGCGCTCCTCCACCGAGCAGTCGCCCAAGGTCGGCAGCAAGAGTCCGAATGTAGGTGCCGGAGGAACAAGCCACTCGAATGTCGATCGCATTGCCACTCACACCCACGACCTCGAAAGAATGAATCGTCACTGGACGAGCCTCTCGATCGACTTCGATTCCTTCTCGGGCGAGTTCGTGCAATCTCTTTCCATCCACTCGCAGAGCCGACACCATCGGAGGTATCTGTTCGATAGCGCCCACCAGATGTGCATCGACGATTCCTTGAATCGACTCTGTCGTCATCGACGAGATCACTGTCGACATGTCGTGCTCAGCAGTGATCGTCCCGCTCGCATCGAGTGAGTCGGTCTCGGTGCCAAGCACCACAGTGCCCGTATAGGACTTGAATGTCGTCTCATGACCGTCGATCCGTGCCATATCGACAAAGCGCAGCAGCCGAGTGGCCTGACCGACCCCGATCAACAACAACCCTGAAGCATCCGGATCGAGCGTCCCGGAGTGACCGACACGCCGCTCTCCCAGTATTCGGCGGACGCGATCCACCACGTCATGACTTGTGCAGCCAACGGGCTTGTCGATGGTCAAGAGACCGTGGACGGTGGCGGGTCGACGCCGAGCCATCAGTCAGCGCCGGGATCGATGTGCGACGACAACTTTCTCGGATCGTAATTCTCTTCATTGACCACGACGTCGTGTCCACGCAACGGATCTTCGTGGAGAATTCGATCGATGCGCTCGGCAGAGCGAATCACCTCATCAGGTCGAAACGACAGAATCGGTGTCTTCTTCGCCCGCACCTGCTTGCCGATCGATCCCTGTAAGCGAATGCGATGGTCAGAGAACGCTTCGAGGATCACTCCATCGCCATCTTCACCCGACAGGGAGTCGAAATAGACGATGGCGCGGTTCATCTCAGGATCGACGTCGACTCGGGTGACGGTCACGAAGGTCAAACGCTCGTCATCGATCCTGACCAGCTCGTCGGCCAGCACTTCGCGAAGAGTTTCTCCGAGCCGAGCCGAGCGGGGGTATGCCCGAGTCGTGCGCTGAGTCGAACGTGGTCGGGGTCGGTTCACGTCCCTGACGCTATCGGGGCGTCAATTGCCGTTCAGTCGAAAACTGGTGAGGAGCGCAGTGACCGCTTCAACTCAGCCACGCCCGGAGTTGTGGCGAGCGTCTCGACTGCATCCCACAGGCGCAGAGCTTCGTCTCCTCGTGGAATGCGGGCGATCACAGGGCCGAAAAAGGACCCTTCGTGTGCAGACCCAGGTGCGAACGTCAATATCGGAGTGCCGACATCAGGACCCGTGCGCGCCAGAGCCTCAGATGTGTCGGCCTGAATGCGCGCATCGAGACTTTCATCGAAGGCCAGCTCCACAAAAGATGTATCCAGGCCTGCGATCTGCAGGCATTCACCGACGAACGTCTCGGTGCTCGCAGCAAAATCCTCGCGGCGATCCTTGTTGTGACCCTCTGTTCCGAGCGCCGTGTACAGACGAGCAACTGCCTCGTTGCCAAGGACAGAATCGACGTGTGCAGCCACACGCAGGGCCTCATGGCCCATTGCATGCCAGCGCTTGTATTGATCGGTGTACCAGTTTGCTGAGTTGTCCTTGTTCAAGATCTTCAACGAGATGAATCTCCAACGAACCTCGTAGTCGCGCTGCGATTGAACCTCAGTCACCCAGCGCGAGGTGATCCACGCCCAGGGGCAGACCGGGTCGAAGAAGAACTCGAGATCACTCATGTCCGGACGATGAGTTTGTCTTCATAGGTTTCGATCAAGTCGCCCTGCTTGAGGTCCTGGAAATCGGACAAGCCGATACCGCATTCGAAACCCTCTCGAACCTCTCGCACATCGTCTTTGAAGCGACGCAAGGATTGGATCGCGCCCTTCCAGATGATGACGCCTTCGCGAAGGAAGCGCACCTTGGTGCCGCGCGTGATCTGGCCGCTGCGCACATAGCAACCCGCAATTGCGCCCAGCTTGGGCACACGGAAGATTTCGCGCACTTCGGCTTCACCGGTGACAACCTCTTCGAATTCGGGAGCGAGCATGCCGACCATGGCGCTTTCCATGTCCTCGAGCAGCTTGTAGATGATTTCATAGGTGCGGATCTCGACATGCTCGGCCTCGGCCAACTCACGGGATTTGCGATCTGGACGAACGTTGAATCCGATGATGGTGGCATTCGTCGCGGCCGCGAGCGTGATGTCGTTCTCGGTCACGCCACCGACAGCACGGTGCACGAAGGCCAACTTCACTTCATCTCGCTCGAGACGGCGCAAGCTCTCGGTCACTGCTTCGAGTGATCCTTGAACGTCGGCTTTGAGCACCAGATTCAGCGTTGCGACTTCGCCGGCCTGAATCTGCGTGAAGACGTCTTCGAGTTTGACACCGCGGGCCACTCGAGCGTCGCCACGCTGAGCCTTTGCGCGCAATCTCTGTTCGCGGGCTTCGCCCACGGTTCGCGCCGTCTTTTCATCCGGCGCAACTCGGAACTCATCTCCAGCTTGGGGAACCGACGCAAGCCCCAGCACCTGAACTGGTGTCGATGGGCCGGCCTCTTTGATCTGTTTGCCCTTGTCGTCGATCATCGCGCGAACCCGACCCCAGGCTCCCCCGGCAACGATCGGATCGCCCACCTTGAGAGTCCCCTTGTCGACAAGGATCGTGGCAACAGGGCCACGGCCAGTGTCGAGATTGGCCTCCAGTACGACGCCTTTGGCGCGTCCCGTCGGATTCGCCGTCAGCTCTTCGACTTCGGCAACGATCGTGAGCTGTTCGAGCAAATCATCGATACCGAGGTTCTGCTGGGCGGACATCTCGACACAGATCGTGTCTCCACCCCACGATTCGGGAATCAGGTTGTTCTCCGAGAGCTGAGACAGCACACGCTGAACATCGGCATTTTCCTTGTCGATCTTGTTGATCGCTACCACGATCGGCACCTCTGCAGCCCGGGCGTGATTGATCGCTTCGATCGTCTGAGGCATGACACCGTCGTCGGCGGCAACCATGAGCACAACAATGTCGGTCACTTGCGCACCACGGGCGCGCATCTGTGTGAACGCCGCGTGACCTGGGGTGTCGATGAAGGTCACCTTCTTGCCGTCATGGTCGACCATGTACGCCCCGATGTGCTGGGTGATTCCACCGGCTTCTCCGGCCACGACGTTGGCATTGCGAATGCGGTCGAGCAGGGTCGTCTTACCGTGGTCCACGTGTCCCATGACGGTGATGACCGCAGGACGTGCCTCTTGTGATTCGTCATCGTCGCTGTCGTCGAAGAGAGCCTGCAACTCCATCTCTTCTTGTTGACCGGGCTCGACGAGAAGAATCTCGGCACCGATCTCGAGAGCAAACAACTCCATCTGCTCGTCGGAGAGCGTCATCGTCGCAGTGATCATTTCGCCGTTCTTCATCAAGAAGCGCACGACGTCAGCCGCCGTTCGGTTGAGACGCGGCGCGAACTCCTGCGACGACACTCCGCGCTCGATGACGACGATCCCCTCGGGGACCGGAGCGTCGCTCTCGCTGTAGGAGATCATCGATGGCTGGAAATCATCCTCTCCGCGACGACGACGGCGACCGCCGCCTCTTGGAGCACGGCGTTGACCGCTTGGGCGCGGTCCGCCACCAGGACGACCGCCACCACCTGGACGCCCTGCACCTGGTGCTCCAGGTGCTCCGCCAGGGCGGGGACCACCGAAAGCTCCCGCTGGACGCGGGCCGCCGGGACGAGGACCGCCGAAAGCTCCCGCTGGACGCGGAGTTCCTGTTCGCGGACCGCCGTAACCAGGGCCACCTGTACGCGGACCAGCCGGGCGCGGACCCCCGGGGGGCGGCGGAACCGGACGACCGGAAGGGCTCAGTGGACGGCCAGGCGGCGGAGGAACTGGGCGACCCGACGCGCTGAGTGGACGGCCAGGGGGTGGGGGCACAGGACGCGCAGCTGGAGGTCGAGCACCTGGATCACGCTGAATCTCGCGCGCAGGATCACGCACAGGTTCACGCGGCGCATCACGCACGGGTTCACGCACAGGTTCACGCGGCACATCACGCACAGGCTCACGCGGCACATCGCGCACAGGAGTTGTTCGACTGGAGACGACAGATCCAGATGGAGTCGTCGGTGCAGGTTGCGCTTCAGCGACAACTTCGACGTCAGGAGTCACGACGACAGCAGGGGCAACTGAAACATCGACAACGGGGGTCGTCGGTGCTGCAACATCGTCGGTCTTCGGTTCGGCGTCGACCTTCTTGGCCGCAACCTTTTTTGCAGGCGCCTTCTTGACGGGATCTGCACCGGAATCTTCGGTGGCTCCATCCCCTTCATCTGCGACTTTGGCTGCTGCCTTTTTCGCAGGGACCTTCTTCGCCGGCTTTGCTTCTTCGGGTTGCTGATCGCGCACCAGACCCAGGGCCTTGGCCTTGCGCTCCAACATCGGCACGAAAGCCTCGACGAGGGTGGACTGAGGGGTCTTTGCCGCCACGTTGTTGTCTTTGCAGAGATCCAGCATTTCGGCATTGGTCATACCGAGCTTCTTCGCTAGTTCGCTGACTTTGATCTTTGCTGTTGCCACGCGGCTTTCAGTCCTTCATGTCTTTCGCCGGCGGTGCCGGCGACTGTTCAGTGTGCCATGGTCGTGCGACTCTTCATCGTTGTTCGGGTCTTCCAGGCCCGATCGAATGCTCGCTTCTTCTCTGCTGTCTCCCGACAGGTGGTGGATCCTGCGCAGATCCATGCTCCTCGACCCGGAGCTGTCCGCGACGACAACGGTTGTCCATCTTCGCCCGGCACGAATCGCGTCAGACGATCCTGCTCGTGGCGTGTCCGGCAACCGATGCACGTCCGTACGGGTCCGAGTCGTTCACTCATGCTTCGGGTTCGCCCTCGCTGGCTGATACGCCCGTTGCTTTCTCCCATTCCTCGACACCCATGATCGAGCCGTCGGTCGCATGGAACTCCTGGGCTCCGGTTTCCGGGTTGAGCATCCACTCTCCCGCTGCGTACTCGGTGTCGTCAGGGAAGATGCCATTGATCTCGTTGTAGTGCTGTGTCTCGCTCTTGATGTCGATGCGCACCCCCACCAATCGGGCTGCGAGACGGGCGTTCTGGCCCTCCTTGCCGATTGCCAAACTGAGCTGGAAATCAGGGACGATGACATCGGCTTGAGTCCGGTCTTCGCTGAGGAGAACTTCGGTGACCTTGGCCGGTGACAGTGCCTTCGCGATGTAGTCGGGAAGATCTTCGCTGAATGGAATGATGTCGATCTTTTCCTGATTCAGTTCATTGACCACCATGCGAACGCGCGCACCGCGCGCGCCGACGCACGCGCCAACTGGATCGACGTTGTTGTCATTGGATGCCACGGCGATCTTCGTTCGATGCCCAGGCTCACGTGCACAGGCCTTGATCTCGACGACACCGTCGGCGATCTCGGGCACTTCCAGTTCGAACAGGCGCTTCACGAGACCCGGATGTGTACGACTGACCACGATCTGCGGACCCTTTTCGCTGCGTCGAACCTCGACGATGTAGGCCTTGACGCGCGTACCCGGCGTGGCGCGCTCGAATGGCACCTGTTCGCTCTGAGGCATGAGGGCTTCGACTTTGCCGAGATCCAACAGCGCATAGCGGTTGTCGTTTTGCTGCACGATGCCAGTGACAATGTCGCCCTCGCGGTTGGCATATTCTTCGAATTTGCGGTCACGTTCGGCTTCTCGGATGCGCTGTCCCATCACCTGGCGGAACGTCTGAGCGGCGATACGTCCGAGTTCGTTCTTTTCCGGCGTGTCATCACGAGGGCTGATCCAGTTGCCATCCTCATCGATGTCGTAGGCCGTGAAACTGATCTCGAGAGTGTCGGGGTTGAGACCGACTTCGACCTCTTCGGCTGCACCCGGGCGACGCTTGTAGGCAGTCGCGAGCGCGTCGACAAGCACCTGCAAAAGGGTTTCTTCCGAGATGTTCTTCTCACCCGCCAGTAGGCGGATGGCTTCTTTCATGTCCAGATTGCTCATGACTCGCCGTGCTCCTGGTCCTCGTTGTTGTCGTCGTCGTATTCGTCTTGATCATCGATTTCGTCGAAGTCCTCGTCTTCGTCGAAATCCTCGTCTTCATCGGTCGGATCGTCGTTTTCCGCCCTTGAGTCTGCCGGGGAAGCGGTCGACTTGCTCGTGGACGGGCCGCCAGACCCAGAACTGGCAGATCGAGACGGTTTGCCCTTCGAGGGGGTCTTTCGCTCCTGAGCCGGCCACACGAAGACCGTTCGTGCCTTGTCCACGAGGTCGTAAGCAATTTGGCGCTCTTGTCCATTGTCCAAGC
>JAULYE010000078.1:0-2231 GCA_032118015.1 Ilumatobacteraceae bacterium | reverse complement strand
CACGGACGAATGAATCCACATGGTAGTGAGCCCCGAACATCCATCTGCGACTGGAAGATCACGACTGGAAAATCACGACTGGGATATCACGACTGGGATATCACGACTGGAATATCACGACCAGGTGTTCCACCGGACGAACTTCTCCGCTGGCAGTCTCTTGGCCAGTTTGAAATCAGTGCCAACCGTGTATGCCACGGGAAACAAACCTGCCTGGGTGTAGCGGTCGAAAGGAATTCCAAGCAGTTCTGCTGCTTCCTTTTCATGGGGAAGATGCAACGTCGTCCAAGCAGAGCCGAGCCCTCGTTCGCGAAGGGCCAACATGAAACTCCACACCGCAGGCAACAGGGACCCCCACGCTGAGGCCTGACCGAATGTCGGTGTGCCGACATCGAGTCGACCTGCATGAAGGGGAATGAGCAGGACGGGCACCTGATCGAGAACTTCGGCCAAATACGTGGCGGAGTCGCGAATCCTCTCTCCCTGCTCATCGTTCTTCGGACGATCAGGGTCGTTCACATACGGAAAGAAGTTGGTGCGATACATCTCCGCCAATGCCTTCTTCTTGGCCGGATCGTCGACGAACATCCACCGCCAACCCTGCATATTGGATCCAGTTGGGGCCTGATGGGCGATGTCGATGCACTCCATGAGCACTTCTCGCTCGACTGGACGCTGGAGATCGAGACGTTTGCGAACGGATCTGGTGGTGGTCAACACCTCATCTGCCGTAAGGCCGAGCCTGATCCCAGAATTTTTCCCATCACCCATGTCATCCCCCAGTGGTTCACGCCTTTGCGTCTCGAATCCGAACGAACATCATGACACGGATTGCCAGTGGTCGACGCGATGACCGACAACTGCCCACCAGGTCCGTCGACCTTGCTGCCATGGTGCCGAGGAGAAGGGGGTCGACGATGGTCTGGATGTACGCCGAATCGCCCTGGCTGTATGCCGAATCTCATGCAGTGATCTTCTTGCCCGAACCGTCTCTTGGGAGGCGCTGACATGCGAGGCCTCGTCTGAGTATCGGGTACTCGAACTTGGACACATGCCAGTTCGGGTCGATCAAACTGGCGTCCACTTGACGATCTGACGTGCCGTTCAATTACCGTGAGGCCGTGGTCGTCGACGATTCGTCTATCGAAGAGTTCACTGCTCAAGCACGCACATGGCTGGAAGCCCACGCCGCCTACCGCAGCGGAGGTAGTGACGACAAAGACCTCGTGTGGGGTGAAGGGGATTTCTCGGTCTCGGTCTTCCATTCCCTGGATTTTGCAACCGAGCGCGATTTGCTCGAACACGCCAAAGCTTGGACACAACTCAAAGCCGAACGCGGGTATCACGCCATCACTCACCCGATCGAATACGGAGGTCTGGGTCTTTCACGCCCCTATGCCCGCGCGTTCTCCAAACTCGAATCTCAGTTCACGACTCCAGTTGGTCACGAAACACATAGCGTCACCGTCGGATTGATCGCTCCGACGATCGCTCTGTACGGCACACCCGAGCAGCGTTCATCATTCGTCAGTCGCTTCCTCGCAGCAGGGGAACTGTGTTGTCAGCTCTTCTCCGAACCTGGAGCAGGAAGTGATCTGGCGGCTCTGGCCTGCCGCGCGGAACGCGATGGTGATGAGTGGGTGATCAACGGCCAGAAGGTCTGGTCTTCGGGAGCACAGTTCTCCGAGTGGGGTTTGCTGATCGCCCGTACCGACCCCGAGGTTGCCAAACACAAAGGCATGACCGCTTTCATCGTTCCGATGCACCTGAAGGGCATCGAAATTCGACCCATCAAACAGATGAGCAGCGGTTCGTCCTTCAACGAAGTCTTCTTCGACGACGTTCGATTGCCGGATACGGCCCGCCTCGGTGACCAGGGCGATGGCTGGAAAGTCGCGCTCACCACCTTGGGTTTCGAGCGCGACCACTCCGGCGAGGGGTCATCGACTCGAATTGGCGGGTCCTGGCGACAATTGTTGGCGACTGCCCGTGCGATGGGAGTCACCAATCATCCTGTGGTTCGTCAGGACCTCATGCGGGCATTCACGCATTTTCGCATCGAAGGATTCGTCAATCGTCGCGCAGCCGATCTGCGTCGCTCGGGCGCGCCACCAGGACCCGAGGGGTCACTCGGAAAGTTGATCTGGACCCAAGGCATGACTCTCGTGTCCGACGTTGTTTCCGGAATCCTCGGTCCATATCTGATCGCCGATAGCGGCGAGTGGGGAACG
>JAULYE010000077.1:0-13666 GCA_032118015.1 Ilumatobacteraceae bacterium | reverse complement strand
GACCCGACGCACGGCCACACGTGAGGGTGTGCACGTCGTCATCGATCCAGTGGTCGATGGACGTGAGCGTATTCGGGACGTGGTTGCATCGTGGCCGAACAAGATTCCTCTCACCGAGAAGCGCCTTGGCAAAGCGCTTTTTGGTGAAGCAGGCGAACCGGACCTCGTGGTGATTCTGGGTCCTCCCAACCGTCTCCCGAATTCGCTGGTTTGGGAACTCGCCTATGGAGAACTCGTCTTCGTCGAAGCTGGGTGGACCGATCTCGGGGTGGATCACTTGCGAAGGACAGTTGATGAATACGCGCGACGTCAACGGCGTTTCGGTGGCGTCGAGTAGACCGATACTCGATGTCTTCAAAGTTGTATCGCGACACGGCGATCGTGTTGCGCACGTACCGGCTCGGTGAAGCTGACCGCATCATCGTGTTCCTCACGCAGGAGCACGGCAAAGTCCGAGCCATTGCCAAGGGTGTGCGTAAGACCCGATCCAAGTTCGGTGGTCGCCTCGAGCCGCTGTCGTGTGTGCTCGTGCAATTGCACCGGGGCAGGGACCTGGACGTCATCAGTCAGGTCGAAACCGTCGATGCGAACCGGGCCATGTTCGGCGACCTGGATTCGATGACGGAAGCGTTTGCGATGCTCGAGGCCGTGGACCAACTTGTGCCCGACCGGGAACCGGTCCCGCACATCTACAAGATGCTCGCCGGAGCGCGCCAGACTCTTTTGACGAGACCCTCGCCGATCATCGTCCCTGCGTTCTTGTGGAAACTGCTGTCCGCCGAAGGATTGCGACCGCAACTCGACGCGTGCGCCTCATGTGCCGAAACGATCACGCTCGATCCCCAGGACAACGACCGGACGCGGCTGTCGTTCGATATCGCTCTCGGGGGAGTGCTCTGTCGTTCCTGCGGATCGAACACTGGTGCTGGTGTCTCCCATGGCGCTCGGGAACTGATGCGCCGGATTCTTGGCGGAAATCTCAATGAGGTCCTCGACGAGGCGTTCGATCCCCGAGGTCAGCATTTGGACGATCCGATCGTCAACGAAGTGCTCTCGATCGCAACGGCGGCTTTCGAGCATCACATGGAGAGACGACTCCGGTCGGTGCGCATCTTCGAGCGGGAATGAGCCCGTGGAATCGATACCTGTGTATCTGGGGATCCGGCTTTAGTCTGGACATCTATGCCAGCCACTGACCTCGATCAGATCGTCAATCTCTGCAAGCGACGCGGATTCGTGTATCCGTCGGCGGAGATCTACGGCGGTTTCCGCTCGAGTTACGACTACGGTCCGCTCGGATCCCTCATGCTCCGCAATGTCCGTGAAGCGTGGATCCGCACGATGGTGCAGCGTCGTGACGACGTCGTCTTGATCGATGCTGCGATTCTCGGGCCACCGCAGGTCTTCGAAGCGAGCGGCCACTTGGCAAATTTCAGTGATCCGCTCGTGGACTGTCGTCAGTGCAATCAGCGATTTCGTGAGGATCATCTGGACGACCCGTCGACATGTCCCGGCTGCGGTGCCAAGAGTTCCCTCACAGAAGCTCGGGCCTTCAACTTGATGTTCAAGACCTTTGCCGGTCCGGTCGAAGGATCGGGTGCCGAGGTCTATCTGCGTCCCGAAACTGCGCAGGGGATGTTCGTCAACTTCGCCAATGTGCTCCAGACGAGCCGCAAGAAACCTCCGTTCGGAATCGCGCAGGTCGGCAAGAGTTTTCGTAACGAGATCACACCAGGAAACTTCATTTTCCGGACCCGGGAATTCGAGCAGATGGAACTCGAGTTCTTCGTCCCGCCGAGCGAAGGGCCCAAATGGTACGAGTACTGGTGTCGTGAGCGCATGCAGTGGTACGTCGATCTCGGAATTCCTGAAGACATGTTGCGTCTGCGTCCACATGCGGCCGATGAGTTGAGTCACTATTCTGCGGGCACTGCCGATGTCGAATTCGCATACCCGTGGGGTTGGGGAGAGCTGGAAGGAATCGCACAGCGAACCAACTACGACCTCAACCAACATGCCGAACACTCCGGTCAGCGACTCGACTTCTTCGACCAGTCGACGAATGAGCGTTACGTGCCGTTCGTCGTGGAACCTGCTGCAGGTGTGAACCGGGCCATGGCGGCGTTTCTTCTCGCTGCCTACTCAGAGGACGAGGTCGAAGGTGAACCGCGGACAGTTCTCAAACTTCACCCGCGTCTGGCTCCCTACAAAGTCGCTGTGCTGCCGTTGAGTAAGAAAGAGACGCTCACGCCACTCGCACGAGAGATCTTCTCGACGATCGGGGATCGGTACATGGTCGACTACGACGACACGCAGTCAATCGGTCGTCGGTACCGCCGTCAGGACGAGATCGGGACCCCATTGTGCGTGACGGTCGACTTCGACTCGCTCGAAGATGGAGCGGTCACGATTCGCGACAGGGACACCACCCAACAGGTCCGGGTGCCAATTTCGTCGATCGAGGACGAATTGCGACGTCGTCTCGGGTTCTGACCAGGCGAACCCACCGTCTACGGTGCTTTGTGCCGGTAGCCGCCTCTGGGTGGAGCCGAGTCAGAGAGAGGATTGGACATGACCAAAATTGCAGTATGGGCAAAGATTCCAGCAGCCCCTGGGAAGCGGGACGAACTCGTCGCTGCGATGCAGACGGCGCTCGAGACGGCCAAGGGTGAGTCGGGGACGCTCGCTTACATCTTGCACACTGACGCGTCAGACGCAGATGCGCTGTTCATGTACGAACTCTACGAAAGCCAAGAGGCACTCAATGCCCACATGGGATCCGACGCCTTCAAGGCCCTTGGGCCCACCATCGGTCATCTCCTCGGCGGCGCACCGCAACTGACCATTCTTGGTCCAGTCGGCGGCAAAGGTCTCTGAGGAACCGCTCCACCATCCATGGCAACGTATCTCGATCGCATCATCGCGCACCATCGAGCGTCTGCCGAACAGGACCAACGCTCTGTCGATGACTTGAAACGATCGTGTGCGTCATTGCCGGCCACGCGAGGTTTCCGGGAGCGCCTCGAACATGATGCGCTCTCGGGTCTTGCCGTCATCAGTGAGATCAAGAGGAGGTCTCCGTCCAAGGGAGACCTCGCCATCGACTTGGACCCGGGCGATCTGGCTCGTCGCTACGAGTCAGCTGGAGCGTCGTGTCTGTCGGTTCTCACCGATGTCGATTTCTTCGCAGGGTCGATCGAGGATCTTCAGCGGGCATCTGCGGCGACGGCCCTGCCGGTTCTTCGTAAAGATTTCACCGTCTCACTCGCTGACGTCTGCGATACCCGCATCATGGGGGCGGACTGTGTGCTGCTGATCGTCGCGGCGCTGAGCGACGACGAACTGAGAGACTTCTCAGAGCTTGCTCGAGAGGTCGGTCTCGACGTTCTCGTTGAGATTCACGATGAGCGTGAACTCGAACGCGCGTTGGCAATCGAGGCAACGATGGTTGGAGTGAACCAGCGCGACCTGGTCACGTTTCAGGTGGACCATGAACGCGCCCTGCGAATGGGATCGAAGATCCCGTCCAATGTCGTGAGAGTCGCCGAAAGTGGGGTGCGCGGACCTGATGACGCCCGTGACTTGGCACATGCCGGTTACCACGCGGTCCTGGTCGGGGAATCGCTGGTCACAGCCCAGGACCCGGGTGAGGCTGTGCGGTCTCTGCGCGGAGTGGACTGACGCGGTCGGAGAAATATCCGTTCACGCCGACGCATCGGGCGGTACGGTACGAACATGTTCGTGAAAATCTGTGGCATCACGAATGAGGACGACGCTCTGTTGGCGATTGCCATGGGGGCCGATGCTGTCGGATTCGTGTTCGCTCCGTCCCCCCGTCAGGTTGCGCCGCAAGTGGTGTACGACATCACACGAAGGTTGCCTCCGGAAATCTTGACTGTCGGCGTGTTTCGTGATGACCTCCCAGACCGGATTTTCGATGTCGTGACCCGATCGGGAGTCAAAGCGGTGCAGTTGCACGGTCATGAACCGGTGGCGACGGTGGCAGCAGTGTCCGAGGGGGTCCGGTGGGTGATCAAAGCCGTTGCCGCCGGATCCCGTGAAGCTCGGATCGCCAATCAGTTCGGAACCGATCTGATCCTCGTCGACGCCCCCCACCCCGGCTCGGGAAGGGTGTTCGATTGGCGGTTGACCGATGAAATCCCATCAGGTGTTCGACTGATCCTGGCCGGAGGGCTCACCGTCGAAAACGTTGCTGGTGCGATCGAGCACGTCAAGCCATGGGGAGTGGACGTGTCTTCGGGAGTCGAATCTGCCCCGGGTAAGAAAGACGCACTCAAGTTGCGACGCTTCATTGCCAATGCCCGCGCGGCTGAACCATCGGGGTCCAATGGGCCCATCGATCAAGACTCCGAAAGACCGACGGACCCGACTGGGGACTTGCCCTACGACTGGGCTGATGAATGAGACCTCCTCGGGACGGGACACGGATCACATCACGTCATCCGAATCGACTGCGGAGATCAGTTCCAAAGGTGCGAACATGGGCTGATCACATCAGACCTGCTCAGCGACGGTTGTGAACAGCGAGGATACCCATGACCAATACGACCCCCTCCATCATGTCCACCCCGGGCGAATCGGGACGCTTCGGTGAGTTCGGCGGACAGTTCGTTCCCGAGACGTTGGTACCTGCTTGTCAAGAACTCGAGCGGGCCTTTCACGACGCATGGGCCGATCCCATTTTTCGCGGTGATCTCGACGCAGTCCTGCGCGAGTATGCCGGTCGTCCGTCGATCATCACCGAATGTCATCAACTCGGTGCTCAACTCGGTATTCGACTCGTGCTCAAACGCGAGGACTTGAACCACACCGGATCACACAAGATCAACAACGTGCTCGGACAGGCACTTCTCGCCAAGCGCATGGGGAAAAAGCGCATCGTGGCCGAGACCGGTGCAGGTCAGCACGGTGTGGCATCGGCGACCGCAGCAGCACTTCTCGGTCTCGAGTGCAAGGTGTACATGGGTTCAGTGGACGTCGAGCGACAAGCCCTCAACGTGTTCCGTATGAAGTTGTTGGGTGCTGAAGTCGAGGCGGTGCACAGTGGAAGTCGCACTCTGAAAGATGCAGTCAACGAAGCAATGCGCGACTGGGTGGCAACAGTCGAGAGCACGCACTACTGCCTCGGTTCGGTGATGGGTCCGCACCCGTACCCCTACATGGTGCGCGAATTCCATCGGGTCATCGGCACCGAAGCTCGTGAGCAGTGCCGCTCACGCTACGGGGACGACCCGGACGTCGTGGTTGCATGTGTCGGGGGAGGATCCAATGCGATCGGTATCTTCTCCGGTTTTGTCGACACCGATGCGCGCCTCATTGGCGTCGAGCCTGCAGGTGGGGCAGCAGTCGGTCGCGGTCAGCCTGGCGTCGTTCACGGAATGCGCAGCTATTTGATGCAGGACGAGTACGGACAGGTGCAAGAGGCTCATTCGATTTCTGCTGGTCTCGACTACCCCGGTGTCGGACCAGAGCATTCGTATCTGGCTTCGATCGGTCGCGCGGAATACCCGACTGTGACGGATTCAGAAGTGATCGAGGCCTTCCAACTGATGGCGCGCGCCGAGGGAATCATTCCTGCTCTCGAATGTGCACACGCGTTGGCCTGGATCACGCGCGAGGCTCCGAACATGCAAGGCCAGACGGTGCTGATGAACCTCTCTGGCCGAGGAGACAAAGACGTTGCTCAGATGATGGACATTCTCGGCTCGTGAATCCAGGAGTACTCGAAGACGAATTCCGCCGAAAACGCGATGCAGGACGCAAACTTCTCGTCCCGTACGTGACCGGAGGACTCGATGGGTGGGTCGATGCCATTCGCGCAGCGGCTGCTCACGGTGCTGATGCAGTCGAGATCGGTATCCCATTTTCGGATCCGGTGATGGACGGCCCCGTCATTCAAGAGGCTTCACAGCGGGCGCTCGAATCCGGCGCGACACCTGTGTCGATTCTCGATCAGGCACGCAGTCTCGATGTATCGATCCCACTCGTCGTCATGTGTTACTACAACACCGTGCACCATGCCGGCCACGAGAGATTCGCAGCACAACTCGCATCAGCAGGGATCGTCGGAGCCATCGTTCCAGATCTGCCTCTGGAGGAAGCGGGACCATGGTGTGAAGCTGCTGACCTGCACGGCATCGCAACGGTGCTCTTGGCGGCTCCGACTGCCCCCGATGAAAGGTTGCCGCGCATTTGCGCGCGTGCTCGCGGATTCGTGTATTCGGTCGGCCTGCTCGGGGTCACTGGCGAACGTGATTCGCTTGCCAGCACGGCGGCAGCTCTCGCTGCACGTCTGAAAAAGGTCACCGATGTGCCGGTCATCGTTGGAGTGGGCGTGTCGAATAGCGCCCAAGCCGTCGAGGTCTGCAAGGTCGCCGATGGAGTCGTTCAGGGAGCCTCGGTGGTTCGGCGCCTCATGGAAGGTGGCCCCGAAGCCGTTGGGGAGTACGTCGCAGACGTGCGCGCCGCTCTCGATGGTGCCTGAGACGCTTCGCCTCGTACCTTTTCGGTGTCACCGCAGCAGTTTTGGACTTCAGTTGAGAATTCTGTGACGATCCGATCCATGGCAGGTGAGTCGTCGGGTCATATGGGAAGATGAAGAGTCGTTTCAAGGAGATCTGATGTTCAAAACCCTGTCTTGGAAAATTGTTGCCCCCTTGTCAGCCGTGCTGTTGCTCGCTGCCTGTTCAGGGGACAGTTCGTCGTCGGATGGAACATCTGCGACCAGCGACTCCGAACCCGAATTGACCGCTCCACCGACCTCGCTCGACCTCGACTATGTGCCTGACAGCATGTTGACGATGTTCGCCGAGAACGAGATCTTCTCGACATTCGCCGAACTCGTGGCTCTGACCGATCTGGCACCGCTCTACGAGGCCGATGGAGAGATCACTGTGTTCGTTCTTCCCGACGCAGCGTTCGATCGGCTGCCCGCCGGATCGGTAGAAAAGCTGAAAGATCCTGCCAATCGAGATGTGCTGACGCGCATCCTCGCGTATCACATGCTCGACGGCAAGGTGCCGGAGATGGAAGTCGCAGCAGGAACGCTTGTGATGAAGTCGGGTGATGAGATGACCGTCGAAGTCGGCAATCAAGTCGGTTACTTGATGAACATCAAGCTCAATGGCACCTTCGTCCTGGTCGGGGATCTCTTCGCAGGCAAGAGCGTCGCCCACATTCTGTCCGACCTCGTTCTCCCGCCCGGAGTCGATCTCGCCACGTTGTAGTTCGTTCTGGGCTGTCGTTCGTTCTGAATGTGAATTGAGCGCAACATGTCATGTGATCTGTGTGAAGCCGCTCCGTTGACCGAGCGCTATTTCGAAGATGAACATTGCTGGATCGCGGAGTGCGAAGCCTGCTTCGTGCCCATGGTCGTGTGGAAGTGCCACGACCCAGTGCCCCCGGAACATGTCAAAGAGATGCTCCATCGCAAGTTGATCGAAGTGGCAACACAGGTATTCGACTACGAGCCATTCATCGACGACAACATGCGCAACATTCCAGATCACTACCACGCACATGCGCGCTGGCGTGGTGCCTTTTTTTCTCAGCTGCCTCCTCGGCGAGTCATCCCTCCTGTGATCGACCCGTGATCGAAACCTGAATGGGCGAGGAGAACCCAGGTCGGCCGTCGGTCTACAGTTCGCTCATGCTCTCTCCAGGTGACAAAGCGCCAGCAATTTCCTTGCTCGATCAATCCGGCACGAAGGTTTCCCTGGCATCGTTCAAGGGCCGCAAGGTTCTCGTGTACTTCTATCCGAAGGCTGACACTCCAGGATGTACACAGCAATCGTGTTTGTTACGCGATATCGCTGACACGATCGGAACGACGGCCATCCTCGGAATCAGTCCAGACGAGCCGAAGAAGCAAGCCGCATTCGCCGACAAGTACGACCTTGGGTTTGCGTTGCTATCCGATCCAACACATGTGGTGTCTGAGGCCTATGACGTGTGGAAGGAGAAGTCGATGTACGGCCGCACCTACATGGGTATCGTCCGTTCGGCTTTTCTCATCGACGAAAAAGGCCGTATCGAACAGGCGTGGTACAAGGTGAGCCCGAAGGACACTCCGACGAACCTGCTCAAGGCTTTGTCGTGACACCTGTGCGACCTGATCAGGTCCTGCCTCATCGGCCGCCGTTTCTGTTCGTCGATGAGATCCTCGAGGTGATTCCGGGCAGCAGCGCCCGAGGAACCTGGGCGCTGACGGGGGAGGAGTGGTTCTTCGTCGGTCACTTCCCGGGTCGACCTACTTTGCCGGGCGTCCTGATGTGCGAGGCGATCGCGCAGGTCGGTGCCTATGCAGTTCTCGTCGGGGGTCAGGTATCGGGAAAACTTCCACTCTTTGGGGGTCTCGACAAGGCTCGCTTCAGACGGCAAGTCGTACCCGGCGACACACTGGAACTCGTCGTCGAACTCGGGCGGATGTCAGCTCGGGCCGGCAAGGGTTCGGGTCGCGCCCTTGTCAACGGCGAGGTCGCCTGTGAATGTGAGTTGATGTTCGTTCTCGTCGACGCCTGAAGCCCGTTCGGACTCCGACGTCCGAGGCCGAATCAGTCCGTCATAGCGGGCGCAAGGATGACAGAACCGTTGTGCCCACCGAAGCCAAAGTTGTTCGACATCGTGGGTCCGGGCTCCCACGGTCGTGCTGTGCCGAGAACGACGTCGATGTTCGTGCCCTCATCCAGGTGCTGAGTTCCTGCTGTTGGAGGAATCAGACGATGTTCGAACGAGAGCAGAACCGAGGCTGCCTCGAGTGCACCGGCTGCACCAAGGGCGTGCCCAGTCACTCCCTTGATACTCGTCACCGGAGGTCGATGGGAAAACACCGCCGACACGGCGGCTGCCTCGGCTGCATCATTGAGCGGTGTCGAAGTGCCGTGAGCATTGATGCAGGCGATGTCCGTTGACGACAGTCCGGCATCTTCGAGTGCGAGTTCCATGCAGCGGATCGCTCCGCGACCCCCAGGAGATGGGGCGGTGATGTGATGGGCATCGGCATTGCTGGCAGACCCGAGGATTTCCCCGAGAAGACGCGCTCCACGAGCGAGAGCATGTTCGCGTTCTTCGAGAACGAAAATCGCTGCGCCCTCACCCATCACGAACCCGTCTCGATCCCGATCGAACGGACGGCTACTGCCCGATGAGGACAGTGCAGTCATGTTGTTGAAGCCGGCAAGAGCCGAGGGAGTCCCAGCGGACTCCGATCCACCGCTGATGATCGCATCACAGCGTCCCGATGCGATGAGTCGAGCGGCATAGCCGAGAGCGTGGGTGGACGCGGCGCATGCGGTGCAGATCGTCTCGTTCGGACCGTGCAGGCCGTAGCGCATCGATATCGCGGCCCCCGACGCATTGGCCATCATCATGGGCACCAAGAATGGCGAGACGCGCCGCTCACCCTTTTCGAGCAGAATCTGCACCTGCTCTTCGAGTGTGTTGAGACCACCGACTCCTGTTCCGACGATGACACCGAATCGATCCGTGTCCGAGCCGATTCCGTCGATGCCGCCAGCCTGAGCAATGGCTTCACTGGCAGCCGCTACTGCGAACTGCTCGACACGGTCGGCGCGACGGGCCTCCTTGGGGTTGTCGAAGTAGGGGAGGGGATCCCAATCAGCGATCTTCACCCATTTGCCGCCGGTCAATGCAGGACCGAGAAGTCCTGACCAAAAAGCGTCTTTGCCGATACCACACGGGGCGACGACGCCGAGTCCCGTAACGACGACCCGACGTGTGTTCATCAACTCAACTTGCCGGTGATCAGGGCGAATGCCTGACCAACGGTCTTGACGTCCTCGATCTCGTTTTCGGGAACCTCGACTCCGAACTCCTCTTCGAGAGCCATCACGAGTTCCACGAGGTCCAAACTGTCGGCTTCCAAATCGTCACCGAAGGAAGCTTCTGGGACAACTTTGTCGGGATCGACGCTGAGCACGTCCACTGCGCATTTGCGGAAACGATCGAAGAGTTCCTGGTCCATCTTGATTCTCCTGTGTTGTTCGAGATCTGAGCTTCGACGAGTCGGAGCCAGGTGGCTTGCGCCTCCTGCAACACCGCTCACGTGCATCCCACTGTAAACCGTCGCGTGCCGAGGAAAGTATCTCGCTCAGTGACCCATCCCGAGACCGCCATCGACGGGGAGCACCGCCCCAGTGATATAGGCAGCATCAACCGAGGCGAGAAAGGTGATGGCTCCTGCGATTTCCTCCGGTGAAGCCATGCGTCCGAGTGGGACAGCCGCAGTGAGGGCCGAGCGCCGATCGTCGGAGAGAGCGGCAATCATGTCGGTTTCCACCGGTCCGGGAGCGACGACGTTGACTGTGATCGAGCGACTTGCCAGTTCGCGGGCGAGCGACCGGCAAAGGCCGATGAGACCGGCCTTTGCAGCTGCATAGTTCGTCTGACCGGCTGATCCAAGAAGGCCAACGACGCTGCCGACAAAAATGATGCGACCGCGCCGGGCGCGCAGCATTCCCTGAGTGGCACGTTTGGCTACTCGATACGCACCGGAGAGATTGGTGTCGATCACGCTCGAAAAATCGTCCTCACTCATCCGCAGCAACAACATGTCCTTGGTGATACCGGCGTTGGAGACGAGGATCTCGACAGGACCGAAATGCTCTTCGACTTGGGTGAATGCCGCGTCGACCGATGCCGCATTCGAGACATCGCATTCGACGCCGAACACATCATCGGGCGGGGGAGAAGAGTTGTAGGTCACGGCGACTCTGTCACCAAGAGATGCGAACCGGCGGGCAGTGGCCAAGCCAATTCCGCGTGATCCTCCGGTGATGAGAACGACACGGCTCATTGCACACCTCCCCAGCACAACACTGCGCTCGCTGCGGTCATTCCGGCGCCGAACCCAACCAGCAGAACGATGTCCCCATTCGACACACGCCCGGCATCGGCAGCATCAGCCAGAGCCAGAGGAATCGATGCCGACGACGTATTGCCCGTGTAGTGGAGAACGGTGGCCGCTTTTTCCATTGGGATTCCGAGACGTTCACATGCAGCTTGGATGATGCGAATGTTCGCCTGATGTGGCACGACGAGGTTGATCTGATCGGCGGTCACGCCTGCAGCGCGCATCGACTTCTCAGCACTGTCCACCATGATGCGCACGGCCCGCCGAAAGACTTCTTTGCCCTCCATCATGATGAATCCGCCAAGGTCGGCATAGAGAAAGTCCTCCGCTGATCCATCAGCATCGATGTCCCATGCGAGCAATTGCCCTGGGCCATCCACGGATTCGAGAACGACGGCTCCAGATCCGTCGGCGAAGAGAACTGCCGTGTTGCGATCCTCCCAGTCAGTGATGCGTGACAGCGTGTCCGTGCCAATGAGCAGGATCTTCTTGGACCCCATCGCAATCAGACCATGGGCGACGGACAGCCCGTAGACGAAACCTGAACACGCTGCATTGATATCGAAAGCTCCGCAGCGCAGACCAAGCGCATGTTGCACGGTCGCTGAGGTGGCGGGGACACAACGGTCAGGAGTGGTGGTCGACAAGATGAGTACATCGATGTCAGTAGGAGAAACTCCTGCCATTGCCATGGCTTTGCGAGCCGACTCCGTACTCAGTTCTGCGGTTGTGCCGCCGATGTGACGTTCACGAATGCCACTCCGTTCACGGATCCAGTCGTCGGAGGTGTCCAGCGTCCTGCTCAAGTCCTCGTTGGTGACGACGCGTTCAGGGAGTGAAGTTCCCCATCCGGTGATGATCGCGCCGCGGATGTTGTCGGGAGTAGCAGGCATGTCAGTTCGTCCTCAACCAGGCGATCGGCTGACGGGAAGTGATGCGTTCGCCTTCGACTGCGATGAAGGCTTGCAGGACTCCGGCGAACGCCGAGACGATTTCAGTGGTGCCGACTGTGCCGATGGCCTGTCCGATGGAGATGGTGTCACCAGGTCGAACACCGCTGATCGGTGTGAAGACGCCTGCAGCAGGACTCACGACGAGTCGTTCCACTGCGAAGAGATGTTCACCTTCGAGCTGTGCTGCACCAGTCGGTGATGCTGCGTTCACCCACTCGATGAATTTGTCGAGGTCGTCAGGTGTCGCAACGCTGATCGTGCGTGCCGACTCCACCGTTCTCTTGGCCATCCCGGTGAGCACTCCACCAGGTCCGAGCTCAGCCAATTCGGTGACGCCGAGTTCGGCGAGCGTGAGCAAACAGTGCTTCCATCGAACGGGACTCGACAGTTGTGCTGAGAGAAGTGACGCCCACTCGGAGCCTGCGGCGTGAGGAATCGCGTCGACATTGCTGACCACAGGCACTTCGGTGTCGCGAGGAGCCGCGTTGGCGATGGCTTCGCGGAGGCGATCACGGGCCGGAGCCATGAAAGGTGTGTGAAAGGCCCCGGAAACAGCAAGTGGCATCGATTTCTTGGCGCCGAGTTCCTTGGCGATGGCGCTCGCTCGCACGACCCCCTCTGGTGAGCCAGCGATGACCACCTGGCCGGGAGCATTGAAGTTGGCAACCCACACATCGCTGTCGGCACGACGACAGGCGACTTCGACGAGTTCGTCGTCGAGACCGAGAACTGCAGCCATCGTTCCTGGATTCAGACGACCTGCATCGTGCATTGCGTCTGCTCGCTCGACCACGAGGCGTACCCCATCGTCGAAGGACAAGGCGCCTGTTGCGGTCAACGCGGTGTATTCACCGAGACTGTGTCCTGCGCAGTAACTGGGTTCGATACCGAGACGTTCGATTGCGTCGAGGACCATCAAACTGGAGACGAAGGTCGTCAATTGAGCGTTTCGCGTGTCGCGCAAGTCTTCGGCGTCGGCATCGAGGAGGAGATGGGCCACGTCACGCCCGGAGACATCCGATGCTTCATCGACGAGTTCCCATGAGTCGTGGTCGCGCCACGGCCTGCCCATCCCCGGACGCTGGGATCCTTGTCCGGGAAACGTGAATGCCAACACAGGCAGAACTTAGACGGTGTGGGCGCCGCACCCTTCACCTGTCGAAGTGGACCTGTGGTGGCTTCCTGGTGACGGGCTAGCCTGTGGACGTCGCCCCGGTAGCCCAACGGCAGAGGCAGCGGTCTCAAACTCCGTCCGGTGTGGGTTCGAATCCCACCCGGGGCACACTTTCGTTTTCGAAATCGTCGGTTCGCTCGGTCGGTCGGTTGGCTTTCGCAAGGTCGTCGCATCGTTGTCTTCGATGTTCCGTAGGCTGACCGGGTGGTAACCGGACTCATTGGCCAACGACTCATCGAACGGAGGCTGCGCGAGACAACGGACCGTCTGCGCAGTCTTCGCTCCGAATTGGCCATCGTGGATGAGCAGTTCGATGCCCTGAGCGGTGACGCCGAAGATCTCGGACTGCGGGCGCTCGTCTCAGAAACCCCCGGGGCCGATGTCGAGTATCGCGAAGCCCGACTGCACGCAGACGCCATGTCACGGCACCGTGACGACATCGTTCGGGCCATGGCTCAACTCGAAGCCCGCCAAGACGAGCTCCTCGACCGTTTGAGCCGCTGAACCCAGCCGCCCCAGCGGTTTCGATCATCGTTTCGATCGTCGTATGGCTCGATCGACTGGTTGAATGTCGGCGTGAGTATTCGAGTCGTCATCGCTGAAGATGAGGCGATCATTCGTCTCGATCTCCGGGAGACCTTGGAAGAA
>JAULYE010000076.1:0-15413 GCA_032118015.1 Ilumatobacteraceae bacterium | reverse complement strand
GCGGCGACATCGAGACATGCCGCGTTCCAATAGGTCAGGCGTCGCAACGCTTCGAGGGTTGTCTTCATCGTCAACAACATGCGCTTGACATCGGGATGATCGATGATCGGCGAGTTCTCGCCACCACTTGCGCCTGGCGCCTTACCCTGACGGCGATCACGCGAGTACTGCAGCGACTTCTGATAGGCACGGTCACCAAGCGCCAGACCCTGCAGACCCACTGACAGACGAGCCTGATTCATCATCGTGAACATGTACTGCATTCCGCGGTTCTCTTCGCCGATCAGGTATCCAACGGCTCCACCGTTGTCGCCATAGGACAGCACACAGGTTGGACTTGCATGGATCCCCATCTTGTGTTCGACCGAGACGCACGTGATGTCGTTGCGCTTTGCGGGAGTTCCGTCCTCGTTCAACAAGAACTTGGGAACGATGAAACACGAAATTCCCTTGGTGCCCACAGGCGCATCAGGGGTGCGGGCCAGGACCAGATGGATGATGTTCTCAGCCATGTCGTGCTCGCCGAAAGAGATGTAGATCTTCGTGCCGGTGATGCTGTAGGAGCCATCCGCGTTGCGGACTGCCCGTGTGCGCACGGCTCCGACATCGCTACCTGCATCTGGTTCGGTGAGATTCATCGTGCCCGACCACTCACCAGAGATCATCTTGGGCAGATAGGTCATTTTCTGGGTCTCACTGCCGTGATGAGCGATGGCGTCGATCGAGCCCTGGGTCAGCAAAGGGCACATCGAAAACGACATGTTGGCCGCTGTCATGATCTCCTGAATCGCGACGCCCACCATCCACGGGAATCCGCCGCCGCCGAACCCCGTATCGAAAGGCACGGCTCCCCAACCAGCCTCGACATAGGCCTGATACGCCTCGGCGAATCCGGGTGCCGTCGTCACGGATCCGTCTGCGTTCAACTTCACCCCGAAGGAATCACCCGACTTGTTCAAAGGAGCAAGCTTTTCCTCCATGAACCGCGCTGCCTCTACGAGGAGATCGCGCACCACCGAAGCGTCGACATCGACGAAGCCGGGCAAGGACAGAATTCGCGGTAATCCGCAAACTCGATTGAGAACGAAGTCGATGTCGTCGAGGGGAGCACGGTAGTCAGTCACAGACACAATGTAGGACTCATCTGCCCTTGCACACCCAACCCACGCACGACAAAGACCGACGTCTCTCGATAACGATTGTCACAAGGAACGAGTCAGCGCCCGGGCTCACACACCACAAGCTGAACGCCAGCTGCGCCGATACGCCTCGGCGGCCTGCTGTGGGGTGAGTCGCAACGTGGACTCCGGCACGAGGTCGGCAATGACTCGACCCTCGGCATAGTGGTGCACGTTTCCGATCCCCCGGAAGAGATCTTCTCTGGTGGCGACCAGGTCAGCAGCAGGGTTCTCATCGAAGAATCCCCAAATGGTGAACGCCAGGACGAAATCGTGCACGACCGGCGCCCGACCATAAAGCGACGCCCGGCGCAGACCAATGTTCACCGCTCCGCGCACTGCATCATCACGGTCGAGATCGCCAACGACATGGATCTTCGGCGCGAGTCGCCGTGCCAACATCAGCCCGTATCCCTGGTCGGGTCCTTGGTATCCCAGTCGCTCTCCCGAGGGTTGCAGACCCTCGATGTCTCCCGGTCGATCGTTGGTCCACGAATCTGGTGCTACCGGCGGAGACGCATAGACGCGCACGTCATCGAGCACGGGCGTCGGAGCAAACTTCGGAGCAGACATGGGATCACGGTAATCGATTCGAGACCCATCGACTCAGCGAAACCGGTTGATGTGACCAGCTACCGAGCAAGTTGTTCGACGATCACGAGTCCTCAGGACGAATGCAAGAGGCCGTAGATCAACGACTCCTCGAGGGCTCTCCACGAGGCTTCGATGATGTTCGGGCTGACACCGATCGTGGTCCAGGACTTCTCGCCATCGGTGGCATCGAGCAATACGCGCGTCACAGCACCGGTTGCCGTGGCGCCGTCGAGAATGCGCACCTTGTAGTCGGTGAGATGCACACGATCGAGTTGCGGATACGCCTCGACGATCGCTGCACGCAGCGCCTTGTCGATCGCATTCACCGGACCATTGCCTTCTGCGGTGTGGACATGGCGAGTCGACTGACCTTCAGGGCCCACCCATACCTTCACAGTGGCTTCGGTGGTGAAATCACCCGTCAGAGATTCATCAGTGATCACCCGCATGCTTTCGACACGGAAGTATGACTGCTCCCAACCCGTTGCACGGCGCATGAGCAATTCCAAGGACGCGTCCGCTGCCTCGAAGTGAAAGCCCTCGTGTTCGAGCCGCTTCAAATCGTCGATGACCTGATTGACGGCAGGGCCGTCCATCTCGATGCCGAGTTCCTCAGCCTTGATCGTGATGGTGGCTCGTCCGGCCATTTCGCTGACGACGAAGCGTGTGCCATTGCCAACCGATTCGGGCTCGACATGCTCATAGGCGTCACGGGCACGGGCGATGGCGCTGACGTGAAGACCGGCCTTGTGGGCGAATGCACCAGATCCCACGTACGGAGCCTGCGGATTCATGGGTCGGTTGAGAACTTCGGCAACATGATGGCTGACTGCAGTGAGCCGCTCGAGACGGCCCTCGGGCAGGCACACGTGACCGAGTTTCAACTGCAGGTTCGGGATCACCGTCGTGAGATTGGTGTTGCCAGTTCGCTCACCGAGGCCATTGAGAGTGCCCTGCACATGACGAGCACCACTGCGTACGGCTGCCATCGAGTTGGCCACCGCACAGCCCGTGTCGTCGTGACAGTGGATGCCGATGATCGCGTCATCCCCGACATGGCTCTTGACCTTGGCGACGATCTCCTCGACTTCGTGGGGCAGGCTGCCGCCATTGGTGTCGCACAGCACGAGATGGCTGGCGCCATTGACCACGGCTGCTTCAAGAGCTCGAAGTGCGAACTCTTCGTTGCGCTTGAACCCATCGAAGAAGTGCTCCATGTCGACCAGCACCTTGCGTCCGTTGCCCACGAGGAATTCGACGGAATCAGAGATCATCGCAACGCCCTCATCGAGAGTCGTCTGCAAAGCATTGAGAACGTGATAATCCCAGCTCTTGGCAACGATGCACACAGCACTCGTTCCTGCATCGAGGAGATGCCGCAACGTCGTGTCATCGTCGACTTTGCCCTTGGGTCGCCGAGTCGAGCCGAATGCCACGAGAGTGCTCGTCGAGAACGTCAATTCACGAGTCGCGCGGGCGAAGAATTCGATGTCTTTCGGATTCGCTCCAGGCCAACCGCCCTCGATGTAGTGCACACCCAGGAAGTCGAGTTGTTCCGCAATGCGCAATTTGTCCTCGACGCTCGCCGAGACGCCCTCGACTTGAAGGCCGTCACGAAGTGTCGTGTCGAAAACTTCGATCATCGTGCTCATCGTTCTCTCATTTCGTTCATTCGTCGATCTGTGATCTACCAGGTCTGATGTTCCAGGTGCAGTGACCTGGTCGGGCATGTGTTGTCGGTGCCATCGCATCTTCCCGGAAACACAAAAGCCGCCCCGAGGGCGGCTGATGCGCACGGGAAGACCCTCGTGCGCTAGCGAATAATGATGATGGTCGCGCTCGAGCAGGTTACGTGGGACGCACCTGGGAGGAGTTGGCAAACCTTCATCGCCTTGCAGTCAACCGGAATTCCTGCCCAGAGTCAACATCGGCAATCAGACGGCCTGTGGGCTCACGTCACCTTCCCCACTCCCCACCCTGTGGGCGCAGCTGTGGACGACCGGGGGACAACGTGAGTTTCTCTGTGCATAGACGAGAAATCCGGTGGATAACCCTGTGGGTTGCACCCTTCAGTTTGACCATGCGAGAGGTTCGATGCGAGAGTGCTGACGTCAACGGAACTCATCGAGCATGAGAGCATCGTGGCCGCTCGGGGAAACCCGGTTCGGCGGCGGTGGGAGGGCCCGGTTACGGTTCCGTTGTGCGGGTTCATTCATAGGGTCGTTCTGCGTCGGGGTACCGCCGCAGACGGATGGGGAGACCCATTCGGTCGTGAGGGCAGCCATCACGAAACGGGCCGGTACACGAGCCCGCCCACCGGGGGCAACTCCGGTGGGCGAGCGAGGTGAGCAAAGTCAGAGTACCTATCTGACATCACCGTGTGGTGGATGGTCTCGTCGGGGAGCCCCGGGTGGAGCGCCAGTCCTCAGGCTGCACCACTCGGGGCCTTCTCATGTCCCGCCTCATACTTCACGGATATCGTGACCCGCATGAGCGAGCCGAGGCGTGAACTTTCCGCCGGTATGCGTGAACAACTCGATCTCGGATTCGTGTTCGGGGGATTGTCGACATTCGGTCAACGGCCATTTCTTCCGGACGCCGAACTGCTCGATGAGTGGGAGCCCGATGTCGCAATCGTCGGAGCTCCCTATGACAACTCGACGACGAATCGCCCCGGGGCGCGCTTTGGTCCGCGAGCAATCAGAACGCAGGCCTACGAACCGGGTTCGTATCACATGGATCTCGACATCGAGATTTTCGATTGGCTCGAAGTGGTCGACTTCGGTGATGCCTACTGTCCGCACGGTCAGACGACTTTGAGTTTGGACAACATCAAGGCACGTGTCTTCGAAGTCGCTCGGCGCGGCATCGTGCCGATCGTTCTCGGCGGAGACCACTCCATCACTTGGCCGGCTGCGACAGCTGTTGCCCAAGCACGAGGTTTCGGTTCGGTCGGCATGGTGCATTTCGATGCTCACGCCGACACCGCCGACAACTGCGATGGCAATCTTGCGAGCCATGGCACACCGATGCGCCGACTGATCGAATCGGGAGCCATTCCAGGATCCCACTTCGTACAAGTTGGCTTACGCGGCTACTGGCCACCTGCTGAGGTCTTCGCCTGGATGCGCGAACAGGGCATGCGTTGGCACACCATGGACGAGATCTGGCAACGCGGCTTTCAGGCTGTGATGAACGACGCCGTCGGCGAGGCGCTGCAGGTAGCGGACAGTCTGTACATCTCGATCGATGTCGACGTTCTCGATCCATCCATGGCACCCGGCACGGGAACACCCGAGCCCGGCGGCATCCTCAGCTCGGATTTGTTGCGCATGGTGCGCAGATTGTGCCTCGAGCACAACGTGGTCGGTATCGACATCGTCGAAGTGGCGCCCGCCTATGACGTCAGCGAGCTGACCGTCAACGTCGCCCACCGATTGGCATTCGAATGTCTCGGTGGTCTCGCAGCGAGACGCCGAGCTGAACGTCAGGTCACTTGACCAGTTCGCACCAGTGTTCGTATTTGGACTCTTGTCCGCGCACGACACGCCCGTACATCTGACCGATTGCTGTCGTCGCCGGACCAGGGGCTGGAACCGTGCGATCATCCACCGAATTGACAGCACTCACTTCAGCTGCCGTGCCGCACACGAAGATCTCGTCTGCGATGTACAGATCGCTACGGGCGATGTTGTCGACCCGAATGTCGTAGCCGAGATCCTTCCCGATGGCCATGACCGCATGCTGTGTGATGCCTTCGAGAGCTCCCGCTGACAGCGGCGGCGTCAAAATGACCCCATTGCGTGAGCAAAAGATGTTCTCCCCCGTGCACTCGGCCACGAGACCATTGGGTGCGAGCATGATCGCCTCGTCGTACCCGGCGCGCAGAGCTTCCACCTTGGCCAGTGACGAGTTGACGTAGTTGCCCACTGTTTTGGCTGCCGGTGGCATGGTGTTGTGATCGTGGCGAGTCCACGACGAGATCTTCATCCGCACACCCTTGGTCAGCGCATCGTCGCCGAGATATGCGCCCCAGGGCCAGCAGGCAATCGCCACGTCCACCTTGCACGGAAGCGTGTTGAGGCCCATCTCCCCGTAGCCGTAGTAGGCAAGGGGACGCACGTAACACGATGCCAAACCGGTCGAGGCAACCGTGTCCTTGGTGGCCTGGATGAGTTCGTCGACCGTGTACGGAATCTCCATGCCGAGAATGTGCGCGCTGCGAAAGAGCCGCTCGATGTGTTCGGTCAGCCGGAAGACCGCCGTTCCCTTTGCAGTCTCATAGGCACGAATCCCTTCGAACACGCCCGTGCCGTAGTGCAAGGTGTGCGTGAGAACGTGCACCTGTGCCTTTTCCCAATCGACCAGCTGGCCGTTCATCCAGATTTTGGGGGTGGGAATCAAGGTGGGCATCACGAACTCCGTTCACATGAGGACGATCTGAGAATACTTGCCCGCAGTCCCAGATCTGCTGGTGGATTCTCAGCCGGCGAGTCGAGCGGCGATTGCTGCACCGATCTGCTGGGTCGTTCCCTCGACGGGATCGGCGCACGCCGCTCTGATGCGATCAGCAGCAGGGATTTCACCAAGGAAGTCGAGCATCAGAGCTGCCGACAAGATCGCCGCTGTCGGATTGGCTTTCCCCGTGCCGACGATGTCCGGAGCCGAACCGTGCACCGGTTCGAACATGCTCGGTCCGGTGCGAGCCGGATTGAGATTGGCCGATGACGCGAGACCGATCCCACCCGAGACCGCACCTCCAAGGTCGGTGAGGATGTCACCGAAAAGATTGTCGGTGACGATCACGTCGTACCGGTGCGGATCCTGAACGAAATAGATACACGCAGCATCGACATGGTTGTAGGCCGTGCCAACACCTGGGAACTCTGCTGCGACCTCATGGAACGTGCGCTCCCAAAGATTGCCGGCGAACGTCAGCACATTGGTTTTGTGCACGAGGGTGACGTGACGACGTTCGCGGCTCGCAGCAAGTTCGAACGCGTAGCGAATGCATCGCTCGACACCCATGCGCGTGTTGACGCTGCCCTGGGTTGCAACTTCATGTGGCGTGCCCCGACGCAACACTCCACCTTCACCGACATACGGACCCTCGGTGTTCTCACGAATGACCACGAAATCGTGGGACCGGGTATGCCCGGGGGCCGCGCCAATGAAGGGTCGCTGGTTGACATAGAGATCGAGTTCGAACCGCATCTTCAACAACAGGCCGCGCTCGATCACACCGGGAGGAACATCCGGTGTACCGACAGCACCCAGGAGGATCGCATCGAAGCCCCGCAGGACGTCGAGAGTCGCGTCCGAAAGAATCTCCCCGTCTCGCAAGTACCGAGCGCCACCGAGATCGAATTCCTCGGTGTCGATCGACACCCCCGCGGCACGAACCACGTCGAGGGCAATGGAGGTGACTTCCGGGCCGATCCCATCGCCACCGATCACTGCAATGCGATGGGTGGACCCGGATGCTGTTGTCGAATTCATATCCCGTCATCGTAGGAGTGCTGGCCCGTGAGAGCGGAATGGCGATCCAGGAAACCCTTTCGGCACAAAGGGCCAGCCTCGGCGTGACGGCTGGCGCTCGTCCAAATTCGGTAATCGCACTCCGTTACCCTGTGGGCATGGCCAAGGTCCACCATCTCACCCAGGCAGCTCTCGAGCGCCTGCAGGCCGAGCACCATGACCTCACCACGCGCGGTCGCATCGAAGTCGCTGAGAAAATCGAACGAGCCCGCGAACTTGGCGATCTGTCCGAAAATGGCGATTACCACGCTGCCAAGGACGAACAAGGTCACATGGAGGGTCGAATCCGCCACTTGGATTCGATCCTGGAGAACTATTCCCTCGTCGAAGTCGACGATGGCGATCTGGTCGGCCCCGGCAAGATCGTCACGCTGTCGATCGATGGGGACGAACCCGAGACCTATTACCTGGGATCCCACGAAGAACAATTCGCAGGTGCAGCCACGATGACTCCGGAATCGGCGCTGGGTCAGGCGATCCTCGGCAAAAGCACCAATGAGACCTGCCAGTACACGACCCCGAACGGCCACACTCTCAGCGTGGTGGTCATCTCTGTCGAACTCCCCTAACACGACATCTCTGACCGTGACATCTCCCAACGTGACATCTTCCAACATGACTGGCTCCGACTACTCCCCCCTCCTCCCTCCCGGTTTCGAAATCGAACTGCCCGGCCGAGGTCGCACCTTCTACCGGGACCTTCCCGGTCCGACCGGTGCGCCGACACTGCTCCTTCTCCACGGTTGGACGGCAACAGCGGACCTCAACTGGTTCGCCGTCTACGAACACCTCAGTCAGCACTATCGCGTCATCGCTCCCGACCATCGTGGCCATGGGCGTGGCATTCGCTCGCGCAAACCCTTCCGTCTCGCTGATTGTGCTGATGACGCTGCGTGCCTGCTGTCGGAGTTGGGTATCGACGACGCGATCCCTGTCGGGTACTCGATGGGGGGACCGATTGCGATGCTGATGTGGCGCAGACACCGACCAATTGTGAACGGGCTCGTGTTGTGTGCAACTGCTGCGAGCTTCGCCCACAGTCGGATCGAGCGAGTCAGTTTTGCCGGTCTCACGGGTCTGGCTGCGACTGCTCGGCTGACACCAGAGAACGCTCGCGAGTGGATCAGTTCACGCTCGTATCTACGACGTAAGGCGGACAAATGGGGACCGTGGGCTCTCAGCCAAGTCGAGCTCCACGATTGGCGGATGGTCCTCGAGGCCGGTCATGCGATCGGTTCGTTCTCAGCACAGTCGTGGGTATCTGATATCGACGTTCCAACGGCTCACATCATCACCTTGCGCGATCCGGTGGTTCCGGTGAAGCGCCAGCTTCAGCTGTACACCTCGATTCCCAATGCTGAGGCGCGGCGCATCGATGCCGAACACGACGCCATCGTGGCCTCCGCCGATCACATGTCGGACTTGATCATCGAGTCTGCACATTCGGTCGTGGCTCGAAGACTCGTCCGATCGTGAAGCGGCGCCGATTCCGGCGACTGATCCTTGTCCTCAGCGCCATCATCGCCATTGCAGTCCTGAAGTCCCGTCGTGGAGCCGGCTCGATCACCTCAGCCATTCGCCGAGGGTCGATGGCGGCGCGCAACACCGAACTTCTGAAAATGGGAGCCAAGGTCGGGGCGACGTATGCCTCCGCTTCAGCCCGAAAAGTGTTCGCCGATGCTCCTCGCCGCATCGAGATCGATCACGAGACCGAGATCAAGACCGCAGCCCATGTGGCCGATCGGCTCGGGCAGATGAAAGGCGCCCTCATGAAGCTCGGCCAGATGGCGAGCTACCTGGACGAAGGTCTCCCCGCGCCGCTGCGTGCAGCGCTCTCCCAACTCCAGTCGAGTGCCCCACCGATGTCGGCCGATCTCGCCGCAGGGGTGATCGAGCGCGAACTCGGCAGATCGCCAGATGAGGTCTTTCTCGAATGGGATCCCGAGCCGATCGCAGCCGCATCGATCGGCCAGGTGCACCGAGCTGTCATCGTCGACCCGACCACTGGCACAGAACGCGCTGTTGCAGTCAAGGTGCAATATCCCGGCGTCGACCAGGCAATCGATGCCGACTTGCGCAACGCCAACCTGCTCGGTGCCCTCCTTCAGCAAGGTTTCAGCGGTCTGGACCCGACCGACATGGTCCAAGAAGTCAAAGAGCGCATTCGTGAAGAACTCGACTATTCCCATGAGGCGCGCAATCAACAGCTGTTTGCCGACTACTACCGCGGGCACCCATTCATTCACGTCCCTGAAGTGATCAGTTCGCTGAGCTCCCAGCGCGTGCTCACAACCGAGCTGGTGAATGGCATGTCCTGGTCAGAATTGCTCCAGCGCGACCAGGCCGACAAGGACGCAGCTGCTGAGTGCCTGTTCCGCTTCGTGTTCCGCAGTCTGTACGGGATGCATCGCTTCAACGGCGATCCGCACCCGGGCAATTACCTGTTCCATGAAAACGGGAAGATCACATTCCTCGACTTCGGTCTCGTCAAACATTTCACCGATGACGAAATGGCGACCTTCATCGCAATGGTCAAATCAGCGGCCTTCGAAAACGACATGTCGGTGTTCCGCACAGTGCTCGAGGATTCAGGAATGTTGCAGCGCGATGCCCCCGTCGACACCGCCGATGTTGGAACGTACTTCGGTCGCTTCTACGAACCCGTGCGGGCGGATCATGAGATCACCTGGACCTCGTCGTATGCGAGCAGCATCGTGCGCCACACATTCGATCGCTCGAGTCCGATCGCCCAGTACGCGACGGTTCCGAAGACGTTCGTCTTCATCCAGCGGATCAATCTCGGGTTGTACGCAATTCTCGGGGAGCTCGGTGCAACCGGCAATTACCGGCGAATTGCCGAAGAACTGTGGCCGTTCATCCAGGCTCCACCTTCGACGGACATGGGGCGCGCCGAGAGCGCCTGGCTCGCATCGCGCAAAGGTGTCCAGATCGGCTGAGTGGGCCCGGATAGCGTGATCGGATGCCCACAACCCCCACCGTTTTCTCCACGCGCGCCCGCAGGGTTCTCCTGCGCTCGATCTCTTTCGTCGCAGTTGCCACTCTCACTGCGACTGCATGTGGTGGCAGCGACGAGCCGATTGGATCGCTCACATTGACTAGTGACCCTGCAGACGAAACGGGCGAACCCGACGTCGCTCTCCCCGACGAGATTCCGACCGAACTCGTCATCACCGATCTCACCGAGGGCACGGGTGAGCCCGCTGGCGAAGGCGATGCTGTCCTCGTGTATTACGTGGGAGTCCTCTCCAAGGACGGCACACGCTTCGATGGAAACTTCGGCATGCAGCCATTCCCTGTCACTCTCGGCCGCGGCATGGTGATCCCCGGGTGGGACCAGGGCCTCATCGGTGTCAAAGCCGGCGGCCGCCGCCAGCTCGACATTCCTGCTGAATTGGCCTACGGCGAGCAGGGTGCCGGTGAGGCAATCGGGCCCAATGAAGCTCTGTCCTTCGTCGTCGATGTCCTCGCTGTCATTCCCCAGGTCGATCCATCCCTCGAACCGACTGGCGATGTCGCAGCTCGTGATGCAGTGACATCGGTCGTGGCCGAAGACCTCGATGAGGGTGATGGCGTCGAAGCCGAAATCGGCGACACCGTGGTCATCAATCTCGTTGCGTACCGTGCCGACACCGGTGAACTATTGCAGAGCACATGGCAGTCACCGGAGCCGCCCACCCTCGCTCTCGTCTCTGGTGCGACGCTCGAAGGGTTCATCGAGGGAATCGCCGGTATGAAAGTCGGTGGCCGTCGTGAGATCACCGTTCCTTTCGCACTTGCCTTCGGAGACGAAGGAAGTGCCGAACTCGGCCTTCCAGAAAAGACCGACCTGGTGGTCATCGTCGACCTGCTCGCAGCTTTCTGACACGTCATTGCGTTCAGACGCCTCGACCCATCGAGCTCAGGTCATGACGTTCAGGTGCTGCACCACCATGCATCGAGAACATCAGGCAGGTCGCCGATGCCGCGGCTCGGCAGACTGTGCACCTCGTCGGGTTGATCGCTGCGACGTATCACTGATGCGATTCCCGCATCGGTGACAGCGACAGTGAGACGAACACGCTGGCGTAGCGGGTGGTCACTGGGTGGGACTGCACACGCATCGTCGTCGAGCCCGAACGGCGCACACCATCCCGTGGCCACCAGGCAACCGGCCAGAACGGGTGGGTGGTGGCGCGTGCGACGCAGAAGTCGGTAGGGATTCTCGTCCTGGTCGACGAGAACGACATCGTCAGCGTCGATTGGCACGATGTACAACCGGGCCTTGTCCAAGTCGAAGGGCTCAGCGAGTTCCGTATGCATCAGGCTGTCCACGAGTTCGGCGACGGTGAGAGACGAGTTCACTCTGTGCTGAGGGAACTAACTCGCAAAGGACGGCGACGGCCTGCCAGATTCGTGATGCAGGACGCCCGATAGGGTTCGACCTTGCGAAAGTGCCACGAACACCCCTCGTCGCCCGAAACACGGAGCAAGTCCAGCCGATGAACACACCTACGACACTCGCCCAGAAGGTTTGGGACAGCCATGTCGTGCACTCTGCACCTGGAGAGCCCGACATCCTCTACATCGATCTCCACCTCGTGCACGAGGTGACAAGTCCACAAGCCTTCGAAGGTTTGCGCTTGAGTGGGAGAACCGTTCGCCGTCCTGACCTGACATTGGCCACCGAAGATCACAACGTCCCGACTGCCGATATCCACCTTCCCATCGCCGATCCGATCTCAGCGCGTCAAGTCGACGTGATGCGCGAGAACGCGAAGGAGTTCGGCGTCCAATTGTTTTCCATGGGAGATGCCCGCCAGGGAATCGTGCACGTCATCGGACCAGAACAGGGTCGCACTCTGCCAGGTATGACCATCGTGTGCGGTGACAGCCACACTGCGACTCACGGAGCCTTCGGCGCCCTCGCCTTCGGCATCGGCACGAGCGAAGTGGAACATGTCCTCGCCACACAGACTCTGCCCCAGAGTCGGCCGAAGTGGATGAGTGTGGAAGTCGATGGCGTCCTTCCTGAGGGAGTGACAGCCAAGGACATCATCCTTGCTGTCATCGGTCGCATCGGCACAGGTGGCGGTATCGGCCATGTCATCGAGTACCGCGGCTCAGCCATTCGCGCACTCTCGATGGAAGGTCGAATGACGGTGTGCAACATGTCGATCGAAGCTGGAGCCAAAGCCGGTCTCATTGCACCCGATGACGTGGCGTTCGAGTACTTACGCGACAAGCAGCAAGCGCCCAAGGGCGCCGCATGGGATGAAGCCGTTGCCTACTGGAAGACTTTGCAGTCAGATCCCGGCGCCGTTTTCGACAAAGAAGTGCGGATCGACGCCAGCGATCTCGTGCCCCATGTGACCTGGGGAACCAATCCGGGCCAGGTAGCAGGAATCGATCAGCCCGTCCCATCACCGAACGACTTCGACGACCCGACGACCCGCGAGACTGTCGCTCGAGCTCTCGAGTACATGGGACTCGAACCCGGTACTCGTCTGCGTGACGTCAAGGTCGACACCGTCTTCATCGGTTCGTGCACCAACAGCCGCATCGAAGATCTGCGCGCCGCAGCGGCCGTCATGAAAGGCCGCACAGTCACAGTGCCGCGTGTGATGGTGGTCCCAGGAAGTCATGCCGTCAAAAAGCAGGCCGAAGACGAAGGTCTCGACAAGATCTTCATCGAAGCCGGCGCCGATTGGCGCGAGCCTGGCTGTTCCATGTGTTTGGCCATGAATCCAGACAAGCTCGCCCCTGGCGAGCGTGCTGCGAGCACAAGCAACCGCAACTTCGAGGGTCGCCAGGGACGAGGTGGCCGTACTCATTTGGTATCTCCTGGTGTCGCCGCTGCGACTGCAATTGCTGGCACCTTTACGACCCCCGCTGACCTGTCCTGATATCGCGAACGACCTGAAAATGCGAATGAACCGAATCGAGAAGCCATGAAGAGTGTGCACGTACTCACAGGACGCGGAATTCCCCTGCGTCGATCCGATGTCGATACCGACCAGATCATTCCCGCTGACTGGCTCAAGCGCGTCGAGCGCACAGGCTTCGAAGCCGGACTGTTCTCGACGTGGCGGGACGACCGCTCCTTCGTGCTCAATGACGACCGCTATGCCGGTGCCACGATTCTCGTGGCTGGACCGTCATTCGGCGTTGGTTCGAGTCGCGAACATGCAGTGTGGGCGATTCAGCAGTACGGCTTCGACGCCGTGATCGCTCCGAGTTTCAGCGACATCTTCCGCAACAACTGCACCAAGAACGGCCTCGCGCCCGTCACCCTCGACCTCACCGATGTGGAAAAGATCTGGGCGGAAATCGAGGCGAACCCTGCATCGGAGATCGTCATCGACATGGAGCGATTGATCGTCGAGATGCCCAGTATTGGACTGTCCTCGACATTCCCGATGGAACCCCAGAATCAGCACCGGTTCCTGAACGGCCTCGACGACATCGGCATCACGTTGACCCATGCCGAGGAGATCTCGACGTTCGAAAAGCGTCGCCCGTCCTGGCTCAGTGCTGCATCTCGCTGATCGAGGGGCGTCAGTCGAAGTCAGTCGAAGCCGACTGATCAATCAGCGAAGAATTCGGGGAGGTCCAGCAACTTCGGATTGTTGCTGAACACTTCGATCGGCGCTGTGATCGGCATACGCATGGTGCGCTGAAGGATCGTGACCTGTGTGTGCTGGTTGTATTCGGTCAGCGTCACAGCCCAGCCATCCCGCCCGGCACGAGCAGTTCGTCCAGATCGGTGCAGGTAGTCCTTGTTGTCCTTGGCCGGCTCGTAGTGGATGACGGCTGCAATGTCATCGATGTCGATACCGCGAGCAGCCACATCAGTTGCCACGAGTACGGACAGGTCACCTTCGGAGAATCGTCGCAGGGCCTTTTCACGGGCCGGCTGGGCGAGGTCGCCATGGATCGCCGCAGCATTGACGCCGAGCGAGATGAGATTGTCCGTCACGCGATCGCATACTCGTTTCGTCTGACAGAACACAACGGTCTTACCAGCACCACGGGCGATTGCGGAGACAACTTTGTCCTTGTCCATGTGGTGTACCGCAAGCCACAGATGGTGCATCGTGCCAACGGTGTCCGTTGCCGCGTCGATCGCAACCTCGACTGGATCGTTCATGAACTGGCGGATCAAGTGAGCGACATCTCCGTCCAGAGTCGCGCTGAACAGCATCGTCTGATTGCGACCAGTGCATCGTCTCAGCACCCATTCGACCTGCGGAGTGAAGCCGTCATCGGCCATGCGGTCGGCCTCGTCGAGGACCACGACTTCCACCGCCGACAAGTCGATCTCATCGGACTTCAGCAAGTCGATGAGCCGCAACGGCGTGGCAACGACGATCTCGATGCCTTTTGCCAGAACCTCGACTTGGTGGTGTCGGCTGGCCCCGCCGTACACGGCCAGGACACGACGCCCCGAATGACGCGCCACCGGCTCGAGGACTTCTGCCACTTGAACAGCGAGTTCACGCGTCGGTACGAGGACCAGACCCAGCGGCTTCATCGGCTCGGCTCTGGGCGACAGACGCGACAGCATCGGCACACCGAAAGCCAGAGTTTTACCCGAACCGGTCCGAGCACGACCACACAGGTCACGCCCCGACAAAGCCACGGGAATGGCTTCGATCTGGATGGCGAATGGGTTCGCGAAGCCGGCGGCTGCCAGACCTTCGTCGACTTCAGCAGGAACTCCGAGGCGGGCAAAACCCGTGGGAGCTTCCACTGGAGGAAGGGCGTTCGTTGAGGTCAAGGGCTGCGTGGAGCCAATGTGCTGATCCCGCTCAGGGGGCCGACGCGAACGCGAGCGTTGCCCACGGGGGGCCCCGGAACGGGGCGAAGGTTCATTCATGTCCTGATCAGGGTACCCCTCCCAATGCGGTCTGAGGTGTGTTGGTCCGCACACCCACCTCTCGAAGTTCAGAATCTCCGTCGATGCGAATCGTGGCACGGTGCCTACCCTTGGCACATGCACGTCCCCTTGACGATCAACGACCACCTCCGTCGCGCCGAACTGCTCTACCCCGACCGAATCGCAGTCGTCGACGAGCCGGACCAGCCCGCTGCCTCGTGGGGGAG
>JAULYE010000075.1:0-13084 GCA_032118015.1 Ilumatobacteraceae bacterium | reverse complement strand
GTAACTCGACCCGGGAATCGGATTGCCATGAGGACATGTGGTCGGTCCGCCGAGGAGTCGATTCATGGCTGTCTCGACTTCGTCACTCATGACGTGTTCCCATTTGCCAGCTTCCTGGTGGGCGTCAGCCCAGCTCAAACCGAGGATGTCGGTGAGGAAGCGCTCGGCCAGACGATGACGGCGAACCACCTGCTGGGCGAGCCCGTGGCCGGCTTCGGTGAGGGAGATGCAGTTGGCATCTGCAGTGACAAGACCAGCCTTTGTGAGACGGTCGATCATCTGCGATACCGAGGCTCTGCTGACATTGAGCCGGTCTGCGATGCGGGCTCGGATGACGTCCATGTCATCTTCGTGCATTTCATAGATCGCTTCGCAGTATTCCTCGAATGCGGGATGGCGTTCCGAGCTGCTGATCATGGGATCAGACTACTCCGAGGCCATACGGCCGGTCCGAGGTGGGATCGGGATTGGTCCACGTTCGACGTGTGACAGGTGCCGGTGCGCCTGAGTGGGTCAGAACGTGCAGGGTTCAGTCGACGACGAGCGACGGGATGAACAGACGCGAAGCCGGAGTACTGGCGGTGATCGCATCGGCCGCCATGATCACTGCAGCACCCGTGTAGGCAGTGCGTTCACCTGCGGGGAACTTTTCGAGCGACGGATAGACGATGCCCGTCCAATATGACCCGTCGTCGTGACGATGCGACCGAGTCCACGCAAGCAAGTCGACGGCAGTGTCGATGTCGCCGATCGCTGTATGAGCGAGAGAGCACTCGGCGGTTTCAGCAGCGGTCACCCACGGTTCGTCGCTGACACAACGGATGCCGCGACCTTCCATAGCGAAGGTGCCCCATCCATCAGCGATGCGGCTCTTGGCCTGGTCGCCGTCCATGGCATTGGTCAGGATCGGGTAGTACCAGTCCATCGCCCAGCGATCCTTGGGTTCGAAGGCATGAGGGCGGGTGGTGATTGCCGTACGCAGATCTTCTGCGGCGTTCGTCCACTCGGGACGGGGACAGCCCACGAGTTCTGCAAGTTCGACTGCGCAGGTCAGGGCGTGCCAGATACTGGACGACCCGGTGAGCAAGGCGTAGTCCCAGGGCTGGGCATGTTCTTCGCGCGCCCACAAGATGGTGCCATCATGGCGACGCATCGACAGAACCCACGAGATAGCGCGCTCGACAGTGGGCCAGATGTAGTCGGCGAATCCCCGGTCACCTGTGACCAGATAATGGTGCCAAGCACCGGCTGCGACATAGGCGCAGACATTGGTGTCGAGTTTGGGTTCTTTGACGATGCCGCCAGGCAGGTAGTAGTTGAACCACCATCCGTCACGATGCTGGGTGTCGACGAGCCAGTCGTACGCCCGCTCAGCATGCCGGTGGAAGCCGGCAATGTCGAGGGCAATGGCTGTTTCGACGTGGTTCCACGGGTCGCAGTGCCCGTCTTCGAACCAGGGGATCATGCCGCTGTCGAGCTGCAGAGAGGCGATCGTCTCAGCGGTCTGCACGACTTCGTCCGCGCTCAGTACTCCCTCGATGTGGGGAACCGAGATCTGGGGGATCGAGGTCATGCAGGAACCCTTTCGCTGACAGTCGAGCCGTGTTCGGAACCAACGTCGGTCGTGGCACGATTCGGAGTTGGCATCTTACGGGCATAGATGATGAGACTTTTGCCCAGCAACGGCGACAGCGCCCGATCAAGGATTTTCATCGATTTGGGCTGGTGAATGATGTCCCACTCGAGGAATTTGCGATAGCGCGCAACGAGTGGATGATCGTCCCGCTTGGGCCCGACTGCGCACTTCAGCCACCAATAGGGCGAGTGCAATGCGTGGGCGTGATGGGAGCCAATGATCGACAAACCAGCTGCCCGCAACTTCGATTCGAGTTCGGTCTGGGAGTAGATCCGCACATGTCCACCCACTGCTTTGGGTGCGTGGTACTCATCGCTCAACTTCCAGTTGACTTTTTCGGGCCACCAGGACGGCACGGTGCAGGCAAGCATTCCCCCGACACGCAGAACGCGCGCCAGTTCGGCAATCGCAGCCACGTCGTTCTGAATGTGCTCGAGTACTTCTGATGTGATCACTCGATCGAACGTCTCATCGGCAAATGGCAGATGTGTGGCGTCTCCGCGCAGACATCCGACGAGATGGCTGGCAGGAATGTCGCCCTCTTCGATCATGGCGCCAAAAGTGGCGCGCGTCGTGCGCACCTCGTCATCGGCATAGTCGAGTGCCACGATGCGCCCGCCGCGTCGCGCCACTTCATATGCATGGCGACCGAAACCGGCGCCAGCATCGAGAACCCGATCGCCGGGGGCGAGTTCCAGTCGGTCGAAACGCACGGTCAACATCAGGAGATCCGTCCGTTACGGCGCAACTTGGCTTGATTGCTTGGCATGGCGAGTACCTCTCGATATTGCTCGACAGTCTGCTCGGCGCACTTGCGCCACGTCCACCGTTCGACGACACGTTGACGTCCGCGAGCGCCGACTGCAGCGCGCAGTGCAGGGTCGTCGAGACCGCGGCGAATGGTCGCAGCGAGGGCCTCTGCGTCACCGGCTACGCACGACAAGACTGTGTCGCCGTCGACACCTGTCACTTCTGGCAGCGCACCGCCGTCAGTAGCCACGAGACAGATGCCCGTGCACATCGCTTCGATCGCTGGCAGGCTGAAACCTTCGTACAGCGATGGCACGACTGCGAGTTCGGCCTCTGAGTACAACTCGACAATGCGCTCATCGCTGACACCGGATACGAATTGGATGTGCGGTGCGAGTCCGAGCTTGTCGATGAGATCCATGCTCTTGCCCGATTTGGGTTTGCCGATGATGGTCAGGGTGACATCGCGCTCGGTGCGCAACTTTGCCACGGCCTCGAGCAGATATGAGAGACCTTTGAGAGCGACGTCGGCCGAAGCCGTTGTGATCAGTCGGCCCGGTATGCGCTGTACGGAGTCGATCGGTTTGAACAAGTGGGGATCGACGCCGACAGGAACGAGACGCATGCGGTCGTAGGAGACTCCCATGTCGTTGTGGATGTCTTTGATCGAGTTCTCACTCACGACCACGATGCGCGGCAGTCGGCTCGCAACACGACCCTGCATCTTGACGAAGGAGTAAAAGCGCGACACACCCAACTTCTTCCACCAATTGGGGGAGTGTGACATCTCGAGAGCCCGGTCCCGGGTGATGGGATGGTGCAATGTGACGATTGTGGGGATCATCTTTTCCAGGCCGAGGATGCCGTAGCCGAGGCATTGGTTGTCGTGGACAAGGTCGAACTCGCCGGTACGCCCCGCCAGGTGCCGTTTGACGCGGGCGCTGAAGGCTGCCGGCTCGCCGAATTGTCCAGTGAGGAACAAACCGAGTTCCAGCCAGTCCTCGCGGGTCTTCAACTCCCAGATCACTGGCAGTCGAAATGGATAATGGTCATTGACCAAGTCGAGGCTCGGCAATTTGGTGAGGGCGACCCGCTCGTCGAGCACCGGGTATGGCTGGCCGCCGAACACTTCGACCGAATGGCCGAGATCGACGAGAGCCTTGGTGAGGTGGCGAGTGTAGACACCCTGGCCACCGACATGGGGTTTGCCGCGGTAGGTGAGATAGGCGATCCGCAACGGGCCGTTCGGGTCGCTCGCTCCCGACCCCCTGCTCGACGGAGTTCCCCCAATAGACGACGGAGTTCCCCCAATAGACGACGGAGTTCCCCCAATAGACATGGCGTCAGAGCCTACCGGCGGGTATTTCCCCAGCCGATTCGGAACATACGAGTCAGGGATTCACCGAATCCGAGCCAGAACGGGTCGTCATTGATCTGATTTGGCGGCCCGGACTGAGGTTCGAGGCAGATGCCGTGGTCGAGTTGGTCGAAGACCACCCAATGCGAGCAGTCGGAGTCGAGTGTGAGGACGAGCGGATGGTCAGTCGATGTCGCACCTGATGGGGTCCGATACGTCAGTGTTGGTTGTGCGACGGGATCCGACAGGCAGTCGTCATAGGTGCCAAAGAGAGGGTTGTCGGGGTCATGGACGGTTGCAGTGTGCGTTGTGATGCCCGTTGCGTCACGGGGCCACAATGTTCTGAACGGCACCGTGTAGGCATCTGGTCGCACGAACCACGGATGCCATCCGAGATGGCAGGGCATGTCGTCATGTGCTGTGACCTCGAGCTTGAGAGTCAACCCGTCGTCATCGACTGCGATCTCATGGCGCACAGTTCCTTCGACAGGCCAGGGCGTGTCGAGTTCGGTGAGCAACACGGCGCGTGCGTCGCTGTGGGCGAGCACTGTCCATGGCGTGGCGAACACTGTGCCGTGCAGGCCGTGTGGGGGAGCGATCACCGGCATCAGATGAGCCGAACCGCCGATGTGCACGACACCGTCGCGGACGCGACCGGCATAGGGCACCATCGGATAACAGCCCCATCCGAGAGCATCGGCGCCATCAGAGACGATGATGTCGAGGCCATCGATGCGCAGAGATGCCAGACGCGCTCCGCACTGATTGTCGACTGCGACGTGTACGCGTCCGTCGGGCGATGACAGCGACAGCATCGTTCAATCCCCGGCTTTGCGGCGTCGACCCAATTCGCGTTCGATTTCGCGTGCAGCGTCCTTCTTGGCGATCGCCTGGCGTTTGTCGCCTTTCGTGCGACCTTGTGCAAGGGCGAGTTCCACCTTGGCGCGTCCGTCGAGGAAATACAGGCTGAGCGGAATGAGCGCAAGACGCTCCTGGCCGACCCGGGCGGACAGACGCGCCAACTCGGACTTGTTGAGCAGCAACTTGCGCGGCCGGTTCGGGTCGTGAGCTCCGACGCCGTGGGCGAATTGATACGGCGCGATGTGCATACCTTCGAGCCACAACTCACCGTTGATGAAGCGGGCGTAGGTGTCGACGAGCTGCACCTGGCCAGAGCGAAGACTTTTGACCTCGCTGCCTTGGAGAACGATGCCGGCTTCGACCACGTCGAGAATCGTGTAGTCGTGGCGGGCCTTGCGATTGCTGGCGATCAATTTCGTTCCAGAGGCGGGCGGCGTCATGACGATGACAGGTTATGCCCAGTCTGCGTGCTGAAACTCTGTGCCGATACTCTGGCTCGTGTGAATGCGTCCCATGTGAACACGCCTCAGGTGAACTCGCCCAGTACGGACATCGACGGTGCCGACGAGCTACGCGTCACGCCATCGGTTGTCGATGCGATGGCAGCTTTGGCGCTGACTGAGTATCCCCTCGAAGCCTGCGGTCTCATGGCTGGGTTACCTGGGTCCGATCTGGTCACGGCGTTCTATCCGTGTCGCAACATCGAAGAGTCGGCACGGATCTACACCATCGACCCGCGGGATCATCTGCGTGCTGAACGCGATGCCGAGGACAAGGGTCTCGAAATCCGCGGTGTGATGCACAGTCACACGCATTCTGAGGCCTATCCGAGCCCCACCGATGTCCAGGCAGCTCCGGATCCGGACTGGCATTATCTGATCGTCACGCTCAAGCGAGAAAAGCCAGAGATGCGCACGTACCGGATCCGCCGCACCGAGAACGGCACCGTGGACGAAGCGATCACCGAGATTCCAGTTCTGATCGACCGCTCCTGAGTCGGACCGGTCATCACAGGGGGTTCGGGTCGACGCGTGACATGTGAACCGCTTGCGAGCAGGGGTTCCGTTCCAGCGCAGAATTCACTACAATCCTGAGCGTCTTAGTAGGGAATCACCCAGGTTCCCCTTGCCCGGCTCGGAGGTGAACATGGTCCCGAACGAGAGCGTTCTCGATCTGATCGGTAACACCCCGTTGGTGGATGTCAGTTCCTTGTCGCCGAACCCGAACGTGCGCATCATCGCCAAACTCGAGAACCAGAACCCCTTCGGCTCGGTCAAGGACCGTATTGCCAAAGCGATGATCGAAGACGCCGAGAAGAACGGCCGACTGTCGCCGGGTCAGACGATCATCGAACCGTCGTCAGGGAACACCGGTATCGCTCTTGCGGCCATTGCCCAGGTCAAGGGATACCCGATCAAGATTCTGATGCCGACGAGCGTGTCGATCGAACGTCGTCAGATGCTCGAAATCTTCGGAGCTGAAGTCATCCTCACGCCGGGTGAAGAAGGATCCAATGGCGCAGTGGCGCGTGCTATCCAGATGGCGAGCGAACATCCGGAGTGGTGCTTTTTGTACCAGTATGCGAACGACGCCAACCCGCGCGCCCATTACGAAGGCACGGGGCCAGAGATCTTGCGTGATTGCCCAGAGATCACACACTTCGTCGCCGGACTCGGCACGAGTGGCACGCTCATGGGCACGGGCCGCTTCTTGAAAGAACACAAGCCCGATGTGAAGATCATCGCTGTCGAACCGCCGCTCGGTGAGCGTGTCGAAGGGCTGCGCAACCTCGACGAGGGGTACATTCCGCCGTTGTTCGACAACTGGCACGGCTTCGACATTCTCGATCGCAAGCGTGTCGTGCGCCCGCGTGAATCGATCGAGTGGACGCGGCGCATCGTGCGCGAATGTGGCATCTTTGCCGGCATCTCGACAGGTGCGGCACTAGCTGGCGCGGTCAAGGTGGCCAGCGAAATCGACGAGGGCGTCATCGTGTTCATCGTCTGTGACGGCGGATGGAAGTACCTCTCGACGGGTGCGTACACCGACGATCTCGATGTGGCTGAAGCCCGTGCCGAAAAGATCATCTATTTCTGATCGATCACCGCTGAACACTCCGATTCACCCGATGGGTGACATGGCGTAGGGCGAACACGAGCACGTGTCAGCGGGCGACAACGAGTGTCACTAGACCGGCGACGATGACGAGTGACGACATCACCCGGCGCACTCCGCTGCGTTCGTGCAGCAGTCGCCACCCGATGAATGTGGCGAACACGACACTCGATTCGCGCAATGCGGTTACGTAGCCCACGGGTGCGCGACGTACTGCGAGGAGCACCATCCAGTAGGTGACGAGCGACGCGGTACCTGTGAGCGCGTATTGACGCCACAATCTCGGAACACTCGCGCGCATCTCGCGCCACCGTTTGCGCCACAGTCCTTGCACGCTCGTGCACAAGCCCCCGGTGACGAAGATCGACATCGCATATGCGCTACCGGTCGTGGTACGCGAGCCTTGGCTGTCGATGACGGTGTAGGCACCGATCAGGAATGCCACGACGAGGGCCGGCCAGACGTGCGACCAGGACACCTGGCCGGACACGAGGACGAGTCCGGCCACAACCGTGAGGATGCCGATGACGGCGCCGATCGAGAGCGAGTCGCCGAGGAAGACGACTCCACCGATCGCTGCCACGAGAGCCCCACCACCGCGAGCGATCGGATACGTCACGCTGAAGTCTGCGATTTCGTACGTGCGTGCGAGGCGACCGATATAGATGGCATGCACGATGCCGCTGGCAGTTGCCCACGACCAGGATGCGAGATCGAGGTCTCCCGTCGCTGTGGCGACGACCGAATAGGGGAGACCGATCAATCCGCCGGCGGCGAACAAACCCCACAGTGACAGCCATCGGTCCCCGGACTGTTTGACGACGAGATTCCAAGCTGCATGCAGGACCGCTGCGCCGAGGGCGAGCAGGGTGGCGGCGAGCATCGGGAGTTGATGGCTTCAGTCGAGGCGAATCTGGACAGCACTGCGAGTTGCGATCAGCGGTGCAAGGACCTCGACGATCACCTTTTGATGCACAGGGTGATCGCGATAGACGAGATAGTCGGCCTCGGTTTCGAAGTCGCCAACGACGACGTAGTCGAAGTTGCCCGAGTTGATGCCGGCGTCTGGGCCGTGTTCGTAACGCGCAATCTCCGCAATCGCCCGTGGCAAGGTGTCGAGATGGTCAGCGACGGCTCGAACCTGGTCGGCAGTCGTTCCCTCGACCCATCGAAACATCACCACGTGGCGCAGCACGCCAGCACGCTAGTGCAGACCCCGGAATGCGTCGTGAATAGGAGATTTCTTCCATCGGCAACGTGAACGCTGCGAAAATATCCAAGTACGCTGGTTTATCTCGCTCCCTTGAGTCAGACTGTCGGCTGTTCGTCGTGGACGATCGGTATGGGGGTGCCGTGGAAGACCGTATGCGGGCAGTTCATCTGCTCAAGTCAGTTGGGTTATCGGAGTACGAAGCCAAGGCGTACACGGCCTTGCTCGCGCAGGGTGAACCGATGAATGGGTACGAAGTTGCGAAATCGAGTGGTGTGCCGCGCAGCACGATCTATGAAGTGCTGGCCAAATTGGTGGCCCGTGGTGCTGCCGTGCAGGTACACGGAGTTGGTCGTTCGACGGAATCTTTTGCCGCAGTGCAGGTCGAGGCATTCATTGAACGGTACCGCAGTCGAATGTCGTCGACTCTCGATGGGCTTGCAGAGGCGTTGCCGCGAGTTGCTGCAAGGAGTCGCTCGTATCTGGTGCAGAAGTTGAAGGGCCGTGATGCTGTTGTCGAGCGGATGAACGACGTGATGGCGGTCGCGCAGTCCCACGTGTGGTTGTCGATCTGGCCCGACGTTGCTCCCGGCCTCGTACGCGGCGCAACCGCTCGATCTCGCGCCGACGTGAATATCACGTCGGTTGCGTACGGATCGATCGGTGCTTTTCCGGGTCTCGTTCAGCAACACGAATACCTCAGTCCTGAGGTCACCGAAGAGCGCCTCGGCTGTCGCTTGTACCTGGCAGTCGCTGATCATCAAGAAGTCGTGATCGCGTGTGCTGAGGGGTCCGACTGGCGAGGAATTTGGAGTGACGACTTGTCCGTTGCACTCTTGGCGGCCGAGCACGTTCGCTTCGACATCACGATTCAAATTCTGTGCACGTACATGGAGACGGCCAAAGGCTATGAAGCTGTGAGGAACGACCCGACACTGCAATTCTTGGGGCGAACCATGGAGTCAGGGTTGGCACAACTCATCGACAAGATGTCCGAGGCTTGAACCGATCATTCGCCGTTGAGCATTCCGTGAATACATCCTGGTTGGATTCGCGGTCGGATCGTTGACGTTCGGTCATCTATCGTGTGTGCGTGACTTCTGCAGGGGTGCCAACGGGGCCGATTGGTCTGTTCGACTCCGGTTTCGGGGGGTTGACTGTTGCACGAGCTGTGATCGATCTGTTGCCGAACGAAGACATCGTCTACATCGGTGACACGGGTCGCTACCCCTATGGTGACAAGCCGCTCGACGACGTGCGCGAGTACGCGCGGGAATTGGCGTGGAGTCTGGTGGAGGATCACGGCGCCAAAGCCATCGTCGTTGCGTGCAACACCGCTGCGGCGGCTCTGCCCGTCCACGAGCTCGAAGCCGAAATGTCCGCCTCGGGTCGCCACATTCCTGTGCTCGGAGTCATCGAACCAGGTGCCAACGCTCTCGTTCATGCCACACGGTCGGGCACAGTTGGTGTCATTGGCACGATTGGCACGATTCACTCCGGCGCGTACGACCGAGCAGTCGCTCGTGCTGCGGTGGGTGCGCGCGTCGAATTGGTCAGTGCTGCGTGTCCTGGTTTCGTCGAATTCGTCGAGCGTGGTCGCACGTCGGGGCCCGAAGTGACGATCCTTGCTGAGCGGCTCCTCGAGCCTGTGCGAGCAGCCCATGTCGATGCTCTGCTTCTCGGCTGTACTCACTACCCGTTCTTGGCACGAGTGATATCCGAGGTGATGGGACCAGGAGTGACATTGGTGTCATCGGCCGATGAAACGGCTTTCGCTCTGCGTGATCAACTCACAGCACTCGGACTGTTACGACCAGAGGCTTCTGACGGCCAATTGCACACGCCGCGTCACGAATTCATGTCGAGTGGAGATGTGGCGCGATTTCGTGAGCTCGGCAGCAGACTGCTGGGACCGGAACTGGATTCGGCACGAGAGTGGTCAGCGCGTCGCTGACCGAGAGAGGACAACCCATGTCAGGCACACGAGCCGATGGACGGACCAGCGAGGACCTTCGCCCGATCACCTTCGAACGCGATTTCACCGAGATGTCGGCGGGCAGTGTGCTTGTCTCGTTCGGCCGAACGCGCGTGCTGTGCACCGCCAGCATCGACGAAGACGTGCCGCGTTGGATGAAGGGCAGTGGCAAAGGCTGGGTGACAGCGGAATACTCGATGCTGCCCGGATCATCTCCTGAACGCGTCGATCGCGAGGCAGCCAAGGGTAAGCAAAGTGGGCGCACCGTCGAAATTCAACGGTTGATCGGCCGCAGTCTGCGGGCCTCGTGCGACATGACTCTTCTCGGGGAGCGCCAAGTCGTCGTTGACTGTGACGTGCTGCAGGCTGATGGTGGCACCAGAACAGCGAGCATCTGCGGTGGGTATCTCGCGTTGCATGACGCCTTGACGCGTCTGGTTCAGAGTGGAGCAATTGCGCATCATCCGCTGACGTCGTTGTGTGCTGCGATCAGCGTGGGCATCGTTGGCGGGATTCCGGTCATCGATTTGCCATATGTCGAAGACAGTGGAGCCGAAGTGGACATGAACATCGTCATGTTGCGCGACAAAAAGCTGCACATCAGCCGATTCGTGGAAGTGCAGGGAACAGCCGAAGGTATGGCGTTCACCCGTGGAGAACTCGATTCCTTGTTGAGTCTGGCCGAAGAAGGTCTGGCCGAGATCTTCGAACTGCAGAGCGAATTGCTGAACACCGATCCGGTGCGTCGCCCGGGGTGACACTGCACCAGACGCACACTCTTGTTTGCGCGTCGGCCAATCCGGACAAAGTGCGCGAGATCGAACAACTTCTCGAAGGAGTCGTTGCCCTGCAGCCGCGACCGTTGGGCATCCCCGATGTGGACGAGACCGAGCCGACGCTGATCGGCAATGCACGTCTCAAAGCCCATGCCATCGCATCGTCACCCCTCAATGTTCTCGGGCTGCCGGCCGTGGCAGATGACACGGGTTTGTTCGTGGATGCTCTACCGGGAGAACTTGGTGTGCGCACTGCGCGTTATGCCAGTGATGACCCAGCGCACGCTGTCGATCCGTACACAGCCAACCGCCGCAAACTGTTGGTCGCGTTGCGTGCAAAAGGTTGTCTCGACGCTGCCGATCGCTGCGCTCACTTCCTGACTGTGGTCGTGGTCATGTGGCCTGACGGACGTGAGATCTCCGTCGAAGGTCGCTGTGATGGTGTGATTGCGCTCGTTGAAGCCGGAACACGTGGATTCGGGTTCGATCCGCTGTTCGTTCCTGTGCCCGGCATGTTCGAGGGCGATCGGCGCACATTCGCTGAAATGAGCGACGCCGAGAAGAATGAGGTGTCACATCGAGGCCGGGCATTTCGTGCACTGGCACATGTGCTGCGCTCGTCACCATCCGCGTAGATCGACCGGCCACGTGTCGATGATGCGAGCATTCATCACATCGTTCACCGGATCGCCATCGACGAGATGCATCATTTCGTGTTGTGAAACCGTGGGATCCACATGAGCCGGTATGACGGCGATGCGATCGCCCACTGCAAGGGGCGCGGTTCTCTCGCCGAGGGAGAACGTCACGTGCTCATCGCTGCAGAACCACACGCTGGCCCCAGGAATCGTCGGATTGCCGTGATCCATGCCGAGGGATTTGAGGCCGACATCGGCGACGAACCATCCGTCACCGCGTGAGATAACGGTGCCGATCACGAACACCGCCTGACGAAATGGCAAACCCTGTGATCCGTACTGCGTATCCATCAGCGCATAACTTCCAGCCTGAATTTCATTGACTCGCCCGAGAACAGGATCAGCCCGATCGTAGAGATCGAAGGTGCCCGTCCCGCCTGCAGAGACGATGGTGCAGCGATCGTCAGCAACAGCGCGCACGGCATCGAATGTGTCGACGAGGATGACCATCGACTCGCGAACTTTCGTGCGCTGATCATCACGATCGGCCATTGCCATCAGGTGACCCTCGTATCCCATGACACCGCGCACGGACATGCCGAGGTCGACGCACTGTCGTGCGAGTTCTGGTGCGTTGGCTGGACGGCATCCACATCGCGGCAAGCCGACGTTGACGTCGATCAGTACGTGGGCAATGCCTGCAGATGCAGCAGCTCGTGCCGTCTCGATCGAATCGACAGCGACCGTCACCATGGCACCATCGAGTGTGGCCATCGCTGTCAGTCGATGCGGATCGAGAGTCTCATTCGCCAGAAGCAGATCGTGACCGAGGCCAGCGCGTGCCATGCCGATGATCTCGCGCGGTGTCGCACAGGTGAATGCCGTGTGTCCGAGGTGTGTCTGCCGTGCGGCAAGTGACGTGCACTTGTGGGCCTTGACATGAGGGCGCAGAGTCACGCCCGGTCGGGCGCGGGACATGGCGTCCAGATTGTGGGTGAATGCGGCTGCATCCACCACGAGAGCAGGGGTCGAGACGTCGGCGAGAGAGGTCATTGAAGAAGTGTGCCAGCGAGGTGCGCCTCAGGCCGTCTCGATCGTCCCTCGACCCAAAATCATCAACACCCGCTCAGCGATCTTGTCGACATGGGGAGGAAGGAGCATCGAATGATGATCGCCACCCACTTCGACCACACTGAGATTCGCGAGCCAGGGTCGACACTTTTCGTGCGAGTTGCTATCGGTTATGTGGAACAGCGTGGTGGGTACATCCAATGGCTGGAGTCGGTGCCTCCGAATACTCAGACGGTTCATGCGTCCAAAGAGCTGGTAGTAGTCCTTGGTGAAACGGTGCTTCCCGGGGAACAGCCGGAGCCTCAACGCCTTGGGAAGGTCAACGATGTTTCGTAGTGAGTGTCGAATGCGGAACTTCAGCCAACGGGTGTTCGCTGAGATGCTCCCAACGTCTGGGCGGGAGGGCAGTCTTCGACCTCGCCAATCGACGGGATAGCCGTAGTGAATTCGATCCGTCGGAGCTCCATCGAGAAGCACAAGGTGAACCCTGTAGCCGAGGCCATGTAACGCGCGAGCGGTCTCGGTTGCCACTGTTGCGCCGGCAGAGTATCCCATGATCAAACAAGGATCTCCGGGTCGAAGTCTGGTCGTGATTTCCTTGTCTGCTGTGCGAACACGCTGGTCGATAGTGCTTTCGATGCCACCCTTGCAGTGCATGCCGACAGGTTCGATCACGACGAGAGGTTGGTCGAGTC
>JAULYE010000074.1:0-4047 GCA_032118015.1 Ilumatobacteraceae bacterium | reverse complement strand
ATCGGAGGCGAACGACGATGGCGCGTGACCTCGCGATCGATCTTGGTACTGCGAACACGCTCGTGTACATGCAGGGTCGTGGCATCGTTCTCAACGAGCCCTCAGTCATTGCCCTCAACCGCAAAACCGGCGAGGTGCTGGCAACTGGCCATGAGGCATGGCACATGATCGGTCGAACTCCCGGTTACATCGTTGCTGTTCGACCACTGCGCGGCGGTGCGATCACCGACTTCGACGTCACCGAGCGCATGATTCGTCTCCTGCTTCAGCGTGTCGGGGTGAGTCGATTCACGCGTCCCAAAGTTGTCATCTGCGTACCCTCGGCAATCACCGAGGTCGAGCGCCGCGCGGTCACTGATGCGGCTCGGCGCGCAGGTGCAGCCGATGCGCAATTGATCGAGCAGCCCATGGCTGCAGCGATCGGCGCACAGTTGCCGATCGATGAGCCGGTCGGCAACATGGTCATCGACATCGGTGGAGGCACCACAGAGTCTGCTGTCATCAGTCTGGGAGGAATCGTCGCGCTCGAAGCGGTCCGAGTCGGCAGTTTCGACATCGACAATGCGATCCAGAACTACATGCGACGTGAGCACGGCATCGCAGTGGGTGAGCGCACAGCAGAGGAGATCAAGGTCGCAATCGGGTCCGCCGCTGCAACGGCTGATGAGGTCGAAGCCGAAGTCAGCGGACGTGATCTGATGATGGGGTTACCCAAGACGGTCGTGCTGACTCCAGAAGAGGTGCGGTACGCGATCGATGACGTGGTGTCACAGATCGTTCAATCCGTCGTTCGCTGTCTGTCGAACACGCCGGCAGAACTGGCACAGGACTTCCTCGTTCGCGGTATGTATCTCGTGGGTGGCGGGGGACTGTTGCGTGGACTGCCCGAGCGGATCGAACGCGAAACGAATGTTCCCGTTCGCATGTCGCAGATGCCCCTCGAAGCGGTCGTTCTCGGGGCCGGACACTGCATCGAGAACTATGACCAGTTGAAGCGAATGTTCATGGGTCAGCGCCGCTGATCGGAGCGACGCTCTGGCACGTCCGCTCGTGAACCTCGTGTCACAGCAGCCCCCGAATTCGTGATAGCACATTCCTGACGGCTCTCACGTGGCTGTTGGATGGGGGCCACATGGGAGAGACGTCGACGGAACTCGCGGGTGGAGACGTCCTCTTCACCGTGCTCACCGATGAGGCCGGAGCCGACATCGGAATCCTGACACTCAACCGACCCGAACAGCGCAATGCGCTCACCCATGGGATGTACACGGCGATTGAACTGACGGCACGTGCTGCTCATGATGGTTCGATCCGTTGCCTCGTGATCACTGGTTCCGATCCAGCCTTTTGTAGTGGCGATGATGTCCGTCTGGTGATGGGCGCAGGTGAGGAGGGTCGCGCGCCGACGACTGGTGCAGGTGATCGTCGGCCCCGATTGACCCCGGCTGCTGAAGCATTGCTGTTCTGCGATGTGCCGGTCATTGCAGCGATCAACGGTCCTGCAGTTGGCTGGGGAATGGAGCTCGCCTTGATGGCCGATATCAGGGTGGCGAGTGATCGGGCGCGCTTGGGGGAGTTGTTCGTCAAGCGCGGACTCGTGAGTGACGTTGCGGGGATCGGTCGTCTGGCCCAGATCGTGGGACGCGAGACAGCAGCAGAGATGTTGTTCACGGGAGACATCGTCGACGCAGAGCGGGCAGCCAAGCTTCACCTCGTCTCACGTGTCGTTCCACATGACACTCTCATGGAGGCAACGTTGGATCTGGCACGACGCATTGCAGCGAATCCGCCGCTTGCCGTGCGCAGAATCAAACAAGGCCTACGCGAGACCTTGGATCCGGATTGGCACGATCTGGGGGAATGGGTGTCGGCAACGCTCGGAGAGCTGTTCACGACTGAGGATCACCGAGAAGGAGTGCGGTCCTTTCTCGAAAAGCGACCCGCACGTTTCGTGGGCCGTTGAGCGATTACGGGCTCTTCAAAAGAAGTCGTCGATCTCAGGTGCTTGCAATGATCGGAACGAGTCGTCCCGAATTCGACACCACCCAGAGTTCGCCGGATGCATCCGGGAGAATCGCGACCGGGTTCTCGACCTTGCCGATGGTCTCCACGCCGCATGATGTGCGCGCTGGGGTGACACACAGAGCACGAACTGCTCCACTGCAGAAATCTGAGAACAGGTACCACGTTCCCACCGTCGCAATGGAGTCGCCTCGATAGACGGCCCCACCCGAGATCGAGCAATCGTCGTTCTCGTGCGGATACGTGTGGATCGGCCGGACTTCTGTGTACGCACTATGGGCTTCGAGTTGGTCCTCGTGGAACTCCTCGGTGCCCTCGAAAGCGCTCCACCCGAAACTGACGCCCTCCAGGTCGGCCACGGGCACGACGTTGATTTCTTCCCACATGTTCTCTCCGACATCAGCTACCCACAGGTCCTGAGTCTCTGGGTCGAGATATGCGCGCCATGGGTTGCGCAGTCCTGAGGCCCAAATCGACACGGCATCGTCGCCACGAGCCTCGAGATCGATGCGCACGATCTTGCCCAGGTGCGTAGTCGGATCGAGAGCGCGGCGTTCTGGATCGTCGGCTGATCCACCGTCTCCATTGAAAACGAACAGATAGCGCCCGTCGGGAGAGAGAATCAGATCTCCGCCATTGTGATTTTTGTAGGGCTGATCCAATGTGTAGAGGGTCTCGCGTGCTGCGACATCGAGAGAGCCGTCGTCGCGCACGGGCAGGGCATCGACAGTGGTTCGTCCGTCGAGGTCGGTGTAGTTGACGTAGGCAACGGTGCCATCAGCGGAGAATTCCAAGCCGAGCAGTCCCCGTTCACCGCGTTCGCGCGTCAACTCCGACAGATCCGCCATCAGCGCTCCCGGGGTTCCTGCTTGTGCGACGAGTCGAATGGCGCCGCCTTGTTCCACGGCGTAGGTCGTGGCGGTGTCATCGCTCGCTCGACGAACGGCCAGGTCGACGAGGGAGAAGTATCCGGATGCAGGTTCCCCGAGTGCTGCAGGAAAAGCTGCGTCGTCAGCAGACTCCGACGACAGGGCCGAATCCGGTGTCTGTACCGCGTCCGAAGGAATCTCTTGTCCGGAGGAGCCAGATTCCGAACCACATGCGGAAAAGGTGAGCAAGGATGCAGCCAGAAAGGCCATTCGAATTTTCATGGGGGATGTCATCAATTCTCTTTTCATGGACAGCTGGCCGGCCTTGTTCGTCACGACGTGCGTTCGCGACGGATCAACCCTTCTTGGACGACCGTGATCACCAGATCACCATTCTGCGAGAAGATCGAGCCAGTTGCCAGACCGCGGGCATGTGACGTTGTCGGCGTCATCTGATCGTAGAGAAGCCAGTCATCGGCCCGAAAGGACCGATGGAACCACATTGCATGGTCGAGGCTGGCCATTTGCAGTCCGGTGTCGGTCCAGTTCAGCCCGTGAGGGAGAACGGTCGTGTCCAGCAGGGTCATGTCACTCGCGTAGGTCACAATGCATGCATGCAGAGTCGGGTCATCGGGGAGTTCACCGTCGGCCCGCAGCCAGACACTTTGGTGGGACGATGGAGTCCGCGACCGTGACATCGGGTCACCGTCGACGTAGCGAATGTCGATCGGGCGAGGCCGCTCGTACCAGTCTCCGAGCAGATGTTTGTGCGGTTCCATCCTGGTCTTGAAATCGGGTAGCGACTCCGGTGCTGGCACCTCCGGCATCGGTGCCTGGTAGTCGAGGCCCTCTTCGGGTGCGTGGAAGCTCGCCTGGAGATTGAAGATCGCTTGTCCGTGCTGGATCGCCACGACACGGCGGGTCGAGAAACTTTTGCCGTCGCGGATGCGATCCACGTCGTAGAGAATCGGGGACGTGGGGTCCCCCGGTCGCAGAAAATACGCGTGCAACGAATGCACCCGTCGATCCCGATCATCAACCGTGCGCGATGCGGCAACGAGCGCCTGGCCGGCGACCTGACCACCGAAGACTCGCTGGCGGTTCTCTTGGGGTGATCGACCGCGGAAAATGTTGACTTCGATCACTTCCAGGTCGA
>JAULYE010000073.1:0-5613 GCA_032118015.1 Ilumatobacteraceae bacterium | reverse complement strand
GCCCGTGAAGTCGATGTCGATGTCGATATCGATATCGAAGCCAGAATCACGATCACCGTCTGAAGCGCACGGGTTCTCCAGGTGTGTGAATGACTCGGGACGTGCGTCCATAACTGGTCAGACGATCCGCCGGCAAAAGATCCGTCATGTCGTGGCACGGTGTGGGGAGCGGTCACAGCGCCAGTCTGACACGTGAGAGTTTTTCGAGAGTGGTCGACTCGCCCGGTCGTTCACGACACCGGACCCGAGGCGGCTGGCTACGATCGAGTCGTGGCACAGCGAAGCACGGTCCTCGTCGTCGACTTCGGAGCCCAGTACGCGCAGTTGATCGCACGCAGAGTGCGCGAGCACAACGTGTTTTCTCAGATCGTCCCGCATTCGATCTCTGCTGGCGAGATCTCGGCACATGCGCCGACAGCCATCATCTTGTCTGGAGGACCCAAGAGTGTGCATGTCGAAGGGGCACCGCGTCTCGACTCGGAGATCTACGAACTTGGCATACCGATTCTGGGTATCTGCTACGGCGCTCAATTGATTGCCCATCAGCTCGGCGGAGAAGTCGGTCGCGGTGATCAAGGTGAATACGGACGAACTCAGATGACCCGAATTGGGGGAACGACGTCGGCGCTCCTCGGTGCTGATCTCCCTGATGTCCAGCAGGTCTGGATGAGCCATTTCGATGCGATTACTCGACTGCCGGCGGGGTTCACAGCAACGGCGTCGACACCACTTGCTCCCGTAGCGGTACTCGAAAATCCTCAGCGACGCATCTGGGGAGTGCAGTATCACCCCGAGGTCGTACACACGCCATATGGATCGGCGGTGTTGGAGACGTTCCTCCACGACTTGAGCAGGTGTGAAGCGACATGGACGATGGGGTCCGTCATCGACGAACAAGTTGCCGCGATCAAATCCCGAGTCGGCGACGATCGGGCCATCTGCGGTCTGTCCGGTGGTGTCGACTCGAGTGTCGCTGCCGCCCTCGTTCATCGGGCAATAGGGTCCCAGTTGACGTGCGTGTACGTCGACACCGGTCTCATGCGCAAAGGCGAGAGCGAACAAGTCGTCGAAACGTTTCGCCGCAACATGGGTATCGAATTGATCCATGTCGATGCCGGCGAGCAGTTCTTCGACCGACTGCGCGGTGTGACCGAACCCGAGGCCAAGCGCAAGATCATCGGCGAACTGTTCGTGCGAATCTTCGAACAGCACACAGGTGGAGTCACCGACGCCGAATACCTCGTGCAGGGAACCCTGTATCCCGACGTGATCGAAAGCGGCGGAAATGACGGGACGGCGTCGGTCATCAAGAGCCATCACAATGTCGGCGGGCTACCCGAGGACATGACATTGCGCCTCGTCGAACCCCTGCGGGATCTGTTCAAGGACGAGGTCCGCCGAGTCGGGCTCGAGCTCGGCCTGCCCGACGAGATGGTCTGGCGTCAGCCTTTCCCGGGACCGGGTCTCGGGGTTCGCATCATTGGCGAGGTCACGCCCGACAAGGTCGCCACCTTGCAAGAAGCCGATGCCATCGTGCGCCAGGAGATCGCCGCTGCCGGCTTGGAACGAGAGATCTGGCAGGCGTTCGCGGTTCTACCCGATATCCGCTCCGTCGGTGTCATGGGGGATGAACGCACATACGGTTATCCAGTGATCATCCGAGCTGTCACGAGTGAGGACGCCATGACTGCGGACTGGGCTCGGCTCCCGTACGACCTTCTGGAAGTCATGTCCAGCCGGATCATCAGCGAAGTCCCTGGGGTCAACCGCGTGGCCTACGACATCACCTCCAAGCCGCCCGGCACCATTGAATGGGAATGACGGTGAGTGGGAATGACGGTGAGTTCGACGCTCAGGTAGCGGATGTTCGCAAAAAAGAGCGTATTTCCCTTGTTTTGGCCCGACAGCAACACAACTGCAACATTGGCTAGCCTGACAGGGTCATGGTTTTTCGGATCTCACCGTATGCGCCACGACAACGGGTGGCGGCTCTGTTGGTGTCCTCGCTGATCTTCGGCGGCATCAATCTCGGGTCGTCGGTCGATGTCGTGCAGGCCGGCTCAGTGGATAGCGCTCGGCGCAAAGTCCAGCAGATGGCGGACCAGCTCGAAGCAGCCGAAGAAGAAGTCGACCGTTTGGGCGAAGAGTTGCGAATCGCCGAGGACGACAAGGCCCAACTCGAAGAAGAGATCGAGTCGACCTTGGCCGAGATCGCGGCCAAAGAAGCCGAATTGGACGGTGTCGAACTCGAGATGTCGAATCTTGCCGTCGAAGCATTCGTCGGTGGGTCGCGTCTCGGGAGTCTGTCGGGATTGCTCGCCCCTGGCGGCGGACCCAACGAATCCGTGCAGAAGCAGTATTTGACCGAGATTGCCCTCAACGTGGCATTCGGCAACTCCGACAAGTTGGATGCGCTGATCACGGATCTCAACGATCTGCGCAAGAAACTCGAGCGGGATCGTAAACAGGCCGAGGAATTGGCAGTTCAGATCAAGCGCAATCGTGAGGCCGCTGAGGACCGCATTGCCAAGTACACGGCCCTCAAGGCGTCTGCTGAAAAGGAACTCGGACAAGCCCTGGCCGAAGAGCGGGCACGGAGAGCTGCCGAGGCTGCAGCAGCTGCCAGGTCGCGCGCTGCGGCGTTCGCCGCTCAACGTGGAGATCCGAGCAATACGCGTGTGGCAAGTTTCGATCCGAGTTCGGTTCCACCGAGCAGCTCACGTGCGACCATCGCTGTGGTAGCGGCTCAGAGCCAGATCGGCGTCAAGTATCGCTATGCCACGGCTATCGAAGGAGTGTCGTTCGACTGCTCCGGTCTGACGATGTGGGCATGGCGTCAAGCCGGAGTCGGCTTGCCGCATCAGTCACGAGCTCAGTACAAATCGTCCCCGCAGGTGCCGATCGCATATCTGGAGCCTGGAGATCTCGTGTTCTTCTACCGACCGATCACCCACGTGGGCATCTATGTCGGCGGCGGAATGATGGTCGACGCCCCAGGAGTTGGACGACCAGTGCGCATCACACCAATATCGTGGAACAAGGTGGTCGGAGCGACTCGTCCAGGATGACGACTCCGCCCGTACTGGGGGAGGCGAACGAGTGGCTGCAGACGGCGAATCGAAAACATCTGATCTTGCGGGTATCGACGTCGCACGTGTGTCGGCGTGGTTGAGCGACACCGTCGACGGAGCTGTCGGACCATTCGAATTCTCGTTGATCGCTGGAGGCAGATCGAATCTCACGTATCGGGTCACAGGCAGTGACGGCGCCCGATTCGTGTTGCGTCGACCGCCGCTCGGTCACGTGTTGGCAACTGCCCATGACATGGCACGTGAACATCGCATCATTGCCAGTGTCGGCACGACGACCGTCCCCGTTCCCGCGGCGCTCGGCCTGTGCACCGATGACACGGTCAATGGTGCGCCGTTCTACGTGATGGGATTCGTCGAAGGTGAAGTCCTCGACAACGTCGACAAAGCAGCCCTCCTCGATCCTGCTCTACGACCAGCAGCTGCGCATCATCTGATCGATGTTCTTGCTGATCTGCATGCAGTGGATGTCGACGAAGTCGGCCTTGGAGATTTGGCGCGCCGCAGCGGGTACATCGAGCGGCAACTGAAGCGTTGGTCGACACAGTGGGAGAATTCGAAGACTCGTGAACTTGCTGAAATCGACGAAGTCGTCCGGCGCCTCAGTGAGCGCATGCCCGAGCAGCAGGGCGTCGTCATCGCCCATGGTGATTATCGATTCGGCAACTGCCTGACGGATGTGACAACAGGTCGCATTGCTGCTGTTCTCGACTGGGAGTTGTGCACTCTGGGTGATCCTCTCGCTGATCTTGGGTATCTCGGGGTCTACTGGAGCGACGGCACGACCGGAACCCTACGGGCCAATGATCCGACGCCTGCTGGAGGTTTCCCGGTGTATCGCGAACTCGTGGATCGGTATGCCAGCGCAACAGGTCGTGATGTTTCGGGCATCGACTACTACGTGGCCTTCTCGTGTTGGCGTCTGGCAGTCATCAGCGAAGGTGTTTACGCTCGGTATCTGCACGGCGCCATGGGCGAGCAGCAGGGTGTGGATCTCACTGCTCTGAAGGTCGGCACCGAGGCACTCGCACAGCGGGCTCTGAGTGCAGTGGAGAACCTGGGCCGATGACCGTCGGTATTGCCGGAAGCATTCGGCACCGGTACACACGATTCAATACATGAGAATGCGTACAGCAAGGGGGAGACATGGAATCAGCAACGAGTGAAGGAGTTCTCAGCGGTTGGGAACGGAGTACGTTCACATCCGCATCGATGACACATGATGTTCATCGACGTGGGCGCGGTCCGGGAATCATCGTCGTACACGAGATTCCGGGCATCACACCTCTCGTGGCACAGTTCGCGAACGAACTCGTGGATCGCGGGTTCACCGTACTCATGCCCGATCTGGTGGGTGAGTCGGGGAAAGCACCGTCGGCTGGATACATCGCTACATCGATGGCGCGCGTGTGCATTTCACGCGAGTTCACGACCATGGCTCTCGGTCGAACGTCGCCGATCATCGCTTGGTTGCGGGCACTCGGTCGGACACTTCATCAGGAAATCGGTGGTGCAGGGATCGGCGCAGTCGGCATGTGCTTCAGCGGCGGATTCGCACTCGGGATGATGGTCGACGATCACATGATCGCTCCCGTCCTCAGTCAGCCGTCACTGCCGTTCAGCATCGGTCGTGCCCGAGCAGCAGATCTGAATCTCTCTCCAGATGACGAGCGCATCGTCGTGCGTCGCGCCCAAGAGGGATGTCAGGTCCTCGGATTGCGCTTCACCGGCGACAAACTCGTCGGAACTCGTTTCGACAGCTTGCGTGAGCTGCTCGGCGACGCGTTCGTCGCAGTCGAGTTCCCCTCGACCAAGCCATCGGACCACTCGGTTCTCACCGAACAGCGCAACGAAGAAGGAGTGCGACGTGTGATCGACTTCTTCGTCGAACGACTCAGCCCGAGCACACCCTGAACTCCGTGTTCTTTACGTGCGCGAGATCTCGACTCGATAGTCGGGATGAGTCCAGGTTTCAATCGCTGCGAGAGGGGATCGAGACGTGAGGATGTGGCGCACGAATTGTCCTTTGGCCGCCTTTGCATCGTGGCCGGCGCTTCGCCCTCGTGCGTCGATGAACGTCGCACGCACGACATTGAGATCGGATGAAGGACTCCATGCGCGGCGATGCTCGTTCGGAAGAAGGTCGATCACCGGGCGACCGTCGATCCAGTCATGGAGAACCGGGGTCAGTCGCGGTTGCCAGAAGGCGGCAAGTTTCTGCCGACTTCGATGCTTGGACATTGTCGGCAAGGTGAGTGCGGCCCCAATCTTCAACTTGTAATCGGGAATCGGATCATCTGAACCGACCAGACCGAGAAGTCCGGAGAACACGACAATCGAGGCACGAGCTCGCGCCTGGGCGGATTCGGACATCGATGCCAGATCGATGTGATCCCAGACGACCCCTGTGTATCGCTGCGATGCGGGCAGGGTCGGTGAGCCGATGAGCGATGCATTCGCCTCCCGGGCGCGCTCGAGATGGACTCCGGAGACCCCGAGTAGCCCCGAATCTCCGCCATCGAGG
>JAULYE010000072.1:0-4962 GCA_032118015.1 Ilumatobacteraceae bacterium | reverse complement strand
ACGCGTCACCTCAGCGCCAGCAGAGTTCATGACAAGCACATTCGTGGAATTCGTACCGATATCGATTGCCGCGACGCACTCACCAGCCTCGTGTTCGTCGAGCACGGCCTCTGCGGGAGGTGTCATGACGTTGGACCTTCGGTCGAGAGGAGTCGCTGGGAGAATCGAGATTCCACCCACCGTCCCACTGGATCGTCGCCGCCTGCGAGGTGCCAGGCGTAATGAGCGTGCAGGCACTTCACCCCAGTTCGCGTTCCGGCGACACCCCCAGAGGGTCGAGGCCCCACTTGGTCCGGGTCGATGAAGGAATCTCGAAGGTCGGCGTATCGGTGATGGGCTTCTTCGATGTCACGACTCGGGACTTCCTGTTCGGCTCGCCTGACACCGCCCTCGGCTTCGAGTCGGCTCACCTGTCGATTCAGTTCGGGGTCGCAGAGCCAGAAAAGAGTCGGCATCGGGGTGCCGTCGTCGAGGAACGGAGCATTGCGAATGACGACGGGGCGTCCGTGTGCGTTTCGTACGACGACGATGAATGCACCACTCGGTTCTCGTCCGAGGAGTTGGGCGACGATCTTGCCGTCCGAATCCAGTGCAGGTGGGTTCGTCACGTGATTTCGATCAGGACGACGCGATCAGCGACGTCGTCGCATCAGCCACAACAAAACGACGAATCCGACGAGGAATGGGGCAATGCGCTTGAGCATCGCAGCTCCCGCTACATCTTGCAGGTCGAGCGGCTCGGCGGCCGGTCCTTCGATCTTGCGGATCGTCGGCTCACCAGCGGTCGTGCCTGTTGACGGTGCACCCGACTTGGGTTTTCCGTCGGCGTCCGATGCACCGGACTTCGGAGTCGCCGACTTGGACGGAGCGGGCATACCACCTTCAGCATCGATCAGATTGTTCAAATTGTCAGCAAATTGGGCGATCAACTTCTCGCTGATGTCGGCGAGGGCTCCTCGTCCGAACTGGGCAACTTTGCCCGTGATCGCCAGATCCGTGACAACGGTGCACATTGTGGACGACGGGGTCACCGAGGTCAGCTCAGCGGTGATCGTCGCTGAAGCATTTCCCTTTCCTCCGGTGTCGCGCCCCGAGGCCTTGAGAGACGCCGTGTAGTTGGCGTCGTCTCGCTCTGCGAACTGGGCATCACCTTTGAACTGAGCGACGATTGGACCGACCTTGATCTTGACGACGCCTTTGTAGACGTCGCCGTGAATCTCTTGGAGTTCAGCACCAGGCAGACAAGGGGCAAGACGCTCGAGGTCGGTGAGGATCTGCCATGTCTCAGCCATGGGCTGATTGACGGTGAACGAGTGCTTCAAGTCCATTGGGCGAGATCCTCCTGGGTGTCGATATCCGACGCCGAACCAGGGCAATCTACTTGTGAAACTTGCTCGGGATGCATGCGAATCAGGTCCCGAGCGCCGAAGTCTCCTCGTTCAGGTAGGTCGTCCCAGATGCCTTGGTCCAGTTTGACCGGGTGGCCCCTGTGCCCGTGATAGGACGCGACCGCGATGGGCGTGTCGGCCAAGGCAACTCGTCGCCAGGCACGAGGATCGATGAAGGGCTGATCACCGAGACCGATGACGACGGCATCACAACCGATCTGGCGGGCACTGTCGATTCCTGCTCTGAGCGAGCTGGATTGACCCTCGGCCCAACGGCTGTTGTGAACAACGACGAGCCGATCATCACGAGTGATCGCATCGGGCAACGTGATGGATCCAGTCACCACGATCACTTTTGAGAAGCCCGCATCGAGAACGTTCGTCAGTGCCGACTCGATGATCGAAACCCCAGCCGCTATTGGAGCCAGCAACTTGTGCTGTGGGCCGGCAAACCGTGAACCGGCACCTGCTGCAAGGACGACGGCAATGACGGTGTTCGGAATTGGCGTGCCGTCGAGCACTTCAGGATCAGATTCACTCGACATGACATTCACTCGACATGACATCCACTCGACATGATGATCAATCAATGTTGCGGGCTGCGTCGAACAATGTCGACGTTGCAATGTCGTCGACGAAGACAGCGGTGATGGCGAGATCGGCGGTGTCGAGAGAGGCGATGACGCCGAGGTCGGCATAGGCGCAATACGATTTCGTCTGCTGGGCTCCGTTGGCGTCGATGACTGGGATGTCCACGCACCGAGCGTCTCTCTCTGCGATGACTGCATCTCTTGTCGTGGCGTTGTCGGCAGCGACTTGAGAATCGCGTCGCATTCGGTCCACCGCTGCTTCTTTGAAGACCCGGGAATTCAGTTGCAGGTACGAGACACGTGCCTCATCAACTCCAGATGTGCAGTCCTGCGCCGAAAGTGTTTCCTCCGACCAGGTGCATGTCACGGCGCTGTCATCTGTTGGAATGACGAAGAGCACGTCCTCGATGACAATGGCGATTCCGAGTTGTGGGTCAGCGGTGACTTCGGCAGTGGAGGAAAGCCCGCCATATTTCGTGGTGATGTCATAGGTGACGGTGAACGAGGATGTCGCAGGAGCCGACAGAAGATCCATGACGCTGACGATGCTGGGATCTGTCACGGGTGCAAGAGACGTCGTGGGACCAAGAGTTGGACGTGGGCCGGTCATGCAGGCAACGGAGAGCGTGGACAACAGGGCAAATCCGCAGGAGGCCATGAAGAACTTCTTGACGACGTGAGTCGTGCGCCACGGGTTCGACGGCGAGGAGAGATTTCCGTTCATTGACACCTCTGCAGACTACGGCTGACCAGGTGCGAGCGGCTCATGACGCTCTAGCGTGAGACAGGTGATCGAACTCGACGCATCAACTTTTCTGCTGCAATGGTCCGTCGGGGGCATGTTCGGATGCTGGTACACCACGAGGCGTCGTGAAGTCGGCCTCGGGTACGGCTGGCTCTTGAGAATTGTTTTCGGTGCATTCGCACTCGGATCCGTGGTCATTGGCTGGGCCTCCGATGATGCTGGAACCGCAATTGCAGTCCGCAATGTGCTCGCATCAGTTTTTGCTGTCGCAATTGCTGTGGCTCTCGTGCACAGCATCGTGCGCCGACGCGTCGTCGATGCAGGCGATCTTCGGAGTTTCGACCCGCGACTCGACTTGATCACTGTCGCACCTGGAATTGCCGGGCTCATCGGGGCTGCCGTAGCGGCGGGTGGAAACGACATCGTTGCCATCGTGCGCCTTGTCGTCGGGGCGGCATTCCTCGGTCTCGTGACCGATGCCATGCTTCTCGGACACTGGTACCTGGTGCAGCCAGGACTCCCTCGACGCCATGTGAACGACATCGTGCGCGTGTTTTTGTACATCTGGCCCCTCGAAGTTGCGGTGATGCTGATCCCGACAGGAATGATCAGTGTCTTGTCCGGAAGTGTGGACGATGGTTGGGGCGGAACACTTGGCTGGTTCTGGGTCGCTTGCGCGGTCACGACGGGCATTCTCGGCTTCACGACCACACGTGCACTTCGAGAACCGTCGTATTCAGCTGTCATGGCCGCGACAGGTCTCATGTATCTCGCCATTCTCACGGCCTTTGGTACCGACCTCGTGGCCCGCGCCATTCTGTCGTGAACACCGCATTGTCGTGGACATCGACTCATTCGGAGCGTCGCCTCGCATGTATGTGCGATCGCCCGACGAGAGTCCACGAGGTGCTGCCAGTATCGAAACTTTCACTCGAGGTGTAGGTACGACTGCCATCATCGACGGTGACGTCGATCGTGACGACGCCGCTCGATGATTCGGGCAGAGCAGAGCCGATGGTGAATTCGGTTCCGTTGCCAGATGGTGCTAGCGGTAGAGACGACGTCAGGCGGGTGGTCACGACGCCACCCGTGAGGGCCAGTGCATACGTGGACGTGGTGCTCGCGATATGAACTCCACCATGGGGGACGAAGATCCGCCCGTCGATGATCACCCGATTCGTCTCGGGGTTCGCGCCATTCAGGGTGATGCTCATTGCGATGTCGGAGGCCGGTGACAGAGTTGAGGTCTTGTAGGCGACAGCGGTCGCGCTTTCGGGAGGAAGTCGAGAATGTGTGGCTGCTGCGACCATCGTCTGGTCGTCGACTTTCACTGTGTCGGCTGGGATGACGACAGTCGTCGTGGACGTGCCGAAGCCGATGGTTCGGATCGAAGGGTGTCCGTCATTGCGGGAATTGACGATCAGAGACGAATTTTGGACGAACAGGCGAGCAGTCCCACCGAACAGCAACGTCACCCCGCGACCTTCGATGGCATGACGACGCGGTGAGCGACTCGTGGACACTGCGCTGATGTCAGTGGTACAACCTGGATGTCTCCCATCTCCCATGACGACACGAGCGCCGTTGCTGATGGTGAGGTTTCTTTCGAAGTAGTACACGCCGGATGTGAAGTAGTGCACTCCTCCACTCAAGGTGAGCGATGACGTGCCTAGATACCGACCTGGAAAATAGATCGAACACGTTCCAATCGATGCTTGAGAACCAGGGCGCTCGAAGAGTGGAACCGGCGGCAAAGGTGGATACGTCACAGGAGGCTCGACGTCGACCCCTGCAGCGAATGTGTGCCAGGCACTCGTTCGGGTGGTCCATGTCGTTGTTGACTGCGGATCCTGTTGGAGGCGCCGATCAGGAAGGATCGACACCGATGGCGATGACAGTGTTCCAGTGTTGATGACAACTGCACCTTGAATCGCCTGGGCGATGTTGCCGGCCCATGAGGGAATCTGTTGTGCGGCCACAGTTGACGAGTTCAAGGTCGTGACAAGACCGGCTTGCAGCACTCGAGACTGGGAAGTGGCTGATGTGCACGAAATCGTGACGTCAGTCGTGAAAGGAGACGATGGGTCTGATGGCTCTTGGATCGGTGCACTTGGACATTCGTCTGCTGGATCGACACCCCGACGTTGGAGGACGGATCTGGTCAAGGACAGCGCAGCGTCCGCTCGGATCTCGAGGTCCATCCGACGTTCGCGAGGAAGTTGCGTGCGCACGAGAACCG
>JAULYE010000071.1:0-12028 GCA_032118015.1 Ilumatobacteraceae bacterium | reverse complement strand
TGAATCCCCACAGGATGTAGGCCGACATTCCGGCGATCGTTCCGCTGCGCTCGGAGGATGCAAGTCCATCAGGGTGATCCCGAAGGACTGAAGACGACATGAGTTCTTCCTATCACCTCGGCTTCGGTAACTCCCAGATACCTGGTGAGACACATGGGTGGAGCGATTTGATGGGCTCATCTTTGGCCGGCTGATGTGTCTCGATTTCGTCTCGACCCTTGGAATTCCGTCCCGAAACCGATTCTTTCCGGTGTCCACTAGCGTCTCGGACGTGCAGTCCCCCGACGAGCGGTCATCTGGTGAGGGGTCCGTGAATGTGCGTTCATTGGATTCGTCTCCATCTTGGGCGCGGGCGATTTCGTTCGCGCCGCCACGAACTTTGGCCGAGCTCTTCGCGGTCGATGAGGACAGAGAGACGACTTTGGTTCTGTCCGCTGGTGATCTCATGGTCGATGTCTCCCGCCAGCAGGTCGACAATCCGATCTTCGAAGCTCTCGTTTCGGCCGCTCAGGAATGCCAAGTTGGAGAAGCACTGCAGCGCATGCTCTCCGGAGCGCCGATCAACGTCACCGAACAGCGGTCCGTAGGGCATATGGCCCTGCGGATGCCCGAGGGGGAACGATTCAACATCGACGGCGTGGACGTCGTTCCCGAGATCCACACCACTATGAATCGAATGAGCAATTTCGCCGAAGGTGTTCGATCGGGAACCCTGACAGGTGCGACCGGTCACGCGTTCACCGCTGTTGTCAACATCGGCATCGGCGGTAGCGACCTCGGACCAAGGATGGTCCACGATGCGCTGGGTCCATACCGGCACGAGCGACTGCGCAGTCGATTCGCAGCGAATGTCGACCCTGAGGATCTCGCTGCCCAATTGAGCGATCTCGATCCGGCTCGGACCTTGATCATCGTGTCGTCGAAGACGTTCACGACGACGGAGACGTTGATGAATGCAAAGATCGCGGTTGAGTGGATCCGCAGTCACTTGGGTGACTCCGCAGTTTCTGCGCACATCGTCGCCGTCAGTGCAGATGAGCGGGCGGTGCGGGCATCGGGTCTCGGAGCTGAGATCGTTTTTCCGATGTGGGACTGGGTCGGTGGCCGGTATTCACTCGGCTCGGCCGTCGGACTATCGGTGATGCTGGCGATCGGCCCGAAGGCTTTTCGTGAGATTCTCGATGGTATGAGGGATATCGATGAGCATGTCCTGCAGTCCGAACTTTCGCGCAATGCCGCTCTCGTGATGGCCGTGATCGGGATTTGGAATCACGCCGTTCTCGGCTACGCAACTCGTGCGGTGATCCCGTACTCCTACGGCCTTCGCGCTCTGCCTGCGTATCTGCAACAGCTGATCATGGAATCGAACGGAAAGAGCATTCGCATCGACGGGTCTCCGGTCGCCTTGGCGACGTCACCGGTGATCTGGGGGGATGCTGGGACGAACGCGCAACATGCGTTCATGCAATTGCTGCACCAGGGGACCGAAGTCGTGCCGGTGGATTTCATCGGCTTTGTTCAGTCGCGGGGCGAGCCGAATGCGTCGACCCTCGAGAGCCAGCGAATCCTGTACTTGAACATGGTCGCCCAGGCCCAGGCACTTGCCTTTGGCCGATCGACTGGGACCGACGGCATTCCACCTGCACCTCATCGCACCTTCACGGGCAATCGACCCAGCACGATCATCGTGGCTCCCCGGCTGACTCCGCGGGTACTGGGCCAGATCATCGCTCTCTACGAACACACAGTGTTCTACGAGGGCATCCTTCTCGGCCTCGACAGTTTCGATCAATGGGGAGTCGAACTAGGCAAAGAAATGGCCTCGACCTTGATGAGCGCGAGTGGCGTGCCGACCGATCAAGAGTCTGCTGCTGAGCGGGCTGGGCAGCGGCTCGTGACATGGTTCGATGCCCGAGTCGAACCGAAGAAGCGATAACGGAGACGTCATGCACCAACTCGAACGAGTGACCAATCTTTTGGCTCTCCTGCTGACTTCTCGACGCCATCTGACGTTCGAGGAGATCCGGCGAGAGTTGGCTGGTCAGTATCCGGAAAATTTGGCTGCTGCGCGCGCGGCATTCGAACGTGACAAATCGATCCTGCGTGACGAGGGCATTCCGATCGATGCTGACATTCTCGGTGGTGACCAAGCGGGCTCGACGGGATACCGGATCATCCGAAGTGCCTATGAATTGGGCGATATCGGCCTGACGCCCGAGGAGACGGCAGCATTGCGGGTTGCTGTAGGGGCGTTGAGGATGGGCCAGACATGGGGGGAAGAAGCACTCTGGAAGTTGGACCTCGGCATCGCAGATCTGGATCGCCCTGCCAATGTCGTGTCGGCTTCGCTTTTGGTGGACAGCCGGCTGCCGTCCGTTCACAGTGCGATCTCCGGCCGCCATCCCATGAAGTTCACATACGCGGGGCATGAGCGAGTGCTCGAGCCTTTCGGTCTGCTGTCACGACACGGACACTGGTACGTGATGGGCCGTGACGCGGATCGTGACGCGGAGCGGACCTTTCGGCTGGATCGCATCGAGGGCGAGATCGAGATAGACATCGACGCGACTTTCGAACGACCCGAAGATTTCGACGTCAGGTCTTCATTCCCCTCCGACCCGAAAGTCTTGCCAGGGGCTATCGAGGTGGGTTCAGATACTGCCCGGGTGCGTGTGAATGCCTCCGATGTCGGCGTCGTCATCGCTCAGTATGGAGAGGGTGCGTTCATCCAGCGCATGCCGGATGGGTCCGGAGTCTTCGAGATCCCATGTTCCAATGTCGATGCCTTCCTCCATTGGCTTTTGGGCTTTGTCGATCGAGCAGAAGTCCTTGGACCAGCCCTGTTGCGTGCACATGTGGTGTCGTGGCTCGAGTCGATGCTCGATGGGTCGCTCGCATGACTCGCCGGGGCCCGCGTCCAGTCAACGAGCGGTTGCGTCGACTGCTGGTCATGTTGCCGTGGCTCATGGAGCGTGGTTCCGTGTCGACGGCAGACATGGCTGAGCATTTCGGTCTGACGGTCAAAGAACTGGTTGCCGATCTCACACTGGTGTCTCTGTGCGGCATCTCCCAGGATCCCCGCGACCTGATCGACGTCTGGGTGGATGAGGACCAGGTGCATTTCGGCTTGCCGAAGTACTTCGAGCGACCTCTCCGCCTGACTGTTCCAGAGGCGTTTACGCTCGTGGCAGCAGCAACTGCAGCTGGCCAGTTGGCTGGTGAGGATCAGCGCAGTTATCTCTCAAGTGCAGTTCGAAAGGTTGCTCAGGTAGTTGGGTTCGACCCCGATCGCGACTTGGTTCTCGAACTCGATGCACCTGAAAACATCGACGCGCTCGCCAGCGCCTGCGCGCACAAGCAGGTCGTCGAGTTCGATTATTGGTCGGTCGACACTGGTTCTGCGACGAGGCGACGGATGGCCCCAGTCGAGGTTTTCGGAGACGGAGGCCATTGGTATCTGCGGGCGTTCGATCTCGAAGCCGAGCGGGAAAAGACGTTTCGGCTCGATCGCATCGATGGCCTCGACATCACTGAACAAATCCACGACGCTGTGTTGGGCCCTCGACAAGATTGGTTCAGTTCATCCGATGACGTTCGACGTGTCCGGTTGCGCATCGAACCGGAATACGTGTGGATGGTCGAGCAATACCCATCTGTCCACCTCGAACATGTCGGTGAACATGTCGAGGCGACGATGCTCGTCAACGGCGAGAGGTGGATCGGACGCCTGCTCCTACGACTGGGCTCTCATTGCGTCCTCGTCGAACCTCAAGAGTGGAGCAGGGTTGGCTCGATCACAGCACAGAAGGTTCTCGACTTGTATCGCTGAGAACTGTGTGAGCGTTCAGCTGGCTTCGCGAAGGCGTCGTGAGCGCACGCCGATCGGGGCAGCAACTGTGAATCCAGCCAAATGTCGTTCCTCTTCGGATTCACCGCCCCAATAGCCGTACTCCCGGTTGTCGCGGGCGAAGGACTGACAGTGCGTTTGCACCGGACAGGACTGACACAACTTGCGGGCCTGTATTTCCCGACGCACTCGAGCTTGTGGGCGCTCAGCCTTGGGAGGGAAGAACAGGTGTGTGCGTCCTTTACAGACGGCGTGATCCATCCAGTCCAGGCGCTGGTCGACGGCGAGAGCATCTGTGCTCAGTTCCTCGAATTCGTCGACTCGGATCTCGCATATTTCGAGCAGGGACATCACCGGCCGCCTTTCAGAATGGTCGAACTCCATTTAACACTAAATCTGCGCTCGGCGTGAGTCAAGGGGTTTTTCAGGGACTGGCCGGAGAAGGGCCAGGTCTGAATCAGAGAAGTTCGGCGGCCAGCGAGGCCACTTCGCTGCGCTCACAGGTGGTCAAGGTGATGTGCCCGAAACATGTCTGACCGCGAAAGGCTCCGATGAGCACGGCCAGGGCGTTGTTCGCTTCCCCCAGGTAGGGGGCGTCGATCTGACTCGTATCTCCAGTGAAGATCACTTTCGTTCCCTCGCCGATGCGGGTGAGGATGGTCTTCAAGGTGGTCGGCTCGAGGTTCTGCGCCTCGTCGACGACCACGATTTGGCGATGCAGCGATCGGCCCCGCAGGAAGGTCACTGATTCGAGAGACAACTGATTGCGTGCGATCAACTCGTCGATCATCGCACGTGCCTCGCGGTTCGAGCGCTGGTCGGTCAAGGCCACGATCGCATCGTGAATGGCTGACATCCAAGGGTCCAGCTTCTCGTCGAGACCACCGGGGAGAAAGCCGACATCGGCGCGACCGACTGGGACAAGTGGTCGATAGACGGCAAGTTTCTCGTATTTGCGTTGCTCGACGACCTGATCGAGACCGGCGGCAATGGCCATCACGGTCTTCCCGGTTCCCGCTCGACCATCGAGGGCGATCACGCTCACAGTGGGGTCGAGAAGCAACTCGAGTGCGAATCGTTGCTCTTTGGATCGCGGGCGAAGTCCCCAGGCTTCAGGGGTCGCCTGACCGAGTACTGCAATGTCGTCGCCCTGGCAGCGCACAAGAGCGGACTGAGAGCCTGACCGAAGAACCGCAAAGGAGTTCTCTGCGAGGACTGTTGGGGAGGCGACGTCGCAAACAGGAATCGATTCGCCGTCATAGAGGCGATCGATGAGACCTTGGTGACTGTCGAGTGTCGTCCAACCCAGAGGTCGTGTATGAGTTGCACGTCCCGCAATGAAATGCTCCTTGGCCACCAAGCCGAGGTGAGCGGCCTTCAATCGCAGGGCGGCGTCGTTAGAGATGAGTTGGGTCGGGGCGGTCAGGGATTGTCCGAGGGCCGCACCAATGATGCGATTGTCCGCCTTGTCCGCATCGAGCCCGTGTTCGACGAGAAGGTGTCGTTGAATGCCGTTGAGTTCGATCTGAACCGTCGAGTCATTCGGTTGTGCGCCCTCGAGATCGCCTTTGTCGAGATTGCCTTTGTCGAGATGGTCGGAATCGTGGTGAAGGCGGACGGGCGCAGCCAGCGATCCGCCGGCTGACTGGCGAATGTCCTCGAGCAGCCGAAGAGACGCTCTGGCAGCTCTTCCGACGTCATCAGGACGACTCTTCAGCCCATCGAGCTCCTCCACGACCGTGAGCGGAATCACGATGGCATTGCCCGGATATGCCGTCAGACAATTCGGGTCGGCAATCAGGACCGAGGTGTCGAGGACGACACGGGTGCGGGTCGCCGCCTCTGCACGGTTCGGATCAGTACGGTGCGTAGCGGCCTGGAATCTGGCCTCGGGCAGGAGCGTCACAAGGGCAAGTGTGACGCAGAAAGCATTCGTGGTGGTGGATTTTTCAGCGAACTTTTCGTGAAGAAATCCCCGCAGAAATCCACCCATACATCGTTCGAACCTGTCACACTCCAAGACGACGTCGAACTCGACCCGCAAGATCGGGGTGTTTGGATCGGCGCGGCGGGTTCTACACCAAGTACGAGAGATCAGTCGCGCCTCGCGTTCATTGCAGATGCAACTTTTACGATGCTTGTAAAGAGTCTTGGGAAAGAATCGAATGATGCAGGTTCCACACGTGGACTGAGTTGAAACAGAAAGGGATCATCCCATGGCAGCAAAGAAGAAGGCCACCGCTAAGAAGGCACCGGCCCGCAAGAAGGCCGCAGCCAAGAAGGCTCCGGCGCGTAAGAAGGCAGCAGCCAAGAAGGCTCCCGCCAAGAAGAAGGCAGCAGCCAAGAAGACTGCTGCAAAGAAGGCTCCGGCCAAGAAGAAGGCAGCAGCTAAGAAGGCTCCGGCACGTAAGAAGGCCGCAGCAAAGAAGGCTCCCGCCAAGAAGAAGGCAGCAGCTAAGAAGCCTGCTGCCAAGAAGGCTCCGGCACGCCGCAAGAAGGCAGCTGCCGCGAAGAGCTGATTCGACCCGATCGAATTGGGTTCGATATCGAATGAGCGGGGGCTTTGCCCCCGCTCATTTCTTTTGTCCACGTTGTTGCCCCGGGAGACCCGAAACCTCGCATTCGGACGATGACGATCTCCGCCGGCTCGGCATGACGTCCACCGGCTCGGCATGAGGTCCACCGGCTCGGCATGGGATGTCATCACTATGGGATGTCATCAGATGTCAGAAATGCGTTTGAACACCTCAGCACCGGAACGCCCGACTTTGGATCCCAACTCTGAGATTCGTTTCCTGACTCGCTGAGAGAACGCTTCGAGGTCGGAGGGATCCACGGCCTTCATCGTGCTTTCGAATTGTGAAGCATGTGCCAAGAGGGCATGGATTTTGATCTCGACTGTGGATCCGATGTCCTCGGCGTGATCTGGAGTGTCGGCCTCCCAGAGCAAGAGATGTGTCGGCCGATGGTGGGTCATTGCGTGTTCGCGAAAGAAATGTGGATCTCGTGCAGCCACAATTGCGTCGCACGTCAGAAATCCAGCCGCCCGATGATCGGGATGAAGTCGGTATCTCTTCCATGGATCATGGCCGAGAATCACAGATGGCTTCAGCCGCCGAATTTCCCGAGCCAGTCGACTTCGCAGTGGACGTGACTCCTCGAGATCTCCGTCGATCTGATCGAAAAAGACGACTTCTCCGTGAGCACCGAGTCTGCGTGCTGCTTCTCGCTGTTCTTCGCGACGGAGGGCGACGAGGGCATCGATGTCGGCATCGGGGTTCCATGTTCCCTTCGATCCGTCGGTGAGAACGAGGTGGTGCACGATGCACCCTGCAGCCGCCCACTTGGCGAGTGTGCCCCCGCATCCGAATTCGATGTCATCAGGGTGTGCTCCGATGGCCAGAGCGACATCTGGAGTTCCGAGATCGAGACTCGTGATCGGCTGTTGGTCGTCCTGTCGACTCACAAGGGGCTGTCCGGGCTCGTTGGGCTGCGCGACGTCGATCGGCGCTGTGGAATCGGGTGTTGAAGTCATATTGGATCCGTTTTCGTCGTTTCAGGTTTGGGAGATTCTGTGCCGGTCAGTTCTGTGCCGGTGAGTTCTGTGCCGGCGGATATCGGTGTGCCATTTTCGAGGAGGGGGAGCGACCATTCGGGGAAGTGGGCGGCGAGAAAGGCTCGCACTCGCGATTCGCAAAGATCCTCGGGGGTATCGAGGTCGATGGCGAGTCCATCGTCCTCGTGGATTGTCGATGTCCAACCGCTGGTCAGAGCCTGGTGGTAATGCCGTTCGAAGGAGCCAGGTCCGTATTCGAAAGTCCACTCGGACACGATGTGAGCGGCCAGCCGCAGCACATTGGTGCCATCTCGTCGACGATCCGGGACGATCAGCACATCGGAGTTCGTATTGAAGTGGGTCGATACGACAGTGTCGAGTCCGGTCGGATCGACGATGTCCCCATGGGCAATCACCAGATCCGATGTCGGGTAGCGGAGTCGTATTTCGTCGATGGATTCGGTCAGCGCAGCATTCAACCCCGTTGCCGTCACACGGACACGGTCGATTCCTTGATCCCGAGCCCAATCCTCGACGGCATCGCTGTCGCAGACCACGATCCGATGACATTCGATTTTTCGGTCGAGGACACGTCGAGCACACAAAGTGGCCAAGTCCCTGCGTTGGGCACCCGACAAAACATCACTCAGGCGGGTCTTGGCAGTATCGAAATCGCGCAATGGCACAACGAGGACGCACGAAGACACGAGGCGAGCCTACGGCGCATGTAGCGGGCACTCAGGGGCACCCGGTTACGCTTTCCAACAGAGATGGGGGTCCTGGTTGCAGGCGATTCTCGAGGGGAGGAAGTCTCGATGAAGGTTGCAGTCATCGGAGCAGGTTCGTGGGGGACGACCGTGGCCACTCTCGCAGCTGCCAATACGTCGACGGTCCTCTGGGCTCGTCGGCCGGCTCTGGCCGAAGAAATGCGAGTGACGCGCCGCAATCCTGACTACCTCAGTTCGTTCACTCTGCCCGAAGGTCTCTCGATCACAGCGGATTTGGCCGAGGCGGTGGCTGATGCAGATGTGGTCGTGATGGGGGTGCCCTCCCACGGTTTTCGTGAAGTGGCGGCGCAGATTGCCGCCTACATCCGACCCTGGGTGCCCGTGGTCAGCTTGTCCAAGGGTCTCGAGCGCAGCTCCCTGAAGCGCATGAGTGAAGTGATCTCCGATGAGATCCCAGGTCATCCGGTCGCCGTGCTGACGGGACCGAATTTGGCACTAGAGATCATGAGTGGTCAGCCAGCGGCAGCCGTGGTCGCAATCGCAGATGTTGTCATTGCCGCAGAATTGCAGCGCATCTTCACTCGGCCCTCTTTGCGTGTCTACACGAATCCGGATGTCGTGGGATGCGAGGTATCGGGAGTCGTCAAGAACGTCATTGCAATCGGTTCAGGGATGGCCGCGGGAATGGGGTTCGGTGACAACACGCGCGCCACTCTCATCACCCGAGGTCTTGCCGAGATGACACGGCTGGGTTTGGCCATGGGAAGTGACGGACTCACCTTCGCGGGACTTGCAGGAATGGGCGACCTGATCGCCACGTGCTCGTCGACGCAGAGTCGAAACAACACCGTGGGTCGACGTCTTGGGGAAGGTGAATCGATTGCCGACATCACAGAATCGATGACACAAGTCGCCGAAGGGGTCAAGAGTTCTCCGGCGGTGCTCGACCTCGCGCGTCGGTACTCTGTCGAGATGCCCATAACAGAACAAGTAGTGGCCGTGTGCCATCAAGGTCGCAGCGCGGCTGAAGCTGTTGCTCTCCTGATGCAGCGTCGCCGCAAGAGTGAAATCGACTGAGTCCGGCGGTGCACTCAGGACACAGCCGCACCACCGGCATCCTCGGACAAAATTGGCGCGCCTCGGTCACGGCTTGGGGTGATGTCGTTGCGTGGGATGGATCGGTCGTTCTCGAATGGGCGATCGCTGCTGACGATCGTTGGCACTTTCCCGAGCGTGAAACATCGACGCGTCAGACATGGGTACGAGGAACGCCGGTATCTGAGACTCGAGTTCGAGTTCCCAATGGCGATGTCGTACAACGAGTCTGGTCGGCGTCACTGAGAGATGGGGTGTCGGCAATTCTCGTCGAGTTCACGAACGACTCTCCGATGCCGCTTGCAATTTCGCTCAGTCGAGAAGATGTCGTGACCCCAAGGGCATTCCACCGACTCGATCCTGCACAGCATCCGTGGCCCTCACAGGACCGGGGTATCGAACGCCCGGCGATGGTGATCCCCCTCGGACATCGAACGAGTATGCGCGTCGCGCTCGTTCGCTCCGGCTCGATCGAAAAGGACGATGTGGATGCATTCCCGGATTGGGAGGCAGTGGTTCGCGGTTGGGTGAGTATCACCGATCGAGCTTCACGCATCGACAGCCCGGAGATTCACGACGGGGTACCCGTCGAGGAGATCGTCCGTGCACGACGTTGTGAAGCGGCTCTCGATCCTCCAACGATGGATCACCGGGATGGGATGCAGGCGATCCGATGGCTGATCGCTCACAAAGAACTCGTTCGTATGGGTCTGAGCCAAGTCGACGTTCCCGAAGTGGTAACAGTTCTCGAAGTCCTGCTCCAGCAGTTCCGACGCAAAGGAGTCGTCGATTCCCGTGCTGCTGACGCTCTTCGCAGTGGGGCCGACATGCTCGGACGATGCGACTCGCGTGCCTTGGATGACTTTTCGCGAGCGTTGCTCAAGGTGGTGCGCAAAAAGGGTTTCGTGTCGAAAGATGAGACCGACGTGGCTCGTGCCTTGGCATCTCTTGCACACCCGGTTCGCACCGACGTTGTCGACTGGATGGATGTCTCGTTCGATCTCGTATCTGCGACCGAAAGAGACATCGCCGTATGGTCCGGCATGGATGAGGTCACACTCGTCCCCAACGGTTTCGATTTCTGCGGCCTGGGAGTGAACTTCGAAGCCCATAGCGTTCCCGCAGGTCCGTCGCATGAAATCTCTTTGGCAGTGCGCTGGCACGGGGAACGGCCGGCCGTCATCTGGGAAGTGGACGGGCCGTCTGGACTGTTGTTGCGCAGCGGTCCTGATCCGCAGTGGACGAGTGTCGAACGGGCGGGCGAGACGCTGTGGGCTACGCCTCCGGTTTCATCAATCCAGACGTGATCGCAAAATGTCGACCAAGCCGGCGAGGCGTGATCTGACGACCTGTTCGACTGAAGGGTCGGTGGTCGAGCCATCCGCCGAAATTCTCTCTGCACCTTTGACGAACAGCCCCTCGGGCTCGAGCACGAGTGTGTTGCCGAGCAGCGTCAGGATGTGAGTGAGTTGTTCGCTCATGTGCTGACCACCAGTACTGGCTGAACTGCTCAGCAAACTGATCGCCTTGCCGCGCAAGGCATGTTGGCCCAGAGGCCGTGAAGCCCAGTCGATGGCGTTCTTGAGCACGGCAGTAGGACCGTAGTTGTACTCGGGCGAAGCGATGAACAAGGCATCACAGGAGCGCACCTGGTCACGCCAGGACAGAACTGAGTCAGGTGTCCGCTCTGGATCTTCCAGGTCGGCGTCGTAGAAGGGAAGTCCAGCGATGGGCGCGGTACTGACGATCTTGAGACCGATGGTCGGATCATTCGCGATGATGCGTTCAGCCATTCGCACGAGCCCGGTGTTGGATGATCCTGTACGAAGGCTGCCCGAGACAGCGAGGACAGTGAAAGACATCGCATGAGTATGCCGGGGTGAGTGCCGATACTTCACCGGGCAATTCGGTCAAGATGGACGTGTGCGCGAGCCGATCCGAGTGGCCTACACGTTCGAACAGTGTTGGCATCGTGTACCCGCAGGAACTGCAACCTCGGCGATTCGAGCGGCAATTGCATTGGGGGACGAACCCGATGTCGAACTCATCGGCGTCGCCGGCCGACATTGGCGTATCCCCGACCCGACGTTCGCCCCGCCGATCCCCGTGTGTTCCCTTTGAGTGGTTTCATGTTGTACGAGTCTTGGCTTCGATTCCAATGGCCGAAGGTGGAAAGGGCAACTGGGCCCGTCGACCTCGTGCATTGCACCGGGGTCATTCCTGCGTCTTCGCGTGCGCCGATGATTGCCACCCTGCACGACGTTGCATGGCGTCACCGACCGGACCAGTTCACTCGTCACGGTGTACGAATCTTCGAGCAGAGCCTCAAGGAGATTCGTGCACGTGCCCAGCTCGTGTTGTGCCCGTCAGCTGCAACGATGCTCGACGCCGAGCGCGCCGGTGTACGCCCCGATCGCTTGCGACTCGTTCCATGGGGGGTCGAGGCAGTGCCAGTGGGGCCTGACGATCGAGCGTACGTACGAGCCAAGTATGAGTTGCCGATGGAATACCTGCTGTTCGTTGGCACGCTCGAGCCACGTAAGAATCTGGCTCGCTTGATCGAGGCGCTTTCGCTGTCCGACGCGGATCTTCCACTCGTTGTGGCCGGTGCCCATGGTTGGGGTGAGAACATCCCGGGGGATGCCTCGAGGGTTCAGTTCATCGGCTTCGTTCCAGCAGCCGATCTCTCAGCGCTGTATTCCGGTGCGCAAGCATTTTGCTACCCGAGTGAACGCGAAGGATTCGGCATGCCAGTTCTCGAGGCCATGTCCTATGGCGTACCTGTTGTCACGAGCAGGGGAA
>JAULYE010000070.1:0-14276 GCA_032118015.1 Ilumatobacteraceae bacterium | reverse complement strand
TTTCCTGTCGGTTCGAGAACGAACGAGTAGCGAAACTCCCCCTCGACCATCGATGCGATGTCATTGCTCAACTGCGAATGAAGGTACGTTGCAGCATCCGCGCCAATAGCGCTGATACACAGACGCTCGAAGGAAACGGCGAATACTTGGGTCATCGTCGCTCAGGCATTCGTTCCGCCCAAGCGCCGGCGCTCAGTCATGCGCCTGGCAGCGGGTACCGCGGCAAGGAGACCTGCAGCCTTGTTGCGGCATTCGAGATCCTCGTCGTCGGGATCGCTATCGGCCACGATTCCCGCCCCCGCCTGCAGATATGCAGCCTCAGGGCCGATGAACATGGTGCGAATTGCAATCGCCGTATCCAGATTGCCGCTGAAATCGACATAGCCGACAACTCCCGCATATGGACCGCGCTTGACCGGCTCCAACTCGTCGATGATCTCCATCGCCCGAACTTTCGGAGCTCCACTCACGGTTCCCGCCGGCAAGGTGGCTCGCAGAACGTCGATCGGACCGCTCCCATCGATGATGTCACCGCTCACCTGAGACGTCAGGTGCATGACATGGCTGTACTTCTCGAGGGTCATCAATTCATCGACTTCGACAGTGCCGAACTTGGCAACACGTCCGACATCGTTACGAGCGAGATCGACCAACATGATGTGCTCGGCGATCTCTTTGGGGTTCTCGCGCAAATCCGCCGCAAGTCGGCGATCGTGCTCATCGTTGATGCCCCTCTTGCGTGTTCCCGCAATCGGACGACTGATCACGCGTCCACCGAGAAGTTGCACCATTGGTTCGGGCGAGCTTCCGACGATGGTGATCTGTGGTTGACGCAGGAAGTACATGTACGGACTCGGATTGACTTGACGGAGAACGCGATACATATCGAAAGGATCGGCCTCGATCTGAAGTTCGTACCTCTGCGACAACACCACCTGAAAGATGTCTCCCGCTCGGATGTATTCCTTGGCTGTCCTCACAGCGTCCTGATAACGGCCGGCAGGCATCGACGACACGGCTTCGGGCAGGTCGTCGTCGCGTCGTGGAGGCTCGACCGGTGTATAGGCCAATGGGCGTGCCAGATCTTCGACTGCGGACCGGGCTCGTGCGGACGCTTCGTCGTATGCGGCGTCGAGTTGCTCGAGGGTGAAACTTTGGCCGTCCACGGACACGACAGGAACGCTTTCGATCAGATACACCCGCTGGCGCCAATGATCGAATGCTGCCAGGGATCCGATCACGCTCATCACCGCATCGGGCAGATTGCGGTCATCGAATGGCACATTGGGCAGGTGTTCAACCTCGCGCACGACGTCGTACCCGAGGTATCCCATAACACCTCCCTGTAGAGGCGGCAGATCCGGAATCACTGGACTGCGATACACCGAGAGCAGCGCCTCGATGGCGGCGAGTACCCCACGATCGAGTGGTATCGATGCGGGAATATCTCCTTCGACGGTGATCCTGCCCTCGATCGACGTCAATGTTGCGCGCGGATGTCGGCCCACGAAACTGAAGCGACTCCACCGCTCACCGTGCTCGACGGACTCCAGGAGGAATCCGGATTCTTCACCGACGAGTTTGGCGAAAGCTGCTACTGGCGTCTCCAGATCAGCGAGCACTTCTGCCCACACCGGAACAACTGTGTAGTCGTGGGCGAGAGCGCGAAACTCTTCACGAGACGGCTTGATCTCGATCATGCGTTCGAACCCAAAGATCTATAGAAGCAGGTTCGTTCACCCGTGTGGCAGGCGCCTCGCCCTTCTTGTTCGACTTTGAACAACAACGTGTCTCCATCGCAGTCGATGTAGGCCTCGCGCACGAACTGGCGGTCACCGCTGGTGTCACCCTTGCGCCACAACTCCTTGCGACTACGACTCCAGTAGACCATGCGACCTTCACTGAGTGTCAAAGCCAGACTTTCCGCATTCATCCAGGCCATCATCAAAATGTCGCCCGTGAGCACGTCCTGGGCAATGGCGGGGACGAGACCATCGCCATTGAAGGTCACGTCGTCAGGGAAAGCAACGGTGTTCAGTTCACTCACGAAGACATTCTCTCAGAGATAGAGGCCCGTGTGGCCGTCGATTCGTGTCGCTGCCACTGCATGGATGTCTCTTTCGCGCAACATGATGTAATCGATGCCGCCGACTTCGACTTCGTAGCGGTCTTCCGGGCTGAACAGCACTCGGTCGCCGACTTCGGCGGATCGCACATTTTGCCCGAGTGCCACCACTTCGGCCCAGACCAGGCGTTTGGAGATCTGAGCAGTAGCAGGAATGACGATGCCTCCGGTGCTTCTTCGCTCGCCGTCGCGATCGGGGATGCGCACGAGAACTCTGTCGTTGAGCATCTTGATCGGCAGCTTGTCGCCACCCGGAGACACCACACCAGGTGATCTGTCAGTCGATGAACTCACGGCGGGAACGGTAGCGGGCAACGACGTCGATTCGATCGCTCATGCTGCGAGAACTGCGGAGATCCTCTCCATGACGTCATCGGTCAAAAGGGCGATCACGTCCAACGCCTGGAAGTTCTCCAGTACTTGCGATGGCCTACTCGCACCGGTGATGACGGTTGAAACGCGAGGATTCTTCGTGCACCAGGCCAACGCCAACTGCGCAAGAGTGCACCCCAGTTCATCAGCAATGGGTTTGAGGGCCTTCACCGTCGACTGTGATGTCACATCAGTGAGGCGTTTCGCAAGCCAGGCATACCCGTCGAGCGATGCCCGCGAGCCCTCGGGGACCCCATCGATGTACTTGCCTGTCAGCAGTCCCGATGCGAGAGGGCTCCAAATGGTCGTACCGAGGCCGATGTCTTCGTACAGGCGGCGGTATTCCACTTCGACTCGACGCCGTTCCAACATGTTGTACTGCGGCTGCTCTGTGACCGGCTTGTGCAGATGATGACGTTCGGCGATCTCCCATGCTGCCCTGATCTCGTCTGCTGTCCACTCACTCGTCCCCCAGTACAACGCCTGCCCTCGATCGACGATGTCGCTCATGGCGCGTACGGTTTCTTCGATCGGCGTATGCGAGTCAGCACGGTGGCAGAAAAGAATGTCAACGAACTCGACCTGCAGTCGTTCGAGGCACCCTTCGATCGCATGGTGCAGGTATTTGCGGTTGAGGGTGTTGTTCATGTTCGGCACACGCGGATCGAGTCCCCAGAAGATCTTCGTCGACAACACGTAATCCTGACGACGCCAACCCAATTCCTTGATGACACGCCCCATGATGGCTTCGCTCTCGCCACCGGCGTAGGCCTCTGCGTTGTCGAAGAAGTTGCATCCGGAATCCCATGCCGTCTGCATGCACTCAAGAGCGAGATCGTCCTTCAATTGCTTGTCGAACGTCACCCAACTACCGAAGGACAGAACCGACACCTTGAGTCCCGTTCCACCAAGTCGGCGATACTCCATTTTGGGATTCAAGGGGAAAACGGGCGCTGACGCGGGTGATGAACTCATGAAGGCACGTTAGGACAGCACATCGCACTCCAGCGAGTCACGAAACCTGTGGGCGTACGGTGATCCCGGCCCGTTCCATGTGTGCTTTGGCTTGGGCGATGGTGAACTCGCCGAAATGAAAGATCGATGCCGCAAGAACGGCGTCTGCACCGCCAAGAACGATTCCGTCAACGAGATGATCGAGGGAACCTACTCCTCCAGAGGCAACGACAGGAACCGACACCGCGTCTGCCACTCGGCGAGTCAATTCGATGTCGAAACCGGATTTTGTGCCGTCTCGATCCATCGACGTCAACAAGATCTCTCCTGCCCCGAGATGCGCTGCCCTCTCGGCCCAAGCCACTGCATCTCGTCCTGTGGCCGTACGACCTCCGTGTACATACAGTTCGAAATCCAATCCATCAGGTGTCCGTCGTTGCGCATCGATCGCACAGACGACGCACTGGGCACCGAACTCCGCTGCGATATCGGAGATCAAACGTTCGTTCTCCACTGCAGACGTGTTGACACTCACTTTGTCTGCACCGGCTCGAAGCATGCGTCGTGCATCTTCAACACTGCGGATACCACCGCCCACTGTGAAAGGAATGAACACCTGCTCGGCTGTGCGCGTGACGACATCCACCATCGTGTCGCGTCGGTGGCTCGAGGCGGTGATGTCGAGGAAGACGAGTTCGTCGGCTCCCTCTGCGTCGTATCGTGCCGCGAGTTCGACCGGATCACCCGCATCGCGCAACTGCACGAAATTCGTTCCCTTGACAACTCGACCATCTGTGACGTCGAGACACGGAATCACCCGCGCAACTTTCATGAATGACGTCCGCTCTCGTGAGCGTCACCAGAGTCGAACGCGTCGAGGTACGCAACTGCCTCACTCACGGTGAAGCGGCTCTCATAGATGGCCTTGCCAGTGATGATTCCCGAGACTCCATCGATTGCAGCAAGTGCCCCGATGTCGGCCAAAGACGACACTCCCCCACTTGCGATGACGTCTGTCGAAGTGATGCGAGTTGCCTGTCTCAATCCCTCGACATCTGGGCCCTGCAACATGCCGTCTCGGGAAATGTCTGTGATGATGAACGCCTCGGCATCCGGGAACAGCAGCAGCGCCTCGGACAGATCCAATCCGCCGTCTTGGGTCCAGCCATGCACGGCCACTCGACCACCTCTGTGATCGAGTCCGACAGCAACCGATGTGAATGCAGCTACCTCCTCGACGAGGTGTGGATCCGAAACTGCAGCCGAACCCATGACGACCCGCCGAATCCCCGCATCGGCCAACGCTCGCGCATCGTCGACTGTGCGCACTCCTCCTCCGGTCTGCACGTGAGCACGACCGGCAAGCACTGCTGCAATTCGTGCGATCACAGGACGATTGACAGGGTCACCGCTTCGTGCTGCATCCAGATCGACGATGTGGATCCACTGTGCGCCAGCGTCTACGAAACCCGTGGCAACGTCGACGGGATCGTCTCCGTAGATCGTCTCTGAGTCGTAATCACCTTGAAGCAGCCGCACGACCCGACCTGATCGAATGTCGATTGCGGGATACAAGTCGACAGTGCTCATGATCGCACCCCTGCTTCGAGAGTCGATTTCGTTACCGAAACGAAATTGGCAAGGAGCGCAAGCCCTGCTGGGCCGGATTTCTCCGGGTGGAATTGAGTCGCAAACACATTGCGGAGTCGAAACGCCGCATTGACCGTTCCGCCATAGTCACATGTTGCGGCGACATGTGCGCCGTTGGATGGAACACCTGCGTATGAATGCACGAAATACATCCATGCCTGACCGTCGTCGAAGTGCGGCCCGACGAACATCGGATCATCTGGCACAGTGACCTTCAGACGGTTCCATTGCATCTGTGGGCATTTGACGTGTGCGGACAGCCTCACGACGTTCCCGGGAATCACGTCGAGGCCCACGGCATCGGGATCTTCTTCGCTGCCCGAGAACAGCATTTGCATACCCACACAGATACCGAGAAATGGTCGCCCGGATCCAACTGCATCGAAGACGACGTCTTCGAGTTTCGCCTCGCGCAAGGCTCGCAAACACGCTCCGAATGCGCCGACCCCAGGAAGAACGACAGCGTCTGCATCTCGCGTAAAACCCGCATCTCGTGTCAGGCGAGCATCGGCACCGACACGCTGGAGGGCCTTCTCGGCAGATCGTAAGTTACCGATTCCGTAATCGAGTACGGCAATGACCGGTGCCGTCACAGCACCCCTTTTGTCGACGGAATCGCCGAGCCTTCGATTCGGACAGCATCCCGCAGGCATCGACCCAACCCCTTGAAAGTCGCCTCGATGATGTGGTGCACGTTGCGACCGTGTTTCAGAGTCACATGGGTCGTCATCTGCGCCGTGGTGACCAGCGATGAAATCGCATGCTCGGCGAGCTGGGGGTCGAAGGCAGGATTACCGAGCGGAAGGCACTCAGGAAGTGGCACATCCCAGACGACGAAGGGACGACCTGAGAGATCGAGTGCAATCTCCACCAGCGCCTCGTCTAGCGGATACAGGCCACTTGCGAAGCGGCGAACACCAGCCTTGTCCCCGAGAGCTTCGCGCAGTGCCTCTCCGAACGTGATGGCTACATCTTCCACGGTGTGATGTGTGTCCACGTGCAGATCACCTCGGGCTGCGATCATCAGATCGAAGCCGCCATGCTTGCCAACCTGAGTCAGCATGTGGTCGTAGAACGGGATCCCAGTCGACACGTCGCAGCGACCGGAACCGTCGAGATCGAGAGTGATCTCGACAGATGTCTCCCCCGTCGTTCGTGTACGTCGAGACGTTCTACTCATGACATGACCTCCACTAGTCGTTCGACAAAGGCGTCGTTCTCGCTCTTGGTTCCGATCGTGACGCGCAGACAGTTCGTAAGCCTCGGCCAACTCGAGCAGTCCCTGATCAGCACTCGCCGCTCGAGAAGCCCACGCCACACATCACTCCCCGACATGGCCCGGGGGCGGAACAGAACGAAATTTGCACCGCTGCTGAAGACATCGATGTCGAGACGTTCCAATTCGTCGTGTACTCGATCACGCTCGGCGATCAATTCTTGTACGCGCTGGTCCATCTCGGACCGATACCGGACTGCGAGAACGCCTGCGATCTGCTTGGCCGTGTCGAGGTGATACGGGAGAACGACTTTGTCGAGTTCGGCGACCAGCCAACGCGGGCCGATGAGATACCCGAGTCGCGCGGCAGCCATGCTCCATGTCTTGGAAAATGTCCTCACCACTGCGAGAGGTGTTTCCTCTTCCACGAGATCGAGAGCAGTCCATGGAGCGAACTGGCCATAGGCCTCATCCACGACGACGAGACCTGCGGTGTTGGACAGCGCTGTCTTCACCGTTGTCGGCGGATCGACGGTCCCGGTCGGATTGTTCGGCGAGCACAAGAACGTGACATGTGGATCGTGCTCGTGCAGCAACAATGACATCTGATCTTCGTCGATTGAGAAATCATCTCGTCGCTCCCCTTCGATGACCGAGGCTCCCGAGATCCGGGCGATGTGGCTGTGCAGTTGATATGTCGGTTCGAAAGTCAGCACTGTTCGGCCAGGCCCGGCAAATGTCAAGAGCAGAGTTTGGAGTACCTCATTGCTGCCATTGGCGGCAAACACCATGTCCGCCGAGACGCCGTGCAGCGACGCAATTGCCGCCCGTAATTCGGATGCCGAGCGATCGGGGTAACGGTTCCACGCAATACCTTCCACCGCTGCCGCGAACTCCTTCACGAAGGCTTCAGGAGGACCAACTGGCGCTTCATTGGTATTGAGACGAATGTCGACGTCGACCTGCGGCGAGTGGTATCCCTCCATCAACGAGAGATCTGCGCGTACGGGAACCCGGGTCACGAATCACAGGCTACCGAGGTGACTCATCTGAGGTCCTGAGACTTCGAAGGCACACCTGTTTCCAGTGACGAATCCTCGAAGTCCGTCAACCGACTTCTCGATCTGCCAGCCATACCCGCGAGCCTGATCCGGCACACGGTGCAGCCGACATAGGGTGCAGTGATGTCCTCTTTCGATCTCTCCTCCATCGCCGCCGAACTCGCTGTGATCGTCGATGCGGTCGACCGATACGGACAGCGGGTCACGGGATTGGCCCAGGGGGACCTCCCCCAACTCGACCCCGAGGGCCGACACGATGATCTCCTGTCGGCTCTCCATGAGGCCGAGCGTTCACTGCGTATCGCGCATCGGGGCTTGGCGCGCGCACAACGTCTCGCCTCCCACTGACCCTCAGGACTCAGTCAGTTGGGGATGTCCGAGGTCGACGCGGGGAGCGGCGGGTGGTCGGGCCGTCCACTGGAAGACCTGCCGACGGACAGATGTCTGCCAAGGTGCATTGATCACATCGCGGTTTGCGTGCATCACAGACCCTGCGCCCATGAAGGATGAGTCGCAAACTGAATGTCCCCCACTCGGCTCCGGGAAGATATGAATTCAGTTCATGTTCAATCTTGACCGGATCGAACTGATCTGTCAGCCCGAGCCGTCGCGACAACCGGCCAACATGGGTGTCGACGGCCAGACCCGGAAGATCGAACACAACACTGCGCACGACATTGCCCGTCTTTCTGCCCACCCCAGGCAGGGTCACGAGATCTTCGAGTTCGCGGGGAACCTCACCTCCGAATCTCTCGATGACACCGCGTCCCATGCCGATGAGATTGCGGGCCTTGCTCTGGTAGAAGCCGGTCGAACGGATGATCTTTTCGACATCGGCCTGGTGAGCATGCGCCAGAGACATCGCATCTGGATACTTCTCGAACAGAGCTGGAGTCACCATGTTCACTCGCACATCGGTGCACTGGGCCGACAGAATTGTCGCAGCCAACAACTCGTATGCGTCGCGATGTGTGAGTTCACACACCGCCTCGGGATAGAGCTTTTTCAGGCGCCGGGCGATCAGGCGTGCGCGTCGGCGTCTCTCGGACTCGTCCATGATCCCAACGGTAGGGTGACGGCATGCGCATTCTCGACATCAAACGGCAGATGCATGCCGATGATCTTGCTGTCGTGCGCGATCTCATCGGTGATGCCGAGCGAGCAGATGGCCATCGCCCGCTTTCCGACCATTTGTGGCTCGATCTGGTCGATGGGGGCCGAGGAGATTTCGCGGGTTTGGTGGCGTGGGAGCCCGGGCACGACCACCCGGTGGCCTATGCCCAGATCAGCAAAGGGTATGACTCCTACTCCCTCGAGGTCGTCGTCCATCCGCACCATCGATACGAAATGCACCTTCTCGGCCCGGAGATCCTCGAAGCCGCGATCAGCGAAGTTGCATCCAACGGTGGTGGACATCTGCATTGGTGGGTTTTCGAGCCCACCATCGGACACGAAGAGGTCGCCAGGAATGCAGGCCTGCATCCGGGGCGCGTCCTGCATCAGATGCGCCGGCCTCTCCCTTTGTCCGACTCCGACTCGGCTCTCGCTGTCGATGTCCGTACGTTTCTCACAGGCCACGATGAAGTGGCGTGGCTGGCTGTCAATAACCGGGCCTTTGTCCATCATCCAGAGCAGGGTGGATGGGATGCAGAGACGTTGGCCTCGCGCATGGCCCAACCGTGGTTCGATCCGACAGGTTTCGTGATTCACGAAATCGACGGACGCATGGCTGGGTTCTGCTGGACGAAAATCGACCCAGAGTTAGATCCCGATCTCGGAGAGATCTACGTCATCGCTGTCGACCCGGACTTCCACGGTCACGGTCTCGGAACAGCACTCGTCGTCTCAGGTCTGAACAATCTGGCGGAGCGGGGAATCACCGAAGCGATGCTGTTCGTCGATGCAAGCAACAGATCTGCAGTCGAGATGTACGAGCGACTCGGATTTCGTGTTTGTCGTACCGATCGCGCCTTCGTCGGCGACATCCCTGCAGTCGTCCTGGATTCGAAATTGCAGGAAGGGTGACATGTCGCGCTCCACTCCCCGCACATTGTTCGACTGCACGCGCGACGAAATCGCCGATGTCCTCCACGGTCAGCCGAGCTACCGAGTCGATCAGGTGTTCCGCTCTCTGTACACGGAATTCAAATTCCCGTCGGAGATGACAACTCTTCCCCTCGCCGTTCGACACAATCTCGAAGAAGCACTACCCACGGCACTGCACCCGGTCACCGAAGCAGTCTCTGACGACGGTGCAACGATCAAGTTCCTTTGGGAGCTTCCGGGGTCGAGTCGAATCGAGACGGTGCTCATGCTCTATCCCGATCGTGCCACGGTGTGCGTCAGCACCCAGGCCGGTTGCGCGATGGCATGTGGTTTTTGTGCACCAGGCCAAGCAGGATTCACTCGGCATCTCACCTCAGGTGAAATCGTCGAACAGGTCGTGCGTGCGGCCCGCCGCGCCCGCGAGTTCGGGCGACGAGTGAGCAATGTCGTGTACATGGGAATGGGAGAACCACTCGCGAACGAGGAGCCTGTCTGGGATTCCCTCGTGCGCGTTCACGATGACATCGGCCTCTCGGCCCGCCACCTGACTGTGAGCACTGTCGGGCTCGTACCAGGTATCGAACGACTCGCCGACCGCCCGCTGCCGGTGAACCTCGCTGTCAGTCTCCACGCTGCCAATGATGAGTTGCGCAACGAACTGGTGCCGATCAACAAGCGCTATCCGCTGTCGACTCTCGTGCAGGCCTGTGGCAACTATTTGGAGAAGAAGGGTCGCCGGCTCACTTTCGAGTGGGCCTTGATCTGTGATGTCAACGACCGGCTACAAGACGCTCGGGAGCTCGCTGACATCTGCCGAACCTTGAGCATTCCTGCCCACGTCAATCTCATTCCCCTCAACCCGACACCTGGCTACATGGTCCAGGGTTCCTCTCATCAGCGAGTCCAGGAGTTCTGCGACCGACTCCAGTCCCTGGGAGTGAATGCCACCATCCGACGCAATCGCGGAACCGACATTGCTGCAGCATGTGGGCAGTTGGCTGCAGGCCAGCCAGTTCGCATTTCCACACGTCGAACCTGACGCACGTCAGTCCTTGATCAGATACCCCGGGTTTGCCACTGCAACCTTGTCCACCACGCTGTCACGGATGATGCGCGCCACCTCGTCGACACGATCATCGAGCCGGCCTGCACGAATTGCATCGGCCAACTCGGCGTCACTGCGCACACCCAACTGCGCCAGACGCTCGCGATGTCGTTGGCCCTGGCCGCGACCATGAGACAACTCTCTTTCGACGGTGGCGAGAACATTGATCGCGACCCGTGTGTGGAACTGCAGTCGTCCCGATGTTCCCGACAGGACATCGCGCTCCATCCATTCGCGCACCGACTCGACCAACTGAGCGACAGTCGGCACGTCGTGCACGGTCAACTCTGAATCAGCAGCGCTGAGTTCGCCATCGTTGTCGAGAGGAGGGAGCCACTGAACAGGCGGCGTTGGCTGGGATGATTCCGTCCACATCCCGTCCAGTAGCAGAAACAGGTCGTATTCGTTCTCACACACCCGCCGACCGATGGCAGCCATTTCGTGACTTCGATGCAAGCCGAGCAGATGCGAACTCGCTTGGATCATGCACATGATCCCCCACTTCAGGGTGCCCAACACCTCCCACCACAACACTTCGTTCGCGTCGACGTCGACGCCACTTGCCTGCCGATAGGCATCGAGCAGCTCCTCATAGGTTCCAATGCCAGCCACCGGAAGCCTTGAGCCGAATCGCCAAGCGCGAACGCACAACCATCCGAGGTCTTCGAGGGGGTCGCCAATATGGGCAAGTTCCCAATCGAGAACGGCCACGAGACCCGGCTCGTCGACCATGACATTGCCCAATCGAAAATCGCCGTGGACGAGCGTGCGACGCTGCGAAGCCGGGCGGTTGCGCTCGAGCCAAGCGAAAGCCAATTCGAATGCAGGGTGGGACTGTCCAAGGGAGGCATTCAGATTGTCGAGGGTCGATCGATATTGCTCCACTTGGTCGATCGAGGGCAGTCCACTCACCGCATCGGCGTCGATCGCATGCAGTCGCGCCAGCGCACGAGCCATATCGCGCACGAGTACGGGTCGAGCGTCGGCGAAACGGTCATCGCGCAGAATCTTGCGGGCGATCGTTTCTCCAGAAACGTGGGCAAGAACCATGAACTTCGCCCCCGACGACAACTCGCCGCTCGCGATCAGTTCGGGAACAGGAACGCCTGTGTCGAAAGCCGCCTGTAGCACCCGAGCTTCGATCATCATGTCGCGCGTGTCGCCTGGGCGCTGTCTCTGAAGAATCAGAGGGCGGCCATCAGCCACGAAACTCCATGTCTCGCGCGATGCACCACCACTGAGACGGCTCAATTGGTCGATGGAGTGTGCCCCGAGCAACGACCGCAGCTCGTCGTCCAACGGCAGGGGTTCCGCACCGCCCATTTCTGTGGTCGTCGACATCCCCACACATTGGCAGATGAGCGAGCCCTAACCTGAACGTTGATGACTGTCCGACCCACATTGGCACTACAGCTCAGATCAGTGACGCTGCGCCGAGATGATGTCACAATCCTCGATGACGTCGATCTCACCGTCTCCGTCGACCAACGCTGGCTCATTCTCGGAGCAAATGGATCGGGTAAGACGTCTCTGTTACGGATCGCCGCTCTCTACGACCACCCGAGTTCTGGTCACGTCGAGGTCCTTGGTGAAACACTCGGATCAACAGACGTCCGCCTCCTCCGCCAGCGGGTGGGGTATCTCTCTGCATCATTGGGCGCCAGTTTGCGACCCCGATTGACCGCCCGTGACACGGTCATGACAGCCAAGAACGCCGCTCTCGAGCCGTGGTGGCACATCTATGACGAGGTCGATGCCAACAGAGCCTTGACATGTCTCGAGCGCATGGATGTGCGCCACCTTGCAGATCGCGAGCTCGGGTCACTGTCCTCCGGCGAACAACAGCGAGTCCTGCTGGCTCGTACTCTGATGAACGATCCCGGCATCATTCTTCTCGATGAACCCAGTGCCCGCCTCGATCTGGGAGGGCGCGAACAACTGGTTGGTGCGCTGGCGTCGTGGACAACTGATGTCTCAGCACCCCCTGTGGTGATGGTGACGCATCATCTCGACGAGGTGCCCCCGGGAATGACGCATGTGCTCATGGTGAAACACGGTCGTGTCCTCGTCAGTGGACCGATCGAATCCTGTCTCGATGAGAGCACTCTGTCGGAATGTTTCGATGTTGCTTTACGCCTCGACCAGCGCGCCAATGGGCGCTACAGCGCCTGGTCCGAAGGCTGACCGCCTTGGGCGACGAGTGCGCTCAATCTCTTCTTGCTCGATTCGATCTCGTCACGCAACAAACGCTCGATGACACCCGACCACAGACCACCCCGGTATTCGAAGACAACCGAGAGGTGGGACGTTCCAGATGCACCGCCGGGACCGACACTGACATCGAGAATCCAGACACCGTGTTCGAGCCCATCGAGTTCGCGTCGCTCGAAACGCGCATGACCAGTCGTCGTCGATGGAGCCTGTTCCATGCGCAGGCGTTTGGATCGCGCGAAGGGGCCAATTTTGCCGCGTAGTTCCACCCGCCATGCCCGGACGGGGGATTCTCCTGACATCTCAGGTTCGACACGATGGAGCAAATTGGTCCACTGTGGATACTTCTCCAGATCCGACACCCATGGCAGTACCTCGTGCACAGGCGCGACGATCTCGTGGACGACCTCGATCTTCATTGCATCTGTGCTCAAGCACTCTCGTCGACGGCACGATGAGTCGGTCGCATGAGTTCCTGAGATGGATCATTGCGCCCGGTGTTTCGCTTACTGAAAGCTCGCTTCAGTAACGGACCCGTTGCGTCGAGCAACAAACTTTCGTTGTCATCTTCGTCCTGCTCCTCGATATGTGTCTCGTTCCGATCGTGACGCGACGACGAAAACGATTCAGCACACGGAGCGGGAACTCCGACTTCGTCCGAAGTGCGCACATCGCCTGCATCGTCGATTTCGATGTCGAGTGCAGCACGTGACTCCACGAACAGCTGCGGAGTGGGAAGGTCCGCGATTCTGCGGCGTCGCTGTGCTCCGCTGGAATCCGCTGTTCGGCTGAGCGACTCCGATGAATCGACAGGGCGGGAATGCACGAGCACGGGCCGAGGCATGAACAATCGTGGAATATCTTCACGGCGGTCGACCAAGACCCATCCACGCGGTGCCGTGAGCAGACTTCCGTGGCGCTGGCACACGGCACCACGAGCCCCGCTTGGCCGCGGACGATTTTCGGCTGTCCACGCATCCAGCCAGACCTGCAATTGGTCATCATCCTGGCCGTATCCGTAGACCACTGCGACCGGATCGGCACATCCAGGTCGCTCACAGGTATGACTCACGAGGTCAAGTTAGTCGCGTCCCCACTGGCGGACCGGTTTCTCGGGGACGGGACTGACCCGTTGGGTGGGCGATGCGGGGCTCGAACCCACGACCTCCACGGTGTGAACGTGGCGCTCTAGCCGACTGAGCTAATCGCCCCAATGGACTCCCGACGATATCAGCCGACCTCTGCGAATCCGGCACGTCCGATGGTGGGTCGCAGAACGGATCTCACTGGACATGGTTTCCTGCGGTCACGTCGCGGTACAGACCAGTCCGAGGCCCTGGCGATCACGGAACGTCTCAGCGTCAACTGGGCACCTTCCGTCGAAGGGAACCAGGCTCACTACTTGGGCATCATGGGGTCCGTCGCACGAAACTTCCCACGCTTCCTGGGTCTGTCGATCGACGTCCACGCACGAGCCGACTCGGATGATGTTGTCGATCGGCGGAACGTCGCCGGGATCGGAGAAGGCGCCGATCA
>JAULYE010000069.1:0-2324 GCA_032118015.1 Ilumatobacteraceae bacterium | reverse complement strand
GCGTTTTCGCTGTGGTGCAATTCCCAAGGTGGAATTGCCGGCTTGCCAATTCAGATCATCGATGCAGACGCAAAGTTGTTCGAAGTTCCGCAGCAGATCGAGAACATCTGCTCGAATGCTTTCGCCATGGTCGGTGGCGGATTCGCCTTCGACGACCAAATCTTCCCTCGTTTCCACGAATGTGGAATGGTCGACGTTGCGGGATTCGTCGTCACAGCATCCAAGGGCCAGTCGGACAACATGGTTGCCGCGGTGCCCAATCCGTCCGACCTCAAAGACGGGGGCTGGTTCAAGTGGGCGACATCATTCGCGCCCGAGGACATGCAAGCCTTCGCGACCGTGTACGCCGATCTTCTCACTGGGCAGATCGTGGAACGTCAGTACGTGGAGATCATGGAGCGACTCGGGAACATCGGCGTCATCGATCGCATCCCCTTCAATCCCTCAGGTGAGACCTCGTGGGCGCCCATTGCCCTTCGGCTCAAATCGAGCGGTGTTCGCGCCATGACATTCGTTGGCGTCCCCGAGCTGTTGGCCCAACTGTTCAAGGCGATGGACGAGATCGGCTACCGACCCAATCTGGTCATCAACGAAGCCGGCCACTATGCCGACATCCTTCTCACACGTGCTGGCGCGAGTGCAGATGGCTCATACATCCGAACCTCATATTCACTGATCGAAGAGGCCGATCAGGTGCCTGCCGTGCGCGACTACCTCGACATGATCTCGACGTACGTCCCCAATGGAAAGGTCTCTGGCCTCGGCATGCAGTCGATGTCAGCATTCTTGCTGTTCTCTCAAGTTGCTCGTGACTGCATCGTCGACACTGACGGTGTTCTGACCCGATCGTGCATCATCGAAAACGCGAAGCAGATCACAGAGTGGTCAGGTGGAGGTTTGCACGCCCCGTCCAACCCTGGGGGTAACGAACCGAGCCCGTGCTACTTGATCATCAAGGTGGAGGACGGTGCATTCACTCGCCATTATCCCTCGCTCGGCTCGAGTGATGAGGAGCGAGCTCTCGTCGATTCGGTCGACATCACAGACGATGGCTGGGCGTGCGATCCCTCAGCGATGTTCCAGCTCGAAGGCAACTACGGCGACCCCTCACCTGGAAAAATCCGCTGAACGATCTCGGGAGATCGGCTCTGCACGAAAGTCTCAGGCTGTTTCCTTCATGACATCCACAAGAGTGTCGTAGAACGCGACTCCCCCACCCCAGTCCGCCGCAACGTCGCTCGTGAGAGCGTTGACTGTGCGCTCATCGAACGTTCGTGACCCGACCCATCCGAAGGGGACGCTGACGAGACCTGGACGAACGCGGCAGGTGTCCGCGTCAGCCACGCGCGCAACGGCCTGAAGCGAACCGCGGTCGTTGAACACACGCACGAGATCACCGTCGACGATGTTGCGCTGTCGAGCATCGAATTCATGCAACTCACACGAAATCTGACCCTCTGCGGAAACATGTTGGTCGAGGTGGGAATACGACGAGTTCAAGAAACGAAGATGCGTCTTGGGAGACATCAACGACAGCGGATACTTCTTGGCCACCTCGCTGTCACCGTGAACCGACTCTCGGGCAGGCGTGAAGTCCGGAAGTGAGGGCAACCCCAACGCAACGAGATCCGGATTCGACAGCCGAGCTTTGCCCGAAGGAGTCGGAAACCCGCCCTGTGCATACGGCAGCAACTCCTCAGGTAGCGACAGGCGTTGAAAACCGTTTTCACGAAGTTCTCCCGTGTCGATCTTGCTCAAAGCAGAAGCAAGCAATTCGTGATCGGACACGAACAACTCAGGTTCGGTGAATCTCATGGCATGAGCAAGACGACGCCACAGTTCAGTGTTCGGCACACTCTCTCCGAGTGGCTCGATGGCTTTGTGATTCCAACCCATGAACAGGTGTCCCCATGAAGGCACCACGTCCTCTTGCTCGATCTGGGTGCAGGCCGGAAAGACGACGTCGGCATAGGCAGCTGTGTCGGTGACGAATTGCTCGGACACCACGGTGAAAAGATCCTCGCGCTCGAGACCGCGTCGGATCAGCTCCGCGTTCGGAACTGTCACCAGAGGATTCCCGTTGTACACGAAGAGTGCTCCGATCGGCGGGTCGAGATTCACATTCGTGAGATGCTCACCGAGTTGGTTCATGCTGAGCGGACGTCGCTGTCGACCGGCCGCGAGGTGAGGAACGTCAAAAACTGAGTCGTCGATATCGACGGCGTTGTAGGAGCCGACACTGCGCGCATAGCCCCCACCGCGCTCGCGCCACGAACCGGTGAGCAACGGCAGACATGACAGAGTTCGGAAGAACATCGCACCGT
>JAULYE010000068.1:0-9408 GCA_032118015.1 Ilumatobacteraceae bacterium | reverse complement strand
GGCGTCGCTCACCGTCAAGGGCATCGCGCAAGCGCACGGCGATGGTCTTGCCGATTTCTCGCTCGAAATGGCGAGGAAGGCGCAGATTGCGCTCGAGGCCCGGACTCGAGACTTCCAGTGTGTAATGCCCCGGGACCGGATCTTCATGGTCGAGATCTCGCGAAATGAGCCGTGTACAGCGCGACAGCCGATCCACATCGACTCCCCCGGGTGACCCAGGAGGAGTGTCGACGGTGATGCGCAGCTTGCCGCCCGTGAATTCGAGGTCGTAGAGCTCGAGACCGAGATCGGAGATGATCGGCATGACCAGATCGGTCACTCGGACAACCACTGGGTTTTCTGCCATCTCACACCTCCTCGTATCGAACCAACCAGTCGGTGCTCACGACGTGGGCACCCTCTCGAACATGTATCCGTCTCGGCGGCGGACCGCCTTGACGAAAAAAGACGTGGGCACAGGCCCACGCCTTTCAGAATCACCCTTGTGTTGCCACCGGGTGGACACTCATTCAAGACGGCAGAATCATACCGGCTGAGATCCTGATTCGATTCCGGCGGTCGACCTGCCCAGCACAGTCAGCCTCAGCTATGCGTCATCGTCCCCGGGCTCGACGAACGACGGCAAGTAGCCTGACGTCATGCTGCGAATGTCCAGCCTCTTCGTGCGAACTCTGCGCGAAAACCCATCCGATGCCGAAGTACCGAGCCATCAGCTGTTGGTTCGCGCCGGCTATATCCGCCGTGTGGCCCCGGGAGGTTTCACCTGGTTGCCGCTCGGCTGGCGGGTGTATCGCAACGTCGAGAACATCATCCGCGAGGAAATGGACGCAGCCGGGTTCCAGGAAGTGCATTTTCCTTCGCTCTTGCCACGCGAACCCTACGAAGCCACAAATCGCTGGACGGAATACGGTCCGAATCTGTTCCGCCTCAAAGATCGTCGCGGCGCGGACTTCTTGCTCGGTCCGACTCACGAGGAGATGTTCACTCTTCTCGTCAAAGACCTCTACAGCAGTTACAAAGATCTTCCGCTCAGCATTTATCAGATCCAGACGAAGTATCGAGACGAGGCCCGGCCACGCGCAGGTCTGCTGCGCGGACGCGAATTCGTGATGAAGGACTCCTACAGCTTCGATATCGACGATGCCGGTCTGGCTGTGAGTTACGAGGCACACCGCTGCGCGTACATCCGCATATTCGAACGACTCGGTTTGCCCTTCGTCATCGTCTCGGCCATGTCGGGAGCGATGGGCGGCTCCAAAAGCGAAGAATTCCTTGCGCCGCTCAGCGTCGGGGAGGACACATTCGTTCGCTGTTCGACGTGTGGCTACGCAGCCAACACCGAGGCCGTGCGCGTCCCTGTTCCCGCCAGTCCTTCGAATTGGACAACGAATCCGGCATCGATACCCGCAGCACGGGTCGTCGACACCCCTGATACTCCAACAATCGCAAGTCTTGTCGATCTGCTCAATGCGCGGGTTGACCTCGCTCACACCAGTTCAGGCGATGACGCCGACGGCAACCCCCGACCGTGGACGGCTGCTGACACCTTGAAGAACGTTCTCGTGATGCTGCGCCATCCCGATGGCCGGCGCGAACCGTTGGCGATCGGCGTCCCGGGGGACCGTGACGTGGACATGAAGCGGCTCGAAGCGCAAGTCTCACCCGCTGAATCCGAAGCCTTCACCGAGGCGGACTTTGCCGCTCATCCTCAGCTCGTCAAGGGATACATCGGACCACAGGTCTTGGGTGCGACGTCACCGAGCGGCATCAGGTATCTCGTGGATCCGCGTGTCGTCCCTGGAACTCGCTGGGTCACGGGATCGAATCAAGCTGGGCATCACGTACTGGATCTCACGTGCGGTCGCGACTTCTCCGCTGATGGCATCATCGAGGCGTCCGACGTCCATGCGGGTGATCCGTGCCCTGAGTGTGCAGAACGTGGCGTATCGAGCACCCTCGACATCGAACGCGGCATCGAGATCGGCCACATCTTCCAGTTGGGTCGCAAATACGCCCAAGCCCTGGATCTCACCGTTCTCGATCAGAACGGCAAGCAGGTCGTCGTGACCATGGGCAGCTATGGCATCGGCGTCTCGCGTGCAGTCGCAGCAATCGCCGAGTCGACGTACGACGATCTCGGTCTGTGCTGGCCCGCAGAGATCGCGCCTGCTGATGTGCACATCGTGATTGCGAGCAAAGGTGCCGACGAAATTGCCGAGCGCGCCGAGCAGATCGCACGCGAACTCGAAGAGCGCGGAATCGATGTCTTGATCGACGATCGCATGGGTATCTCTCCCGGCGTGAAGTTCAAAGATGCCGAACTCATCGGCATTCCACTCGTGGTCATCGTCGGCAAAGGTCTTGCCGACGGGGTCATAGAAATTCGTGACAGGCGGAGTTCACAGCGCAGTGATACCCCGATTGGCGAGGTTTGCGACAGTATTGTGGTTCGAGTTTCATCGGCAGGCAGGGGAAAGGGACCGAAGTCCTAGATGCATTTGGTACGCGGTGTCGTTCAGCACTACCCATGGGGTGACCCGACATCCATTCCTCGCATGCTCGGCGTGGACCCCGACGGTCGCCCATGGGCGGAACTGTGGTTCGGCACGCACATCGGCGGAGCTTCCAGGGTCATCGGAGTTGGCGACAACCTCGTCGATGGTCACCGCGCTCATCCCGATGACACCAATGGCGGGTCGAGTCCTCTCAACTCCGTTGCCGGCGAACTGCCCTATCTGTTGAAAATCCTCGCGGCCGCCCGACCCTTGTCGTTGCAGACCCACCCCGATGAGATGCAGGCTCGCGAAGGTTTCGCCCGCGAGAACCAGGCTCGGATTCCGATTGGCAATTCTCAACGCATCTACCGCGACCCCTTTGCCAAACCTGAACTGCTGTGTGCCTTGGGCCGTTTCGAAGCATTGAGCGGCTTTCGCCGAGAGATCGACACCGTCGAATTGCTGAACTCGATCGGCGAAGGCGCGTCCCGCCTGGCTCGCCTGGTGGCCGATGAAGGACTCAGTCATACCGTCCGTCACCTGTTCAGCAACTCTGCCGAATCCGAGAGTCTGCTCGATGACGTCATCGACGCATGTCGTGACATCGACCTGCCCGAGGCGCGATGGGTATCGCGTCTGGCAGACATGTATCCGGGTGACCCTGCTGTCGTTGTCTCCTTGCTGCTCAACTACGTCGTTCTCGAACCTGGCCAAGCGCTCTACCTCGGACCAGGCAATCTGCATGCGTACCTACGTGGCGTGGGTGTCGAGGTCATGGGCTCGAGTGACAACGTCGTGCGGTGCGGTTTGACCAACAAACATGTCGACATCGACGAAATGCTGGCCACCATCGTCACCGAACCGATGTTGCAGCCGGTGCTCTCCCCCACATTGGCCACCAGAACGACCACCGGGAAACTGTGGACCTTCGATACACCTGGTGCACCCTTCACCTTGTGGATGCACCAAATTCGCGGAGCCGAGACACTCGTTGCGCCAACGCGTGAACTTGCTCTGTGTGGAGTCGGATCGACCGACATATTGAGTCGCGGCGAGGTGTGCTACCTGGCTCCCGGAGACGAGATCACCCTCGAAGGACGCGCCACGATCTTTCGCGTCACTGAAGCTCGCTCCTGAGTCGAGAGACGTTCAGGCTTTCTTGCGAATCTCGACGATCCGCTCCTGTGAGTGGTTGGCATCGTCGCCTTGGGATTGGAGAAGAGCTGAGCGATCTCGTGCAGCTTCACGTTCGGCCTTGGCCGTATCGGCACGGGCAATGGCTGCATCGACTCCGTGTTCGTGAATGAACTCGGCCCATTCCACGAGAGCCTCGACCATCTCGCTCTCTGGTACGACGGCGACATTGCGGCCTTTGACGAACAGGTGGCCGCGCTTGTTTCCTGCTGCAATGCCGAGGTCGGCTTCCCGAGCTTCACCCGGGCCATTGACGACACACCCCATGATGGCCACTTGAAGTGGAAGTTGCCGCTCGCCGAATGCCACCATTGCTCGCTGTGCGACATCGATGACGTCGATCTCGGCGCGGCCACAACTCGGGCAGGCGATGAGATCGACGTTCTTGCGCTCGCGCAGTCCGAGAGCTTCCAGGAGTTGGCGACCAGCGCGGGCTTCTTCCACCGGATCGGCAGTCAAGCTGTAGCGAATCGTGTCGCCAATTCCCTCCATCAGCAGAGTCGCTATGCCAGCTGTTGCCTTCAGAAGTCCTCCAGGCAACGGACCTGCCTCTGTGACGCCGAGGTGCAGTGGATGATCGGTGACGGCACTCAGTTGTCGATAAGCCTCGACCATCAAAGGCACATTGGATGCTTTGACGCTGATCTTGATCAGATCGAATCCGACATCGTCGAAATACGCGATTTCCTGCAGAGCTGATTCGACCATGGCCTCCGGCGTCACTTTGCCGCCGTACTTGTCGTACAGCGCCGGGTCGAGTGAACCACCATTGACGCCGATGCGAATCGGGAGGCGCCGATCACGGGCTTCAGATGCAACAGCTTTGATGTGTTCCGGCCGGCGAATGTTGCCCGGATTCAGACGAAGGCCCTGAACACCTGCCTCCATCGCAGCAAGAGCCATCTTGTACTGATGATGAATGTCAGCGATGATCGGCACAGGCGACCGCGGAACGATCTGTGCAAGACCTTCAGCGGCCTCGATGTCGTTGCACGTACAGCGAACGATGTCACAACCAGATGCCGCCAGCGCGTAGATCTGCTGCAGCGTTCCTTCGACATCGGCAGTCTTCGTCGTCGTCATCGACTGGACCGAGATCGGAGCACCACCTCCAACGGCAACTTTGCCGACGTGGATCTGCCGTGTCGACCGGCGCTGAGTGAGTGAGTGCTCCATGAGAGTGTCTATTCGTCGTCAGAAGGGTCGGGTGATGTCGAGATACAAGCCTGCAGCAGTCAAGAACAGCAGCATCGTCACCACGGCAACTGTGAGGGGCCACATCTTTTCGACGTCTGCTCTGTACTCTCGGCCCTTGCGACTGCGAATCCGCTCATAGGTGGCAATGGCTGCATGACCGCCGTCGAAGGGAAGCAGCGGAAGCATGTTGAACAGACCCACGAACACGTTGATCGAAGCCAACACCTCGAGGACGGCGAACATGCCATCACGTTCGCCGATGTCACCGGCAACCTGCGTGATGCCGACAACTGTCGTCGGACGCTTGAGCGGGTCGGCATTGGAATCCGTCACTTGTTCCCATTGATTGACCGGATTGAGCACGGTGACGATGCCTTCGAGCGTCCGACCCATCCCAGTCCACAAGTCTCCCGCCACGTGGCCGACTGCATCGAAGATGCCGAGCTTCTCGCGACCGAAACTGTCGGTTCCGACTCCGAGATAACCCGCCCTACCCTCGGGGTCACTCGGTCGTGGAGCAAGGACAGCCCGCACATCGAGATTCGAATCCGATCGTACGACGGACACCGTGATCTCATCGCCTGCAGGCAAGGCTCCGATGGTGGCTCGCAGATCGTCCGATGATTCGATGCGATCGCCATTCACAGCCACGACCACGTCACCGACCAGCAAACCTGCAAGGGCAGCTGGGGTGTCCTCGCCGACAGCAACGACTTCGGTACGTCCCGTCTCCTGAAAGCGTCCACCCGCCCCATAGACGAACAGCATGATTGTCACAGCAATGATCACATGCATGATCGATCCCGCAGTGATCACCAGCAATCTCCAGCGATAAGGCTTCGACGAGTACGCCACGTCTTCGTCACCGGGCTCGACGGGGTCGAGATTGTTCATGCCAACGATGCGCACGAAGGCACCGAGTGGGAGAGCCCGCACTCCGTACTCCACTCCGCGTCGATGAATGCTCCACAACTTCGGGCCGAAGCCCATGAAGAATTGCGTGCGCTTCATTCCGGCCCATCCAGCAGTCACGAAGTGACCGATCTCGTGCAAGAAAATCGAAATCAGAAGTCCGACAACGAGAATCAGACTCCAAATGTTCGACACGCCCAACCAGATGACAAGCCCAGTAATCACGATTGCCGAGACGATCGCTCGTGTGCGTAGCGAGTCGTCCTTGCCAGGAGTGTTGGAGCCGTCGTCGACTGCCCCGCCGGCCATCATTTCATCGCGAAAGGATCGATACAGAGTCATGACATCACCACCTTATTGGCAGCCTCCCGCCCTGCGCGGTCGGCTTCCACGATGTGTGAACGAGTCAACACCTCAGTGACATGTGCATGGTGGTCGAGAGCTGCGGCAATGACTGCAGCAATGTCGATCCACATGATCCGACCCGCAAGAAATGCATCGACAGCTACCTCATTGGCAGCGGATAAGAAGGCAGGGGCCGTTCCCCCGAGTCGTCCGGCTTCATACGCCAGAGCCAGACAGCGAAACGTGTTCGTATCGGGAGGAGAGAAGTCGAGGGTTGTCGCCTTTGACCAATCCATGCGTCCGAATGGTGTTGCGATGCGATCCGGATACGCAAGGGCATATCCAATCGGCAGTCGCATATCAGGCATGCTCAACTGCGCCATCGTGCAGCCATCGGTGAATTCGACCATCGAGTGCACGATCGACTGCGGGTGCACCACGACGTCGATACGGTCGTAATCGACGTTGAACAACTCATGCGCCTCGATCACTTCGAGGCCTTTGTTCATCAGCGTCGATGAATCGACGGTGATCTTCGGGCCCATCTTCCACGTCGGATGCGCAAGTGCTTCATCCACCGTGACACGCGCCAAGTCGTCTCGGGATCGACCCCGAAACGGCCCCCCACTCGCAGTCAGCACGATGCGCTCGACTTCGACGTTGGTGCGGTTGCTGGAGCGGAGACACTGGTGGATGGCGCAGTGCTCGCTGTCCACGGGCACGATCTCTGCTCCCGGGGTGCGGCGCAGCGGCTGAACGATCGGGCCAGCTGCGATCAGCGATTCCTTGTTGGCGAGAGCCAGCCTTTTGCCCTGACGCAGGGTTTCGAGAGTGACATCGAGTCCGGCGAATCCCACGACTCCGTTGACGACAACATCGGCGTCATCGACGAGGTCTGACAATGTCGACGTGATTGTGATTCCCGGGAGAGCAGCGCGCACCGCTTCGTGCTTGGTCTCATCGGCGACGGCAACGATCAAGGGTCGCACGGCGCGGGCCTGTTCGATCAGTGCATCGACGGATGATCCGATTCCGAGACCCGAGACTTGATAGACGATCCCGCTTCCACGGGAAAGTGCGACGTCGTTCTCAGCGCGAATGACGTCCAGGGTCTGACGTCCGATCGACCCCGTCGATCCGGCAATGGCAACGCGGACGGTCTGCACCGATCAGGTCACGAAGCGTAGGGTTCGAGAACGATCAGCAAGTAGTACGCCGCTGGCAACACGAAAAGGAATCCGTCGAAACGATCGAGGACACCGCCGTGCCCCTTGATGATCGAACCGAAATCCTTCACTTCGAGATTCCGTTTGAACATGCTCTCGACCAGATCGCCAAGCGGTGCGAGAATTGCAACCGCAATCGCCAAGATCACGATTTCGGAGATGTCGTTCCACGTATCGCTTTGCAGTCCGACGACCCACATGGCAAGGAATGTGGCAACCGTGCCACCCATCAAACCCTCTGTCGTCTTGTTCGGGCTGATCCAGGCCCGTAATGGCGTACTGCCGGCAGCAGAGCCGACGAACAGTGCACCGACATCATTGGCGACGACACCGACGGCAACCAACAGCAATGTGTCGGTACCGATATGGGGCAGAAATGGCGTATTCGACACTCCGGCCAACATTGCGCCATAGGAGCCGGTCATGCCGATCCACATCATGCCCAGTGTTGTGATCGCCATATTGGGGAGCGGATTGGAGTGAATACTCGAAGCACCGACGAATGCTGCACCTGCTGCGATGAGAGCGAACACCATGACCAACGGCAAAGCCGTCTCTCCAACCCAGTACACGGCCAAGGGAGAGGCGACAGCCATGATGATCCCGATGATCGATGCGGGTCGATAGCCCTTTTCCGTCACTTTGTCGAAGAATTCGATCGATGCCAAACCGCACACGAGAACGACGATCGCCAGAACGGCAACGGGTTTCCACATCAATGCGCCGACAAATGCTGCAGCGAGCAGCAGGCCGACCGCGATTGCAGACGGCATATCGCGCGCTGACGTTCCCCCTGCCGGGGTCACAGGTCCTCCACGACGAGGATCACGCGAATCACGCGGCCCACGCGGCCCACGCGGTGCGGGTCCACCGCTCCGAGGGTCACGTGTCTGTCCACCACGCGCAGGTCGCCCAGCCGACTCGTCTCCGAAGGTGTCGTCACCAATCACCGGGCGCGAACGGCCCCTCCCAGAACCTGCACCCTGATCAGCGACATCGGGTGCGCGACCTCGCCCTGCGGGACGTCGTGCACGGCCGCCGGAGCCGCTGAAGTCGTCGAAGCCCGAATCGTCCAAGCCAGAACCCCCGAAACCTGAATTCGTGAAACCTGAATCCGTGAAGGCTGAATCTTGCGGAGGCTGATCACGGCGTGTTTTTGGCATCGGAGTCGTCGAGACACCTGACGGCGAATTCAGATCGGCACGCTTGAGCGCTCCGCTCCCGCGCTCGGCGCGCGGACCCAATGACGGCTCACCGAGTTTGATGCGCGGTCGTCCACTACTGGGGTCGGCTGGGCGATCCATACCGCCACTCGTGTCATCGTTGTCACCAGCGAACGACAAATCACCGAAATCATCGTCGACATCGTCGAACATGCCGCGGCCGCTGTCATCGCCACGTGAGCGAATGGGAATTTCATCGGTTGGTACGTCACGTCGACGACGGGGAGCTGGCTCGTCGAGAATCGGCCGCGGCGCTGCTCCTGAGTATGTGCCCCAGATATCGACATCGCTGTCTTCGGTTCCAGGACGAGGAGGTGTTCGTCGTCCACCAGAACTGTCGTCACGACGCGTCTTGCGCGTGCGACCGGTTGGTGCATCATCTTCGAAAATTCGTGGCAGGTCACCAGTCGGTGGCTCTGTCCAATGTGGAAGCGGACCAGTATCTGATGGCCCGAAACGAATCCGTGAGGACGCCTCGTCAGAGAACGCAACCTCACCGCTGAAATCGTCGTCGAAGGTGTTTGCGCGAACTCGCGGTGTGGGGTCCACAGGGCGAATGATGCCCGTCGACGTGTCATCGACATCGTCGGCAAAAGTGAGCTCGCCGAAATCTTCGAAGTCGTCTGCCGTGTCGTCGAACGCGTCACGCCCACTGCCACTGTTGTCTTTGTCGGCTCGACGCCACATGTCATCACTCATGGTTCCGTCCTGTCAGACTTCCAAGAGCTCTTGCTCTTTGCGTTGTACCGCCCGGTCGATGTGTTCCACGTGATCGTGGGTGATCTTCTCGAGTTCTTTCTCGGCTCGCTCGATGTC
>JAULYE010000067.1:7161-12340 GCA_032118015.1 Ilumatobacteraceae bacterium | reverse complement strand
TTGCGTCTGACACCCCTCGCCGAAACAAAGGTGGTGATCCTTGGTCAGGACCCGTACCACGGCCCCGATCAGGCCCACGGGCTCAGCTTTTCGGTGCGTCCTGGAATCGCCATACCCCCTTCGCTGCGCAATATCTTCCAGGAACTGCACGCCGATCTCGGTTGCCCTGTGCCGAGTTCTGGATGTCTCGAGCCGTGGGCTCGTTCCGGAGTCCTACTGCTGAATACGACCCTCACCGTGCGCGCAGGTGCTGCTGCGTCGCATCAGGGTCGAGGTTGGGAGCGATTCACCGACACGGTGATCGGAGCGGTCAATGACGCATCCGACAACGTCGTGTTCATCTTGTGGGGTGCATCCTCGCGTCGCAAGAAAAACCTCATCGATTCGTCGCGACACGTCGTGATCGAATCGGCACACCCCTCACCGTTGTCTGCTCACAACGGTTTCTTCGGTTCACGACCGTTCTCCCGAGCAAATGAAGCTCTCATCAGTTTCGGGCGCAAGCCCATCGACTGGTGTCTGAGTTGAGCCGCCGTTCAGCCCGCAGCAACGGTCGTGGTGGTCGAACTCGACGACTGCGGAGACGATGTCGAAGAGTCCAACGATGTCGGTGCAGTCGTCATCGGCTGGGTCGTCGTGGTCTGGGTCGTCGTGGTCTGGGTCGTCGAACCAGATGCTGGGCTCGGGTAGTCGGGCATCGCCTCACCGGCTGGAACCGTCTCGAAGATCGTCACCGATCCTTCGACGACGAACAACCGCAGTTCTCCTGGCCACTCACCGGGCAGGTACCTCTTTGCGCTGTCACCGAAGCGCACGAGCCCCGCTCCCCGACGCTGTCGCTCATCGGGCCCAGGGGCCTGGACATCCCACCAGAAGAGAGTTGCATCCTCGACACCTGAGTAGTCGCCATCTTCCCAGATCGAGTTGTCTCCCCATCGATAGAAGGGCTGACTCGTCGCCGGCTTCGATGCAACTGCACGAATTGCCCCAGCGAATGTCTCAGGTGTGAGATTGGGGCCAGTCTTGTGGATCGCCTCGAGCAGGAAAGCGAACGACGGCATGATGATGTCGATCGTCTCATCCGCGAACGGCGAGCGACCCATGTACCACTCGTACAGAGCGCGGTAATTGCCGGCATCCGGATTCGCCCGTGCCGCCCGATTCGAGACACCGAAAGCGTTCTCCCATTGACGAGGCACATATGCGCGCCCATAGATCGCTGTGTCGACGAGTGGGGCAGCCGCAACGACCCACTCGGGGAAGTAGTCCTGCTCCGATGCTGCACGGGTGAGCTCGCGCGGCGTGACGGGATCGGTCGACACGATGACAGTCGTGACCGCAGCCGCCTTCAACTTGGTGATGATCTCGGTCGCCTTCTCCGTCATCTTCTCGGGCTCGAGGGTGTACCCAATCGTCTCGATCGGTTTGGCTCCGACTCCCTCGAGTCGACTCGTCATCTGCTCGGCGAGAAGATTCGATTCAGGACCGCGATCGAGGTACACATGGCCATATACGCGAGGTGCCTCAAGGTCGTCTTGTCCCCCGAACGCCGCTGGCTTGCCGGCCAATTGCTTTTGGACGAATTCGGCGAAGTGGATCTGCTTCTGGGTCCCCGATGCATCCGTGCTCCACAGATACGGATCGCGATCCTTGAACCATTGCGTGCTCCCGGTCCCGCAATCGATGCACACGATGCTGCGAGCTGCAAGCTCCTCAGCGAACGCATTGGTCAGAACTGGCCCACCGATGACGGCGAATGGGCGAATCTGTTCGGCAATGCGCTGGGCATCGGCCCGAGCGGCCGCTTCGTCATTGGCTGCACCCTTGCTCTGATAGATCACGAGCTCGATCGAGCGGCCATAGAGCTCGTAGTACTCGCGGTAGTACTCCATGAAGTCGCCGAGAGCAATCGCCTGTTGCTCGCCCGTGTCGTCGATGAGCACGGAGCCCAACAGATGAGTGCGAATGGGATCGTTGTCGGCGACTTGGTAGAACACGATCTTGATGGTGTCGGGCCCCACTCCAGGACTCGTCGATCTGCCGTTGTCGCCTTGGAAAGGTGCCATGCACTCGGGGGCGAAGAAGTCAGGAACAGCGAGACGTCCCGTCTCGGTATCGCACGTCTCACCCCACTCGATCGTGTCGACGATGCCTTGCGCCGTTGCCTCGGAATATGAGAGCGGATATGCGATCGAATTCGACGAGTTGGCCGCCACTTCAGACGTCGTGGTCACCGCTTCGAGAATGACCTCTTCGTCACTGGTGAAGAAGCCGAAGGCGATCACACCTGCAACCAGAACTGCCGTCACGCTGACGATGAGGAAAGGTCCCCGTCGCGTGAATATGGATGGACCACCATCCTTTGGCCGGGCTGTACCTGCACTCGGATCGCCAGTGCCCGGCTCATTCGTATCGGGTTGCTCCATTGACCAAATGGTACGCGATCGGTGGCAGAACCGAAGAGCGCCGTCGAATCCGTGCCGACAACGGTGCCAGCAACCGTCAACGTCTCGACCCGAAAATGAGGTTTTGGCAGTCGTCATGAAACTTCCAGGCGATTAGAGTCAGTTCGGTGGGAACGGTCCGGCGGCACATCTTCATCGACGCCCCCGCCGACAAGGTCTGGGAACTCGTGGGAGATCCGAGCCGGCTGGACGATTGGTTCCCCATCACCGGATGTGAGGTGGCTCGCGATGACGGCTCAACTGACCTTCCACCCAATCAGCGCTGGATCACATTGGCCAGCGGACTTCGTTTCGAAGAGCGCATCGTCACCCTTGACCATGATCTGCGTCGCTTCCAGTACTCCATCATCAACAACCCCATCGTCAAATCGCATCTCGGCACCGTCGATGTGATCGCAGACGGGGACAATCGGTGCCTCGTGATGTACTCGACGGATCTCGAACCGGAGGTCATGGCTCTCGTCATCGCTGGGGCAGCAGGTGAAGGTCTTCGGCGCCTCTGGGATCTGTTCAACAATGAACGATCTGCTGACACCGCGAGCACCGCTGAAAACATCGGCACGACATCTTCTCGGATGGGAGATCACTGATGGGTCGCAAAATCCTCTTCATCACAACCGATCAGCAGCGCTTCGATGCGCTCGGCTGCAACGGCGGTCTCGTGGCACGAACACCGAACATCGATCGACTCGCCGCCGATGGAATCAACTATCGCCGAGCGCATCCCCAAAGTGTGGTGTGCATGCCCTCACGCTCGACCATGGTCACCGGTCAGCACGTAGCAACGCATGGGGTGTGGATGAACGGCGTCCCATTGCCGACTGATGCACCGAGTGTGGCGACAACTCTCAAGGATGCCGGCTACTCGACGGCGCTGATCGGCAAGGCGCACTTCGAACCTTTTCTCGATCCCTTCTTGCGCTTCACAGAAAATCGCCTTGCAGCGACCGGTACGTTCCAAGAACTCCACGACGGTCGACTGCATCGTGGGTTCGATCACATGGAATCTGCGAGCCACGGTGCGACCGGCAGCTTTCATTACGCCCAGTGGATTTTGCACAATCATCCTGAGGCGGCAGCCATGTACTACCGGGTGCTCGACATGGAACTCCAAGTCAGCGCCGCAGGTGGAGGAGAAACCTTCGCTCCTCAGGCTCACGACAATCCGATTCCGCGTGAGTGGTACCACACCGATTGGGTGGTCGACCGAGCGATCGCCTGGCTGGACACGCTGTCACCGGATGCGGACTGGTTCTGCTGGGTGAGCTTTCCCGATCCACACCACCCGTGGGATCCGCCGTCGTCGGAACGCCATCGTGTCGACTGGCGCGACCTCGACCTTCCCGATGCCTATCGAGTCGATGCTGCGAGCAGAGAAGCCGTCCTCGACGGCAAACCTCGGCACTGGCGCATGTGGTACGACGGTCAATTCGTCTCCAATTACGAAGCGCCGGCCCGATGGGTTCCGAGCACTCTCACCCCCGACCAGATTCGCGAAGTCAACGCTCTGACGCACATCGAGAACGAACTCATCGATGAAGGTGTCGGGCGGCTACTCGGACACATCGAACGACGTGGCTGGGGAGAAGACACCGACATCGTCTATTCGACCGACCACGGTGAACTGCAGGGTGACTACGGCCTCCTGTTCAAAGGCCCGTACCACGTCGACTCTCTGATGCGGGTCCCCCTCATTTGGAAGCCTGCACCATCAGCAGGAATCGCTCCTGCTGTCATCGATGCCCCCGTTGGGCACGTCTCGCTGGCTTCGACCTTCAGCCACATTGCTGGCCTCGCACAGCCCGAATACACACAAGCGTCACGCCTTCCCGTGTCAGAGAGCGAAGTGCGCACTCTTGGTCATGAGCGCGTGCTCACAGAATGGGACAGCGTGCTGTTCGGCAAAATCGTTCGACTGCGCACCATCTGCCGTGACGGCTGGATTGCAACTGCATGTCTGCCGGGAACGGTGCATGATGGCACCGAGGGCGAGCTCTACGACCTCGCGAACGACCCACTGCAAGAGTTCAACTTGTGGAACGAACCGACACATGCTGCATTGCGCTCGGATCTGCTTGCCGACATGTGGGACAGCCTTCCTGTCAGCGTGGCTCACCGCCCCGTCGATGCCCCTGTTTGAGCAAACGTCTTCGGAGTTCAGCGAGCAGGAACGATTGCGTCGATCAGGCGCTCTGTGAATATCTCGGTGTGCGCCGGCAACTTCGAGCGGTGAAGGGCGAGACCGCCGATGACGTCTGCGCCGAGCGTGGTCGCAGAATCCGACATGATGTCGAGAGTCCGTCCCGGGTTGAGCGCGAACGTACAGAACGTCACGACCTTCTTGCCCGCCAGCGACGGCAGGGCTCGGATCGCCGCATCACCCCACGGTGCCTGGGCGAAGACGAATGCGCCATGCACCCACGTCCCGATCAGGACGACGTCGCTGGCCTGAATCACACTGTGATTCGGTTGGCGCAGCGGACTCAGCCCGAGAATGTCCCACTTCTCCTGTACGAGGTTCGCCGCGATGCGCTCAGCGGCCTTCCAGGTGTTGCCAGTCATGCTCTCGACCAAAAGTGACGCTTTCATACGGCAAGTTTGGCACTCCCATCCCCTGGGGACGGTATTTCACAGTTTCTTCAGCGGCGCCCAGGCGAGGATCAGATGCTTGCGACCGCGTTCGCGGAAATTCACGACAGCCTCGGTGTCCTCAC
>JAULYE010000067.1:0-7151 GCA_032118015.1 Ilumatobacteraceae bacterium | reverse complement strand
GAATACGGCATGTTCGACCGTGTCTCCGATCCGCAGCCCGAGTTCGTGGGCAAGAGACGGTTGCGCTTTGACCGACTGGCGACCAGCAGACATCGCCGCATCGACCTGCCGCTCGCGCATCTCATCATCGGGATCGAACGAACCAAAGGACCTCCGAGTCGAGCCTTCATCGGCCCGGCGCCGCTGCGACGTCGATCGTGTGCGCACATCTCCTCGATGCTCGACGAGTTCCTCGGGAATCTCGTCGAGAAACCGCGACGGTGGGTTGTACTGCGTGGCTCCGAACTGACTGCGCGACCACGCGTGTGACACGAACAGTTGCTCCTGCGCGCGGGTGATACCCACATACGCAAGCCTGCGTTCTTCTTCGAGTTCGGAAACATCCGTGAATGCGCGAACGTGCGGAAACAGACCCTCTTCGACGCCGATGATGAATACGACTGGAAACTCGAGTCCCTTTGCGGCGTGCAATGTCATCAGCACCACCTTGTCGTCTTCTCCGAATTCGTCGGCATCCGTGTACAACGACACCTGCTCCAAGAATTCATCGATCCGCGCGAATTCACGCGCCGAAGCGAACAGGGCCTCGATGTTCTCACGTCGACCGTCAGCCTCGATCGAGTGCTCGGCCTCGAGATCCGTCAGATATCCCGATTTGTCGAGAATCGACGTCAACAATGCCTCTGGTGATTGGGTCTCCTGGGTCGCCACCTCATCGACTGCAGCGATCAGAGCATCGATACCGCGTCGCGCCGGCCCGGAGACTCCCGCTTCGATCGAGCGGCGCAGGGCTTCGAAGAAACTGATCCCTTCCTCCTTGGCGAACACGTCGAGTCGAGCAACGCTCGTGTCTCCGACACCACGTTTGGGTGTGTTCAAGATGCGCTTGATACTCACTTCATCAGCAGGGTTGACGACGGCGCGGAGGTAGGCGATTGCATCTTTGATCTCACGGCGATCGTAAAAGCGCGTGCCGCCGACGACTTTGTAGGGAACACCGAAGCGAATGAGAACCTCTTCGAGAATTCGACTCTGAGGATTCGTGCGGTAAAAGACAGCCATGGCCGACCATCGGCGGCCCGAGTGGTGCAGGGACTCGAGAGTGCGCGATACGAATGTCGCCTCATCGCCTTCGTCCTGGGCATGGAAGCGGACAATCTTTTCTCCAGGCCCAGAATCCGTCCAGAGCTCTTTGGGCTTGCGAGTGAAATTTCGAGAGATGACGGCGTTGGCAGCATCGAGAATGGTCTGAGTGCTGCGGTAGTTCTGTTCGAGTACAACGACAGTGACGTCATCGAACGCATCTTCGAATTGGTGGATGTTGCGCAGGTCGGCCCCGCGGAATGCATAGATCGACTGATCGGTGTCTCCGACCACACAGACGTTGCGATGACGGGCTCCAAGCATCAGCACGATCTCGTTCTGAGCAACGTTCGTGTCCTGATACTCGTCCACCAAGATGTACTTGAATCTCTCCTGATACGACTCGAGGATTCCCGGATTCAGACGTAACAGGCGCACGACATTGACGAGCAGATCGTCGAAGTCCATTGCTCCAGCTCTGCGAAGGCGGTCCTGATATTCGCGATAGACCTCGGCATGCTTGCGCTCGAAGATGTGCGATGCCCGCTCCAGAGCTGAATCGGGGTTGACCAGCTCGTTCTTCCAGTTGGAGATCGCCGCATGCACGGCTCTCGGGGTGAACCGCTTGTTGTCCAGTCCGAGATCACGAATGACGTAACCCGTGAGGCGCTGAGCATCGGCCTGGTCGTAGATGCTGAACGATTTGGGATATCCGATGGCTTCTGCATTGGCCCGAAGGATGCGTACACAGGCACTGTGAAACGTGGACACCCACATCGATCGCGCAACGGGACCGATCAGCGATTCGACACGGTGCTTCATCTCACCGGCGGCCTTGTTGGTGAAAGTGATGGCCAGGATGTTCATCGGATGAACACCATGACGCGTGATCAGATGAGCAATTCTGTGGGTGAGGACTCGTGTCTTGCCGCTCCCTGCACCAGCAACGACGAGAAGGGGGCCTTCGACATGTTCGACGGCTTCTCTTTGAATTGGATTCAATCCCTCCAAAGAAAAGCCGTCGATCACCGGAATGTTGCGTGTTCGGGCAGCGAATGGCGCCGGATCGAGATCGCCGTGATCACTGTGATGTTCATCTCGATCCATACCCGCACCATCCTACGATTCGGGTGTGTCACCTGCCTGACGTATCAGTCCACGTGCTTCAATTTTGGGAAACGGGAAGTCGGCGCTCGACGAGATCCACAATCATGTCTCGTGCATTGCTGGTGACCTGCTCGACGAGAGCGTCGATGACGGCTTGGACGTCGACATCGTTCTCTTTGGCGATGTCCGCTATCGACTTGCCCGATCTCACCTCGGCAATGAGATCCTCGACCGAGATCCCGAGCGTTTCCGCTGCACCGGCCATGAAGTCACGCATTCCGGGACGTTCACGCATGTCGCGACGTTCACGATTCATGGGCTTCTCCAGTCCCTCTCCAGCCATGTGCTGGCCCATCTTCTCGCGCATCTCACCTCGCCGTTCCGAGCGTCGTTCCCGTCGATCGTGTGCACGACCATCGGCACCTTCGTTCGCATCATCATTGGACTGATTGCGGGTCGAATGGTTCCGGGCGAGCGGATCGTCGCTCGACGTCGAATCATCCCAAGGTAGCTGTGCTCCCGTCGGTGCCTGAACTGTGGTCTTTGCGCTGAGTGGAGACTGCGCTGCAAGACCGACACCCGTGGCAGTGAGCCCGACGACGAGTCCGACGACGGTTCCGACGATCAGTCGCCGTGAACTCCTTTTGGGTTCGGTCACCGAAGTATCGGATCCACCCTCATTCCTTGTATCCATGTCTTGATTCATGTGCTTTCCTCTCAGTTCGTTCACTATCTCGTCTTGTCACCACTCAATATGTCCCCTCAGGGTGAGACGGGCGTTGGATGAGGGTGAGAAGAGGGTGAGAACTCCTCTGATGCAAGGGGCAACCAGAATCCGACTTCGGCGCCGCCTCCGACTCGCCCACGAGCGAAATACCCACCACCGTGCGCACGAACAGCATCGGCCACGATTGCCAGACCTAAACCCGACCCGGGCAGAGACCGTGCCTGCTCTGATCGGTGAAAGCGACCGAAGATTGATTCGAGTTCCGAGGCTGCAATTCCTGAACCGCGGTCACTCACGATCACAGTTCCCGAGATGACTGCAACCCCGATCGCCTCCTGGCTGGTGTCGAACTTCAGAGCATTGTCGAGCAGATTCGACACGGCACGTTCGATGCTGGTCCGTCGTGCCATCACCAAGGAGTGATCAGCGACGACGACGAAGTCCCGATCGCTGCGTCGCCGAAAACGGTCGACGACACCTTGGACCAATGCCCCGAGATCTGTCGGCTCGAATGCCGATGGGCTCGCGTCGGTGCGGGCCGCGACCGTCACGATTTCATCGACCAGGTCACCCAGTTCATTGATGTCGTGGTCGAGGTCAGCGAGGATCTGGCGCCTGAGGTCTTCGGGAAGATCTCCGTGCCGTCGAAGAACGTCGATGTTGGTGCGCACACTCGTCAACGGGGTGCGCAATTCGTGTCCTGCATCTTGAACAAGTCGCTGCTGTTCGGATCGCGACTGCTCGAGGGCTCCGACCATGTCGCGAAAAGATCGAGCGAGTCGACCTGTTTCATCATTGCCGTCAACAGCCAGATCCACGGACAACTGACCTGTCTCGGCAATTCGCTCTGCTGCACGTGAGAGGCGCCGGATCCGCGACGTCACTCCCGCAGAAATCGCTGAGCCGAGAGCCGCCGCGATGATGACGATCGCGGCACCGATCACGAGTATGCGGGTGCGAAGATCCGCAAGAACGTTGTCCGTCTCGGAGTAGTCACGTCCCAACTGCACGACGACATCCCGGAGACCGGGTATTTCGACGAGTTCGGTACGCACTCGGTAGCGAACACCTTCATCCGAAGTGACGGTTCGCACGATCGCCCCATCGGGTCCAGAACTCTCCCATGATTCATCGTCGGCTGTAACGACGGGAAGCGACACTCCGGGTGAGGATGCGATGACATCACCCTCGCCAGACGCCACTTGTACAACGTATTGCTCGATTCCCAACGGGCGCTCCGGAATCACGATCGACAAACGACTGCCGATGCGGATCCTGCGACCACCATTGGGGGCATCCAAGAAGCGATTCGTCGCCTCGATGAGTGAACGATCGATCTCGGTTCGAAGGCGCTGTTGCATTGATTCGTATGAGACGAGACCGACAGCGATCGCAGTCGCTGCGCAGATGGCTCCGAGGAGCAGCGCCAACTTCCAACGCAGACCCCATCGTTGAGTCGACGTCGAAGACGGTCGCGTGGCCGCCGGCATGCCATCAGACACCGGCATGCCATCAGACATTGGTCGACTCCGCATCAGAAGCCTGTGTCGTCGACACACGAACTGTGTAGCCGACTCCGCGTACCGTGTGGATCAGGGGCTGCAGACCCTCAGTGTCGATCTTGCGCCGGAGATAGCCGATGTACACCGCAAGGTTCTTGGAATCGGGTCCGAAGTCGTAGCCCCAGATCCTGTCGTAGATCGTCGAGTGGTCGAGAACGATTCCGTGGTTGCGTACGAGGAGTTCGAGAAGGTCGAACTCGGTCTTGGACAAGTCGATTTCTCGGCCCGCCCGCTGGACGGTCCGCGCCGCACAGTCGATGCCCAGGTCTGCAAACTCCACGATCTCTCCGCTGCGGTCGTTCGCGGGTTGCTTGCCTCGACGCATCAGGGCGCGCACTCGCGCCAACATCTCTTCGAGCGCGAATGGCTTACCCAGATAGTCATCGGCTCCTGCATCGAGCCCACTGACTCGATCACTCGTCTCGGTACGTGCGGTCAACATCAGAATCGGAACCCGATTGCCCTCACTACGCAGGACGCGGCACACCGACAAACCGTCGATATTGGGCATCATCAAATCGAGAATGACGACATCTGGGTGGCTTGTGACAACGGCAGATAGAGCTGAGTTGCCGTCCTTGGCTGTGTCCACGCTGTAACCCTCGAGGGACAGCGCCCGACTGAGCGACGTTCGAATCGCCGGATCGTCGTCGACGACGAGCACTTTTCCGAGGGGGTTCGACGTCGAACTCACGTGCATCAGTCTGCCCTCTCCAAGTAAGAGCGAGGTGTGAGAGTCCAGCAAGAGTGTCGCAGTAGCGTGTCGACGTGCTCGCTGACCGATCCAAGGCGATGGCCCATTTCTCAGCCGTCGTACTCGGTGCCATCGTCATCGGTGCCATCAGCGGGTCGGGTTCTTGGGCTCTGTTCGAAGCCTTGGATCGAGCCACCGACATGCGACTCGATCACCCGTGGCTGCTGTGGCTCCTCGTTCCCGTGGCCCTGAGCCTCGGGCTCGTGTACCAGCGATGGGGCAACGAGAGCTCGCTGGGGACCTCTTTGGTGATCGAAAGATCACTACCGCCTAGTGGCGATTCCGACGATCGAGCGCGCGGAACTGTCGACGTGCCGATGCGGATGGCTCCGATGATCTTCGGCGCCACCACACTTGCACAGCTGACCGGCGCCTCTGTCGGTCGCGAAGGAGCGGCGCTCCAGATCGCTGGATCACTTGCGAGCACGGTGATGAGACCACTGCGATTACCCGCACGCGATCAGCGATTGATGCTCATCGCAGCCATGGCCGGTGCATTCGGTGGCGCATTCGGCGTACCGATCGCTGGCGCCGTGTTCGCTCTCGAGGTCCAGCAAACAGGTCGCTTGCGCTACGACGCATTGGCACCGGCGCTTGCGGCATCTGTGACAGCAGACTTCATCGTCGAAGGTCTGGGTCGATCCACCCCGATCGCATCAGTGATGGCGAACATCGATTGGTGGACGTTCGCGCGATTGGCAGTTCTCGGCCTTGCTGCCGGCCTCGCAGCGCGTGTCTTCATCGGGTCGCTGCACACGATGCGTTCGATGACGACTCGTTTCGTACCGTGGGCCCCGGTGCGTCCCGTCATCGGCGCAGTAGCGACGATCGGACTTGCGCTTCTGATCGGCCGCGACTACCTCGGTCTTTCGTTGCCGCTCGTCGACGATGCCATTGCCGGACTCACAGCGGACTGGTGGGACCCGATCCTGAAAATCGTGTTCACCGTCATTGCCCTTGGCAGTGGCATCCCAGGCGGTGAGGTGACGCCGTTGTTCGTCATCGGAGCCACTCTCGGCTCGGTACTGTCGGCTCCGTTGGACCTGGCACCGACTCTCGCCGCCGTGACCGCTTTCGCTGCGGTGTTCGGAGCAGCCTCCAACACGCCGATTGCCTGCACCATTCTCACCGCTGAGTTGTTTGGAGCTGCGGTCCTTGCACCTGCGGGCATCGTGTGCATCCTGGCCTATTCGGTGTCTCCACGTCGCGGTCTCTACGAGGCGCAACGTCAGGGGGCTGTCAAAGACCTCCGGGCCATCGCAGAACGACGACCTCGTCCATGAACTCTGGCGGATTGTCCGCCAGCCATCGCGTGACGTCGCCCTGGCGGTCCTCGCTGAGGCACAGACGCCGACGAGCAGAAACCACCAATGACTGTGGATCGTTTGCATGTCGCGCCAAAGGCGGTCGCGGAACGACGACGACTTCGGGATCGAAACCGAGAGCACGTATGACGGCAATTGCGTCATCGGATGTCGGGCCGTTCGGTCGATCGAGATTCCAGAAATGCTTCCACGCTGGATTCCACGAACTGAGCGGATGACGGCGCGGCATCACGACGACGACACCGAGGCGGGCCATTGCGGTGAGGGCGATGACGAAGGGTTCCAGATCGGCCACATTGAAGAACACGTGATGGCACACCACGATGTCACAAGGTCGCAAGGGTTGGCCCGCCAATTCGGCCTCGTGCACCACATCGGGAAAGCGACCTCGGATCTCGCTGTGGCCGACACCGGCTTCTTCGGCCGACTGCGCGAAACGTGCCAGCATCGCAGGGCTCTCATCGACCGCGACGATGAACGACGCCCGTGGCACGAGAGGAATCGAGGAACGCCCTCCTCCACATCCGACATCGAAGACTGTTCCGCCCTCGACAGGCAGCATCTCCCGAGCCAACTCATGGATCGGACTGCGC
>JAULYE010000066.1:0-1501 GCA_032118015.1 Ilumatobacteraceae bacterium | reverse complement strand
GATCCGCTGCCTCTCACAAACGCCACGAAGCCCGACGGCGCACTGCACGTGAAAACGTCACCGATTTGGTGGAACCTGGATCCTTTGTCGAGTACGGCCCGCTCGTGATCGCAGCACAGCGTCGACGGCGCTCAGTCGAAGACCTCATCGAATCGACTCCGGCAGACGGACTCATCGGCGGCATCGGACGGGTGAATGCGGATCTGTTCGGTCCTGAGGTAGCGCGAACGATCGCCATGTCGTACGACTATGCGGTGTTGGCCGGCACACAAGGAACGCAGAACCATCGCAAGAAGGATCGGCTGTTCGATGTCGCTGAACGTCTTCGCCTGCCGATTGTTTTCTTCGCCGAAGGTGGTGGAGGTCGACCAGGAGACACCGACGGGCTCGGAGTGTCCGGTCTCGATTGTTGGGCCTTCCACGATTTCGCTCGTTTATCCGGACTGGTACCGCTGGTGGGAATCACTGGTGGTTACTGCTTTGCAGGCAACGCTGCCATTCTTGGCTGTTGTGACGTCGTCATCGCCTGTGAGGGCTCGAACATCGGCATGGGTGGACCGGCAATGATCGAAGGCGGAGGACTCGGAGTTTTCCATCCCCGAGACATCGGACCTCTCGAAGTCCAGACGGCAAATGGTGTCGTCGACCTGGTTGCACGAGATGACGAACATGCCGTCAGTCTGGCCAAGACCTATCTGGCATTTTTCCAAGGCCCGCTCACCCAAGGGCAAGCCCCAGATCAGACAGCATTGCGGACGATGATCCCTGAGAGTCGTGTCAAGGCCTATGACGTTCGCGCAGTGATCGAGGGTCTGTTCGACATCGACTCCGTCCTCGAATTACGTCGCTTTTTCGGTCGCGGCATGGTCACAGCGCTGGCCCGAGTCGAAGGTCGCCCCGTTGGCGTCATCGCCAACGATCCCCATCATCTGGCGGGGGCGATCGACAGCGATGGGGCGGATAAAGCAGCACGCTTCATGCAGTTGTGCGATGCCTTCGACATCCCTCTCGTCACCCTCGTCGACACACCGGGAATGATGGTCGGTCCTGAGATCGAAGAGACCGCCCTGGTGCGCCATTGCAGCCGATTGTTCGTGACCGGTGTGAACATCTCGGTGCCAGTGGTCTCGATCGTTCTACGCAAGAGTTACGGGCTCGGGGCACAGGCGATGATGGCCGGCAGTACTAAGGCTCCATTGGCCACCGTTGCCTGGCCGACAGGTGAGTTCGGCGGCATGGGTCTCGAAGGAGCAGTCCGGCTCGGTTATCGCAAGGAGCTCGAAGCGATCGAGGACCCTGTGGAGCGAGAAAAGACCTTTTCGATCATGGTCGAGCGTATGTATGAGCACGGTAAAGCATTGTCCGTGGCGACGCATTTCGAAATCGACGACGTGGTCGACCCTGCTGATTCCCGCTCGTGGATCATGGCAGTGCTCGAATCTTGGAAGCCCGAATCACGGCACGGCAAGAAGCGTGCGAACATCGACACGTGGTGAGAAAC
>JAULYE010000065.1:0-11625 GCA_032118015.1 Ilumatobacteraceae bacterium | reverse complement strand
GACTTGCGGGTTCGCGTCCAACCCGATTACGAGCAATTCGAAGGAATTGTGGCCTCCTCGATTCTGGTGTCCTACACGTGCGATCTCAGACCTTCCATCGAGGCACAAACTGCCATCCGCTCATGGGTGGAACAAGGTGGCCGGTGGCTCGCTCTTCACGGCACGAACTCGGCTCTCGATCTTGGGGGCCCAGACGGTGTGGACAGCCCGCGAGTCTTCCCCACGTGGGCGAACACCCTCGGTAGCCAATTCGTCGCTCATCCTCCGATCCAGCCCTATCGAGTGGAGATCACGGATCCAAGCCATTGGCTCGTCGAGGGAATCGATGCGTTCGACACCGATGACGAGCTGTATTTGAGTGAGTACCACGATGCAGAGTCGCTCGTCCCACTGCTGCACACCATGTGGAGCGGTCGCGCGGGAGGATTCGTCGAAGCCGACTGGTCACAGGGTGATCCAAGACATCTCGTCATGTACCTGCGACCGTTGGGACAAGGTGCCGTTCTCTACAACACCCTCGGACATTGCCGAGGGCATTTCGACATGGTTCCTGTGATGGACTTCTATCCACGAGTCGAGAGATGCTCATGGGACAAGCCCGCGTACTACGAACTCCTGCGGCGATCGATCCTGTGGGCACGCCAGTCAGACTGAGTTGAAACCGGCGTGAACTGAATTCAGTCGTTCTGCAGAAGGTGGATCAAACTGCTCGTGTCCCATCGCCGACCACCGCGTGCGATGACCTGAGCGTAGAACTGATCCACGAGAGCAGTCATCGGCAGACGAGCCCCATTGCGCTTGGATTCTTCGAGGCAGATTCCCAAATCCTTACGCATCCATTCCACAGCGAACCCGAATTCGAAATCGCCTTTGCCCATCGTCACAGCACGATTGTCCATCTGCCAGCTCGCGGCAGCTCCTTTGCCGATGACATCGACGACCTTTTCCACATCGAGTCCCGCCCTTTGCGCGAAGTTGATTCCCTCCGACAGGCCTTGAGCAATCCCCGCAATGCAAATCTGATTGACCATCTTCGTCAGTTGTCCTGAGCCCGCAGGTCCGAGATGTTCGCATGCACGTGCATACGGTTGAACGGCAACCCTCGCGCGATCGTAGACACCTTCGTCGTCGCAGCCACACATCACCGTCAATGTGCCGTTGACGGCACCGGCCTGTCCGCCTGAGACGGGAGCATCGACGAACCCGACGCCGACGCGTCTGCATTCTTCGGACAACTCTCGTGCCACGTCGGCAGATGCCGTTGTGTGGTCGATCAAAACCGAACCTGGTTCCATTGCTGCAAGAGCACCCTGCTCACCGAGAACGACGCTGCGTACATCGTCATCGTTACCCACACACACCATGACGAACTCGGCATCCTCGACAGCCTCTCGCGGTGTCGGTGCCGCCCGTCCCCCATGCCCTGCAACCCACGCCAACGCTTTGGTGGCGGTGCGGTTGTACACCGTCACATCACAACCTGCATTGGCAAGATGACCAGCCATCGGTGCACCCATGACACCCAATCCGAGGAATGCAACACGTGGACCCGCTCCGAGTATGTTCACTTCACCCGCAATGTTCATTTGACTCGCATTTTCTTTTCGAAGGTCCGACATAGGTTCGAGTTTGGCAGGCTCGAGCCGCTCCCGTGGGACAGTCCGTCCACGGGAGAATGAGCGAATTCCCCTGCGAAGCAGTCACCATGACCAAGAACCTCCACATCGACCACCTCGTCTATGCAGTCCCGGACCTTGCAGAGGGGGTTCTGGACATCGAAGCCTTGTTCGGAGTTGCTCCCAGTCCGGGCGGGGCACACGTCGGTCTTGGCACTTTCAACGCACTCCTCGGTCTGGGGGGTCGCACGTATCTCGAGATCATCGGGCCCGATCCCGCCCAACCAGATCCGAGTGGACCGCGCCCATTCGGAATCGACGATCTCAACACACCCCAACTCGTCGGGTGGTGCGCGTCTCCACATCGACCCCTGGCCGATGTGGTCGCCCTCGCACGCGAAGCTGGATACGACCCAGGAGAACCCCACACCATGACCAGGCGACGTCCGGATGGAGTCGTTCTCGAATGGAACCTGACCCTTGCGTCAGTCGAAGCCACACAGGGAGGGGTCCTACCCGTTTTCATCGATTGGGGCCGGACGATCCATCCGTCGGAAACTCTGCCTGTGGGCGGATCACTGGTGGCTCTCGACTTGTTCCACCCTCAACCGAGAACGATCGACATCATTTTGTCGGCGATCAGCGATGAAGCTCTGCTCGGTGACGAGCCGTCTGCGATCACTCTCAACTACGCAGATCGAGCGGCACTCACGGCCGAAATTCTCACAGCCAACGGCTCAGTCATTCTCAGTTGATTCAGAATCTTCATCGCTCCGTCATTGCGGCGTCACGTAGGCAGCGGTGATCCCACCGTCGACGATCAAGGACTGACCAGTCATCCAACTGCTCTCGTCGCTGGCGAGGAACAGTGCTCCATGGGCAATCTCCTCTGGTCGACCGAAACGACCCATCGGGATGTGCACCAGGCGGCGCTCACGTCGCTCCTCATCACTCAAGAACTTTTCCAACAGTGGCGTCATGACGGGACCGGGACACAGCGCATTCGCACGAATTCCCTGGCGCGCATAAATGACGGCGATTTCTCGCGTCAGAGCGAGCACTGCACCTTTCGATGCCGTGTAGGCGATCTGCGGGGTGGCTGCACCCATGTGCGCGACGAAACTTGCCACATTGACGATCGAGCCGCCACCTGAGTGCAGCATCGCCGGGATGGCATGACGACAGCCGAGCAATGTGCCCTTGACGTTGATGTCCATCGTCTTTTCATAGACATCGAGTGGAGTCGAAACCGGGTCGTCATCACCACTGAGCATGACCCCTGCATTGTTGTAGAGGATGTCCAGCGAACCGAAGGTCTCCACCGTGAATTCGACGGCACTGCGGACGGATTCGTCATCGGATACGTCACATCGCACGAACGCTGCTTCGCCTGAATCTCGGGCGATCGACTCGAGAACATCATCGCCATCGACGACGTCGGCTATCACGACACGAGCGCCCTCGCGCGCGAAGATCTCCGCGCCCGTTCGTCCAAGACCCGAAGACGCCCCGGTGATGAGCGCTACTTTTCCATCCAATCGACCTGCCGACATCGCTCTCCTAGATCCGTTCGAAATATCTCATGAGTTCCCAGTCGGTCACTGACTGGTTGAAAGCTTCCCACTCGCTCTGAGCGGACCGGAGCACCCATTGGTGGACATCCTCACCGAAGCATTCACGAGCAATGGAACTCCCCCGCCACAACTCGATGGCATCAGGAAGATTCCACGGAATTCGTTCCATGTCCGTGGCGAGGTATCCATTGCCCACGTACGGATCCGCAAGAGAAAGGCTCTGCCGTATGCCGTACAGACCACCTGCAATCACGCCGGCAAATGTGAGATAGGTGTTGGCATCAGCACCCGGGATACGGCTCTCCACTCGAGTCGACTGCCCGTGTCCCACTTTGCGGAATCCGAGAGTGCGATTGTCCACCCCCCAGCCGATGCCCGTTGGCGCCCAAGATCCTGGCTGAAAACGCCGATAGCTGTTCACCGTCGGCGCCCATAGCAGTGAAAATTCGCGTGCGGTGGCGATCATGCCCGCGAGGAACATTTCGAATGTCTCACTCATCCCGTGATGCCTATTGGCATCGTCGAATACCGAACTTTGACCATGAGGATCCCACATGCTCGCATGGACATGACATGACGAACCGACATCGCTCATCGTTGGCTTTGCCATGAAAGTGACCGAGCGGCCATGAAGCGCGGCGATTTCCTTCGCCGCTGTCTTGTAGATCTGATTACGGTCCGCCATCTCGACGGGTGAAGCGTACGAGAGATTGATCTCGTGTTGTCCGGCTCCCGCCTCTCCCTTGGTGAATTCGACGGGCACACCCGCCTGAATCAAACCGCGACGAATGTCAGCGATCACATATTCGTCTCGGGTGGTTTGCATGATGCTGTAATCCTGTGGCCAATCGGAATGAGGATGTAGATCCTGATAACGACTTCTTCGTGCCTCTTCATAGGAGTCTCGATACAGATAGAACTCGATTTCACTTCCCACCATCGGCGTGAAACCGAGCTCATGTGCGGCTTCGACCTGTCGCCGAAGGATCGTGCGCGGTGCAACGGAAACGAGCTCATCCGTGTCGAGCACATGGAGGTCGCACATGATCATTGCGGTTCCCGGAACCCAAGGCAGCACTCGCACCGTGGCCCAGTCAGGTTTGGCGACGATGTCCCCGTAACCCTTGTCGAAATTGGAGAATGCAAAACCTGCAACCGGTTCGTTGTCGAGATCGCACGTCAACAGATAGTCGCAATTCTCCGTACCGTGCTCGGCCACGTGATCGACGAAGAATTGGCCTGAAGCGCGCTTGCCCACGAGGCGCCCATACCGATCAGGAAACGCCGTGATCACCGAATCGATCTCCCCCGACGAGATACGTGAGAGCAACTCCTTGCGAAAGATCTCTTGTCGCTGAATCATGCCCGCACCCTACCGAGTGCAGCGCACTCCAATCGGAGAGCGACTGAGGTACGTCAAGGTTCCGGTGCTCAGGACTTCTTGACGGGCTTCTTCGCCGGAGCAGCCTTGGATACCGTCTTGGCGACAGGACCGGAAGACGACTTGGATGACGACTTCGTAGGCGACTTGGCCGGTGTCTTGGCCGGCGACTTGGCCGGCGACTTGGTCGAGGGTTTTGCTGTTGCCTTGGCCGGTGCCTTCGTCGAGGGTTTTGCTGTTGCCTTGGCTGGCGGCGCAACCGTCTTCGTCGCAGTCTTCTTCGGGGCGGCCTTCGCTTCGTCCCCCTTGTGGGACGCACTCTTGGCTGGCGCATCTTTTGCTGGCGCTGCCTTGGTGACCTTGGGCGGTTTGAGGACTCCGCGAGCCAGTGCATCATCGAGATAGTGCTGGGCTTCTTCGGTCGTCACCTTCAGAGCAGGCGCAATTTCGGAAATCAGATTGACCCGAGCCCGCTCGTACATGGTGCGCTCAGCTGCCGACAACGATGCGTCACGGTTGCGAGCAGCGAGATTACGAACCACCTCAGCGACCTGGTAGACATCCCCGCTCTTGAGTTTCTCCTGGTGATTCTTGAACCGGCGACTCCAGTTGCTCGGAACTCGCGGGTCGGCTTTGGCCAACACCGACACCAAGTCCTCCAACTCATCCGGAGACACGGGAGGGCGAACCCCAACCTCGTCCACCTTGGCCATGGGCACACGCAACGTCATGTCGCCGATCACCGTCTTCAGGACGAGATAGTCCTGGTTCTTACCTGTTCGAAGTGGGTCCTCTTTACGAATCGCCTCCACCCTGCACGCACCGTGCTGGGGATAGATCACCGTGTCACCCTTTTTGAACTTCACTGAACCCTCACTCGCTCGATCCGCAGTGCGCTGAAATACGCCCGGATCGGTCGCCCAAGTGTAGGGCAAGACGACTCGATCGACGTGTCGTCACCGGGACACGTCGCCACCAGGTACGTCACAGTCGATCTGAGCCGACCTACGACCGAAGACTCAGGATCTGGTTGCGAACACCCACAGCAGTTGTCGAGAAGAATTCGCTGCGAGTCGCACAGCGCCCTCGGCACGATTCGAACGTGCGCGCTACGGATTAGAAGGCCGTTGCTCTATCCAGCTGAGCTACGAGGGCTGCGCCCGTCAGGCTAGTGCCACTCGATTTCCGTGACACGGAGACTCAAGTTCGCCAGATCAGGAATCCGTCTCTCCCTTGTGAGAAACGATCGAGGCAGCAAGTTCATCGAGGTTCCTGCGCAGGAAGTCGAGTGATGTGATCACCGACATTTGACGCATCTGGTCCCGCAGCCCGGGAAGACGGAAGCTACGAGACAGAACCATGCCACCTCGTGCAGCCAACCCCACCCACAAGGTGCCCACTGGCTGTCCGTCTTGTTCATCGGGTCCGGCTACACCAGTCAGAGCGAGAGAAACATCAGAGCCGAGAACACCAAGAGCTCCCAGTGCCATCTGCTGAACAGCGCGCTCGGACACCACCGGTCCCGGATCGACCCCGAGAACCCCGAATTTCACATCGCTGGCATAGGCCACCACACTTCCCCGTAGCGCACCGCTCGCGCCTGGCACGCCCGTCAGCCGTCCGGCAACGAGTCCACCCGTGACCGATTCGGCCACCCCAAGTGTCAGGCCGAGTCGTGTCAACTCGCGCAGGACAACGACCTCCATCGTGTCACTGTCGAATCCGAACACCACGTCGCTCACCTCAGCAAGCACGATTTCTTGCCAGTGGTCGAGCACTGTCATCACGTGTTCGATCGAGTCGCCTTTGGCAGTCAGTCGAACCTTGATACCTTCCCATCCACTTGCAAGAAACGCGAGTGTCGGGTTTCCCTTCTGTTCGAGGGTCTCGATGACTCCGTGCAATCGTTCGTTGAGACCGCTCTCACTCTCACCCCATGTACGAATCAGCCTGCTGACGATGACGCTGCTGTCCCCACTGCGAGCACGCAGGTCCGCCATGATGACGCGCTCCACCATGTCCTGCATTTCATGAGGGACGCCGGGAACTGCATAGATCACTTTGGCGCCGACTGGGCAGATCAAGCCCGGGGCAGTACCGCGGGTCTGAGGAATCACAGTTGCTCCGCGTGGAACGAGTGCCTGCCTCAGATTGTTTTCTGGCATCACTCGTCCGCGGGCCGCGAACAAGTCACGGATCACCTGAGCGATCGTGCCGTCAGGAACGAGATCAACTCCCATGAGGTCTGCGATCGCCTCCCTTGTCAGGTCGTCATGGGTCGGACCGAGACCTCCGCACATGATCACAGCATCAGCATCCGCCAGGACATGCCTCGTGATCTCGACGATGCGCCCGAGGTTGTCCCCTACTTTGACCTGAACGAGCGAGTCGATGCCATGAGCCGCAAGGCGCTCACCGATCCATGACGAGTTCGTGTCGGTGATCTGACCGAGCAACAACTCGGTTCCAACTGCGACCACTGCGCAGCGCATTCAAATCTCCCGATTGCGACGACGCTGGCGTTGTGCGACCCATAGGTACTGCAGTCCACTCACCGTTGTGAGCGCAACAGAGATCCACAACAGCCACAGCCATGTCCACGTTGCATCGACGGCAGTGAACGGAATCAAGGCGAACCCGACGCTCAACTGCTGTGCGAATGTCTTCCACTTAGCGATCTTGCTCGCAGGCATGCTGATGCCATTGGCGCCTGCGACGACTCTGTACATGCTGATGGCAATCTCACGTATGGCAATGATCAGAACAGGCACAACCCAGAAGATGTCCTTGTTCACGAGCGCGAACATCGCTCCAAGAACGAGAACCTTGTCAGCAAGCGGATCGAGGAATGCTCCCGATCGTGTTGCGCCATGGCGACGTGCGAGATATCCATCGACTCCGTCGCTCGAGCACAGCAGCGTCCACACGACGATGGAGAGCCACGATCCCCCGGGTTGATCGGGAATGATGAGAAACATCAACGGCGCGACCAGAATGCGCCCGACCGTCACGGCATTTGCCCATGTGGCAATGGCATTGGGATCGACTGGCATCCTTCAAGCCTGCCATATTCGGGCTCTCACCCTTCAGAACACGGAGTTCATTCGGCTCGAAGATCTGGTCCCGCCGCTGACACAACCGTCACCTCATGGAATTCGCCAACTGGCAGATGCTCTGCCACTTCGACGATTCCATCGATCTCTGGGGCTTCACGGTGGCTTCGAGCCTCACCTGGAGCATCCACAAGCACTTCGATACGCCGCCCAATCAAGTCGTCTCGACGCTGCGACGTGATCGCATCCTGCAATTCTCCGAGCTCGAGCAATCGCTCGCGCATCAAGGACTCGGGCACCTGTCCATCGAGATCCGCGGCATACGTTCCGTCCTCCGTGGAATACGCGAAGAAACCACACCAGTCCAATTGGGCTTGTTCGACGAACTCCAAAAGCTGATCGTGATCTTCCTCTGTCTCGCCGGGGTACCCGACGATGAAATTGCTGCGGAACGCAGCCTCGGGCTCCCGCTGGCGAATCGCATCGATGCGATCCAAGAAGCGCCGCCCATCACCCCAACGACGCATCCGACGCAACAACGGTTTGCTCACATGCTGGAGCGACAAATCGAAATACGGAACCCCCGTTGCACAGATCGAGTCGATGAGCGCATCGGACAGATCGCTCGGGTACAGATAGAGAAGACGCGTTCGACGTACACGTCCAGCGACGGCATTCACCAAAGGGACAATGCTTCCAGCTCCGAGTTCTTCGGGCCGGTCCTTGCCGTAACTGGCGAGATCTTGGGCGACCAGGACGACTTCCTGAACCTCGAGTTCGTCGATCTCGCGAAGGATGGAATCGATATCGCGACTGCGCTGTGGACCGCGAAAACTTGGGATCGCACAGAACCCGCACGAACGGTCACATCCTTCTGCGATCTTCACATACGCCCAGGGTGCGGTGCTGCGCGGTCGCGGCAAGTTCAAAAGATCCAGCTCGGGCACTGGAAGCGCCGTCACGGGAATCAATGTTCGGCGCTTGGGATCGACCGGCACGCCGAAACCGGCAACGAGATCGACCTCGGGCAGTTCCCGAGCAAGTTCGTCACCGTATCGTTCGGCCATGCAGCCGGTGACGACGAGAGACGAACCAGTCCGGCGTCGTTCATCCAAGGTCAGGATTGTGTCGATCGACTCACGACGAGCCTCGTCGATGAACGCACACGTGTTCACCACGACAAGGTCAGCTTCCTCGGGTGTCTCGACGCAGGTAAGACCGTCCGCCAAGAGCGCTCCCACCAATTTGTCCGAATCGACTTGATTCTTCGGGCAACCGAGGGTCTCGATGTAGAAACGTCGAGAATCGGTCACGAGGCGAGGTTATCTGCCTCGTTGCTCGGGCTGTGTCCGCTCGGAGCGCTTCACGCCGAATGCGCCAGCCGAAGTCCGCCGTACTTCCAATGCATCCTCACGAGACGTCCCGATCCCGACAGAGTGACGTAGGCGGTATCGGAGCCATCCGCTGCGAAACAGATATTCGTCGTCAGCAAATCCCCCGTGGGCAGGTGCTCGAGGAGGTCACCATCGGGTGAGATCACCGAGATTCCTCCGTTCACGAGCGTTGCAACACAGACATTCCCACTGCCATCGACAGCGAGTGAATCGAGAAGTTGCAGTCCGGGCAGGCCGTGGAGGACGACACTTGCATCCCCTGGAGCGGTCGGCGCAAGCACTCCCGGCTCGGTGATCGTTCGCTTGAACACTCGTCCCGTGTGCGTCTCGGCCCAATAGAGGGTCGACCCGTCCGGGGAAAGTCCGATGCCATTGGGACCTTCGACAGGAAACGCGATCTCTGTAATCGAAGAGCCATCGGCTTTGGCATAGTAGATGCCGGTCAGATCTGCGGTCCGCGCCGCATTGTCGCGAATTCCGTGATCGGTGAAGTAGAAACCGCCGTGGATGTCGAAGACGAGATCGTTGGGGGCACGCAAGGGACGACCATCACACTCGGTGTACAGATCGGTCACTGCCCCGCTTCCAAGATCGACTCGCTGGATGCGGCCTCCGATGTATTCACCCGGATCGAACGGTCCAGGCAGACACAGACCACCAAAATCGACTTCTGTGAAACACCCACCGTTGTTGCACAGATACAGCGCACCATCAGGCCCGATTGCCGCCCCATTGGGCCCACCGGCAATCTCAGCGACGATGTCCAGGGAACCATCGGGTCGAACGCGCGTCAATCGAGGACCGAACATCTCCACGAGAACGACGCTGCCGTCCTGCATCGCAATCGGACCCTCCGGGAATCGCAAACCGCTTGCGACTTCGACCATCTCCATTTCATCCCCCTGGTGACTCGTGTCTGAGTGGACCCCAAGTCAGCCGACGGTGATTCGATCGCCTGCAGATGACGCCCTGCGTCACCGTACACCGAGAATCAGAGAGCTTCGAACTCCTCGACGGTCATCAATACCTCACGAGCTTTGCTGCCCACGCTCGGTCCGACGATGGCTCGCTGCTCAAGCAAGTCCATGATCCTTCCCGCACGCGCGAAACCGATACCGAGCTTGCGTTGCAACATCGAGGTCGAACCCAAACGGCTGCGTACGACGAGTTCCATAGCCTTTCTCACCAGCGCGTCATCGCCGTCATCGGCCGGGCCATCGGTGATCGCACTGTCGCCAATCGAGCCAGTGATGGCTCGACCAGCCGCACTTCCAGTTGCCGGCTCATCACCCTCGACGCCACTCACGTATTGCACCGGAGCCTGCTTGCGCCAATGCGTGACGACTTTGCGCACCTCCTCCTCTTCCACCCAGCAACCTTGGATTCGTTGGGCGATCGAAGAGTTACCGGGCAGAAGCAGCATGTCGCCCTTACCCACAAGTTTTTCCGCGCCGACCTGATCGAGAATGACGCGACTATCGGTCTGCGAGGACACGGCAAATGCCATCCGCGCAGGGACATTGGCCTTGATCACTCCAGTGATCACGTTCACGGACGGACGCTGTGTCGCGACGATGAGGTGGATTCCGACTGCGCGAGCCTTCTGCGCGATACGCGTGATGCTCTCTTCGACGTCACGGGCGGCAACCATCATCAAGTCGTTCAACTCGTCGACGACGACGACGATGTAGTGCATCCGTTCGAATTCCCGGTCCGACCCAAGCTCTGCTTTGATCTCCCCGCGATCGAACGCCGCGTTGTAGCCGCTGATGTCGCGATAGCCCATCTCGAACAGAAGGTCGTAGCGCTTCTCCATTTCGCGTACGGCCCATCCGAGCGCGTTCGCCGCCTTTTTCGGATTGGTAACCGGCTGCGTGAGCAGATGCGGCAACCGCGCGTACTGGCCCATTTCCACTTGCTTGGGATCGATGAGTATCAGCCGTACCTGATCCGGGGTCATTCGCATCAACAACGATGTGATGATGCAGTTGATGCCGCTCGACTTGCCGGCACCCGTTGCACCTGCAATGAGCAAATGAGGAGTTGTTGCCAGGTTCAAGAACACGGATCGCCCCGCAATGTCCTTGCCGATCGCCACGTCGAGAGGGTGGTTGGCCACCTTTGCCTCTGCTGAGACCATCAGATCTCCGAGAGTCACCAATTGGCGAGTGCTGTTCGGTACCTCGATGCCGATGGCTGAACGTCCGGGAATCGGAGCAAGGATTCGCACATCCGTGGCAGCCATGGCATAGGCGATGTCCTTTTGCAGACTCGTGACCCGGGCGACTTTGACACCGGGACCGAGTTCGAGTTCGAAACGTGTGACTGTGGGACCGACGGTTCGATCGACAAGTCGCACATCGACACCGTGAGCCGACAGTGCCGCTTCGAGGTCTCGCCCACGTCGATCAACATCGGCCTGGTCGATCGACTGCTTTCCTGTCTTGCCCAGATACGAAGCCGGAGGCAAGGACCACTGGCCGTTCTTCGGTCCGCTGACGTTGTCGAGCCGACCCTGCGTCGGCTGACCCTCGGCGACTGTGCCCTTGGCGGGGCGCCGTTCCACCGGAGTGGGATCGGACTCCTCTTGTGCGACGTCGTCGATCT
>JAULYE010000064.1:0-7474 GCA_032118015.1 Ilumatobacteraceae bacterium | reverse complement strand
CGTCTGCGCCATTGCCTCGGCAACTGTGCGTGTGCCGCCAGCGAATCGATCGTCTTCGAACATCCCCATCGGCCCATTCCAGAACACGGTGCGTGCATCCATGATGATGTCGGAGAACGCAGCAGCTGTTCCTGGTCCGATGTCAAACCCTTTGCACCCATCGGGAATACGACGACCGAATGTCGCGTAATTCCCGCTCGCGTCCACACCCACCATGTCCTCGGGAAGGTGGATTGGTTTGCCCGACTCCAATAGGCGCTTACAGGTGTCGACGTAATCAGGTTCGAACAACGAGTCACCGATCGGCAGACCCTTGGCGGCGAGGAACGTGAAGCACATCGCTCCTCCGATGACGAGGGCGTCGACGACGTCGAGCAATGCCTCGACAACCCCGAGCTTGTCAGAGATCTTCGATCCACCGAGAACAGCGACGAAGGGATGTTTGGGAGCAGAGCGCAACCCGAGCAGCACCTCGACTTCGCGCTCGAGGAGTCGGCCCATGGCAGACGGCAAAGTCCTGGGTGGTCCGACGATCGACGCATGCGCTCGGTGGGCGGCACCGAACGCATCATCGACATACATATCAATGCCTTCGATCAACTGTGCGACGAATGCAGGATCGTTGGACTCTTCACCCGGATGGAACCGCAAATTCTCCAGCACCTCGACACCGGGCATGAGAGCTGAGAGTCGAACCCGTACGGGATCCATCGAGTATTTCGGATCCGGTGAGCCCTTGGGCCGACCGAGGTGGCTCGCACACACGACCTGGGCACCCCGTTCACGCAACCATTCGATGGTTGGCAGCGCGGCCCGAATACGGAAATCGTCGACAATGGTTCGCTCACCCGATGGGTTCGTCTCTATCGGAACGTTGAAGTCCGTGCGAACGAGGACGCGCCGACCCGCGACATCTCCCAGATCTTCGAGTCGCGGATGACCGCTGATGCTCACGTCTGCGAATCCCTAGCGTCGGCGACGCTTGGGCAATTTGGTGCCGGCGAACACGGTCATTTCCACGAGTCGATTGCTGTAACCCCACTCGTTGTCGTACCAGGCGAGGACCTTGGCCATCTTGCCCAAGCTCATGGTCAAACCGGCATCAAAAATAGAACTGTGCGGGTCGCCGACGATGTCACTTGACACAATTGGTTCTTCTGTGTAACGCAACACGCCCTTGAGTGGTCCACTTGCTGCGGCTTTGCGGAATGCCGCGTTGATCTCTTCGACTGTCGCGGCCTTCTTGAGGTTGACCGTGAAGTCGACAATCGAGCCAGTGGGCACCGGAACACGCAGGGATGTCCCATCGAGTTTGCCCTTCATGCTCGCAAGAACGAGGCTCGTCGCCCGGGCAGCGCCAGTGCCCGTCGGGACGATGTTGATCGCCGCAGCACGCGCTCGCCGCAGATCCTTGTGCGGGCCGTCCACAAGAGACTGATCTCCCGTGTAGGCATGCACTGTTTGCATCAGGCCTTGTTCAACGCCGAAGGTGTCATCGAGAATTTTGACGAGAGGTACGAAGCAGTTGGTGGTACAACTCGCGTTGGAAACCACCTGGTGCACCTTGGCATTGAAATCGCGATGATTGACTCCGTAGACGAACGTCGCATCCGCGTTGTCACAGGGCGCGGAGACGATCACGAGAGGTGCACCGCCTTCGAGGTGCTGGGCTGCAGCGTCTCGCGTCGTGAAGATGCCCGTGCTTTCGATCACGACATCGACGCCGAGGTCACCCCAGGGCAGGCTCTTGGGATCTCGCTCGCTGAGGACCCGAATCTCCTTGCCATCGACGCTGATTCCGTTCTTCGTCGCCTTGATCGCAAGCGGGAGCTGACCCATGACCGAGTCGTACTTGAGAAGGTGGGCCATCGTCTCCAACGAGCCGAGGTCGTTGACGGCGACGATCTCGATGTCCGCTTTCAGCTCGCGCGCGGCGCGAAAGAAGTTGCGTCCGATACGGCCGAATCCGTTGATGCCCACACGTACGGTCATATGAGTCCTTTCAGGAACGAGACATGGCTCGAATACTCCTTTGAAACTAGTCGGAGAAGTCCCTGCGCATGGATTTTCCATCTGACCGCCCGATGTCTATACGACCTCAGGTTCTCGACAGGTCCCGATGACTGACTCGCACCGGTTGCCCTGACTCGCGAATACGCTGAGCGACCTCTTCGGCAATCGCGACGGATCGATGGCGACCCCCCGTACATCCGATCGCAATCGTCAGGTAGCTCTTGCCCTCAGCGTTGTATTGAGGAAGCACCGACTGGATCAGCGCTGACAGGCGATCCAGGAACTCAACGGCTTCAGGTCGCCCGAGGACGAAGTCGCGCACAGGTGGGTCCATCCCCACGAGCGGGCGCAAATCGTCGTCCCAATGGGGATTGGGCAGAAACCGAACGTCCATGACGATGTCGGCATCCATTGGCAGGCCGTACTTGTATCCGAAAGACTCGACAGCCACATGCAGCCGTTCATGAATTTCGCTGTCGAACGAGCCGAGAACTTTCGACTTCAACTGGTGCACGTTGAGATCCGTGGTGTCGATCACCAGATCGCAATCACCTTTCATCGGTTCGAGAAGCAAGCGCTCCATCTCGATCGATTCCAACAATCCCGCTGCCTCTGTGGCCAACGGATGTCGACGCCGGGAGGCCTCGTATCGACGAACCAACTCGCCATCGGAAGCGTCGAGGTACAGCACGCGAACTCGATGGCCACCAGCACGCATATTGGCCACTTTGGGCATCAACTCGAGATGCTGGCGACCAGCCACGAGCGCCAACCGTTCGATGCCAGATCCGGGAACGCTCGCCAACTCGACGATGGTGTCGACAAGAGACGTGGGCAGGTTGTCGACGACGTACCAGCCCAAATCTTCGAGGACAGCAGCAGTGGCAGAACGACCGGCGCCGGACAAACCGGTGATCACCAAGATGTCTGCCACACCTTCACCCTAGTGACGTGCGCTGTACCGATCCCGGCAGTTGTTGGCGAGACGCACGATCAATCCCGTTTCACCGCTCGCAGATACAAGAGGCGGGGAATCGACGCAGCCGCTTCGTATTCAGCTGCTCGGGCAAGAAAACCTGGCGGAGGGGCAGGCTCCAACATGCGTTCGAGGGTGAGCCCGTTGTCGATCAGTGCATTGACGTAGCGGCTGAGAGGTCGATGGATGAACGGGATGAAGATGTCCTTTTCGACTTCTTCGATCGAGAGGTCTTCGACGAGATAGGGGCCGATTCGCCAATACTGCTCCGGCGGGTCGAGCACCTGGTCATCGATCCAGCCACTTCCAGGTGTTTGTAGCAAAGGATGGTTGAGGAAGAAACAGAATCGACCACCGGGAGCGAGAACACGCGCCACTTCAGCAATCGCATCATCGACGTCTTCGATGTGCTCGAAAACGAGACAGGCAACGACGGCGTCGAATGAACCCGCTGCGAGGGGTAACTCATGGGCCCGAGCACGGGCGACGTGAACACCTCCGCCGCGCTGAGCCGCGACTGCGACTTGGTTCCACGTCGGATCGACGCCGATGACGAGATCTGATCCCAGTGATGCAGCAAGCCGTGCGATCTGCCCATCCCCGCATCCGACGTCGAGAACTCGCCCCATTCCCGCCAATTCTGCTGCTGCCAAAGGAAGGATCTGCTCGACGTATTCGGGATCAGCACCTTCGGTGAATCCTTCGATCCACCAGGCGGCATGCTCCTCCCACAGTCCGGCAGATTCCGTCTCGTTCACATGTCGAGACTAGGTGCTACTACGGTTCGAGCCGTGACCTCCCCCATCAAGTTCTCTCTGTGGCCGTCCCCGGAACGCACGTGGGATGAAATCGAGACTCTTGCTCGATACGCAGACGATCAGGATTGGCATGCGCTGTGGTACGCCGATCACTTCATGCCCAACACCGGGGATGAGTCCATCGTCGATGGTGATGTGCACGAATGCTGGAGCATGATCGCAGCCATCACTGCTGTGACTCGCCGGTTGCGCATCGGATCACTCGTCTCACCGACAACTGTGCGCCATCCATCTGTGCTTGCGAAGACTGCCGCCACCATCGACCGACTCGGCAATGGACGTTTGATTCTTGGAATCGGTGCCGGATGGCAGGTCAACGAACACCGAGCCTACGGATTCGACCTGTTGGAGAATCGAGATCGGGTCGACCGGTTCGAAGAGGCGATCCAGGTCATGCGCTCGCTGCTCGAGAACGACCGTACGTCGTTCAGCGGACGGCATTTCACTTTCACCGACGCGCCGTGTCAACCTCGACCTGTTCAGAGTCCACTGCCGATCCTCGTCGGCACAGGTGGACCACGCATGTCGCGTATCACGGCCTCCCATGCCCATGAATGGAACACCTGGGGCACAGTGGAGCAGGCAGCCGAGCGAATCTCCACGATTCGCCGAGCCTGTGAGTCCATCGGTCGTGATCCGGCAACCCTGCGAACATCGGTACAGGCACTCTTCTTCCTCGTCGACGATTCAGCAGTAGCTGCCAAGATTGCCGCCAAAGCCCCTGCCGATCGATCGATCATCGGCGATGCCCATCACATCGCCGCAGCATGCGCGACGTATCGGGATCTCGGATACGACGAGATCATCGTTCCCGATTTCACGCTCGGATCCACTCCAGAGTCGCGTCGCGAGTCTTATGAACGCTTTGCCACTGAGGTGATTCCTCTCATCGCCTGAGCGTCCCGACGACACCCCTCACCAGGAACATCGAATCGCTGCGCACAGATGGGGACACAGATATGTGTCCAGCAGTGACTCATTCAGGATGAAGATGTGCGTACACGGCGTGCGCCACATTCTCGGGTAACCAGGTCAATGCGAGGAGCTCGTCCAACGACGCCGCCTTCACCGCTTTGACACCGCCCATTGCTTGCACGAGACGCTTGCGTCGCGCCTCTCCCAAACCCTCGATGCCCTCGAGGGCACTTGTGACCATGCGCTTGTTCCGCAGTTCGCGGTGGTACGCATTTGCGAAGCGGTGAGCTTCGTCACGAATGCGCTGCAACATGAACAGAGCTTCACTGCCACGAGGAATGTCGACCGGATCATTTCGACCCGGAACAAAAACCTCTTCGAAACGCTTGGCCAGAGCCGCAACCGGGATTTCATCCGCGAGTCCCAACGAGCGAACAACACGCTCGGCCACTGCCAACTGACCCCTGCCACCGTCGACCAGTAGGAGCTGCGGCGGATACGAAAATCGACCCGGCTTTCGCTCTGCAGGCACAGGATCTCCAACAGCATCTGCTTGGGCATCCCCGCCGGTCACGAGACTCGAGTCGAAAACCCGCTCTTGATCATCGAGGTACGCCTGGAGTCGTCGCGTGAGAACTTCCTCCATTGCCGCGTAATCGTCGTTACCAGGAACGTTCTTCACCTTGAAACGGCGGTATTCCCGTTTGGCTGGGAGGCCGTCTTCGAGGACGACCATCGAGCCGACATAGTCGGTTCCCTGAAGATGCGCCATGTCGTAACACTCGATCCGCAAAGGTGCCTCGGGGAGCTGCAAAATCTCTTGCAGTTCGGTGAGAGCGCGACTTCGGCTGTTGTGATCGCTCGATCTGCGCATCTTGTGTCGGTGGAATTCCTCTGTGGCGTTGCGTGTCGCCAACTCGAGCAATTCGCGCTTGGGACCTCGCTGAGGAACACGGATCTCCACGCGTGCCGCTCGCACACGGGTCGAATCGATCGTGCTGAGCCATTCCTCGTAGGTCGCGAGATTTTTGGGAGCCGATGGCATCAAGACGACTTTGGGGATGCCCTGCAATGGCTCATCTCCATAGAGCAGTTCAAGGATCTGATCAGCAAGCTTGCCTGGTGGCAGATCCTCGACTTTGTCGAAGATGAAACCCTTTCGACCGACGACTCGACCATGACGAACGTAGAACACTTGAATCGCGGCTTCGAGATCGTCGTCACACACACCGATGACATCGATGTCTTCGTCCTTCTCCCCGACGATCTGCTGCTTCTCCATTGCCTTGGCAACCGACTGCAAGCGATCGCGCAATCGCGCAGCTCGTTCGTATTCGAGATCACGCGCGGCATCGGCCATGTCCTGCCGCAGGCGGACCACGACATCATCGGTATCCCCCTCGAGAAATCGACAGAACTCTGTGACCATCGTCGAATAGTCCTCGGCGCTCACTTCCCCGACACACGGACCGCTGCACTTTTCGATGTGGAACAGCAGACATGGTCTCCCCAGTCGCTGATGCTGATTGAACTTGCCTTGACTGCAGGTTCGAATGGGGAATGTCCGCAAGAGGAGATCCAAGGTCTCGCGAATCGCATGCGAGTGCGGATAGGGACCGAAATACTTGATGCCCTTGCGCTTTTGGCCACGCATCACCACAGCCCGTGGCCACTCTTCGTCGACGGTGACCGCAAGAAGCGGATAGCTCTTGTCGTCGCGTAGTCGGATGTTGAAACGCGGACGGTGCTCCTTGATCAGGTTGTACTCGAGAATCAAAGCCTCGACTTCATTGCGAACGGTGACCCACTCAACTGACTCTGCTGTCGCGACCATCTGCGCGGTGCGCGGATGCAGTTGACTCGGATCCTGAAAGTAGTTGGAAAGACGTTGACGCAGACTCGATGCCTTGCCCACGTAGATGACACGTCCCAAAGCATCCTTGAACAGATACGAGCCCGGTGCGTCCGGGATCGACGTCGGCCGTTCGATCACAGTCAGTCCTACTGCACCGGAATAGGTCGGACACGAGCACGAGTCACCCAGACAGCGATCAGGAGCACACCGGCAAAAACTGCTGACGCGTTGGCCAGCAAATGGAATCCAAAAGACTGCTTGATGAATCCTGATGCGAAGGCAGCTGCTCCACCACACAGACTCATGAGCAAATCAGCCGTCCCTTGAACTTCGACTTTGGATTCTTGTCGGACGGACTCACTCACGAGAGTCGTTCCAGCAATCAGCCCGATGCTCCAGCCGAGACCGAGAAGGAGCAGGCCAATGAACATCATCACCGGGATGTAGCCAGCGATCACCGTCGACACGACGCCACCGCCAAGAATGACTGCGCCTACCTCGAGGGCACGCAACCGCCCGACTCTGTCCGTGAAACGCCCCACCCATGGCGAGAACCCATACATGCCCACGATGTGCAAAGCCACAACTGGCGCAGACAGATCAGCATGGCCATGGTCCTTCATGTGTGGCGGTGTCATCGTCATCACTGCCACCATTGTCGCCTGAGACACCACCATTGCCGTCACACCGATGACAGCGAGGTGAGATTCCCGGATGGCTGCCCACGCTTCACGAACCTGACGTCGAAGGGGAACGGATGTCAACGAAGTGCTCAGTCCCCCACTGATCACCAAGGGATCAGGACGAAGTCGTATCCAAGCCACGAGTGCGGACATGGCAAAGAACAATGAGGCCGCGACGAACGGTCCGACGAGTGATGACAGATTCAGCAATTCC
>JAULYE010000063.1:0-21695 GCA_032118015.1 Ilumatobacteraceae bacterium | reverse complement strand
CCGAACCGATGCGGATCAGGAACCTGTTTGAGGAGAATCTGCGCAGCAGGCGGTTCTGCCGAAGTGCGCGCTGCTTCGAATGCACGAACGAATGCCCCCAGGTCCTGTTGGAGCAAATTGTCACCGAGGTACATCACGAAGTCCTCATCACCCAAGAAGGAACGGGCAATCAGGACACAGTGCGCAAGTCCCAAGGGCTGGTCCTGTGGGATGTACGTCACGCTCACTCCCCACGTCGAGCCATCGCCGACAGCCGACATCACCTCGGCGCGCGTGTCACCGACGATGATGCCGATTTCGCGAATCCCTGCAGCTGCCATTGCTTCGATGCCGTAGAAAAGGATCGGCTTGTTCGCCACTGGAACCAATTGTTTGGCACTCGTATGCGTGATGGGCCGAAGCCGAGTTCCGGCACCGCCGGCCAAGATCAGGGCTTTCATCGAAGGAACCTCATCGAATTCGTAGGTTTGAGCCACCCCCAGTCTGCCATCTCCGGATCCCCTGGGACTCTTCATGTCGACTGCGTCGAAGAGACCCGTTCACGCTCGATCCCGACACAACAAGCGCTCGACGACGTCGAGATCCCGAGGCAGGTCAACCAGCGAAGAGAGATCTGTCCCCTCGCCCGGCGAGATATTCGAGAATTAGTGGTGATCCTTCAGCCAGGCGAAGCACGGATTTGTCGCGCACTGTGTCGGAATAGACGGGCAGAGGAATCCGCACGATCCCACCTGAGGCGACCGGTCGAATGGCATTGCCCATCTCGATGAGGTCCGTTCGGCTGTCGACACGAAGTGAGTCCACAGCAGCAGATGCAAGATCACCGACCCTGAAGGGATTCGCGAGTACTTGTGACACAGAACGCGCGATTGCTGTTTCGAAGAAGACCTGTTGTCGCTCGATGCGACCAAGATCGGCTCGACCGTCGGCCCGCCATTCGCCATCCTTGAATTGCTCGAAGTACCGGCTTCGGGCGAATGCCAGTGACTGCACGGAATCGAGAACGAAACAACCTGCCTCAGGAACGTTGAGTCCGGTGTTGACGTCGCGAGTGGGATGCTCGAAGCACATCTCTACGCCGTCGATGGCAGAAATGATCGACTTGAACGAGTTGAAATCGACCTCGACGTAGTGGTGAATGGGAACTTCGAGGCTCGTCTGCACCGTGTCGATGAGAACTGCTTCGCCGTACCCGTACGCGGCATTGATGCGATTCGTGTCGTGACCAGGAATCTCGATCCAGAGATCTCGGGGAATCGACGTCAGAGCAATCGTCGAGAGAACTTCGTCGACATGCATGAGAATGATCGTGTCGCTGCGACGACCGCTCGTCTCGTCGGTGTCTCCGATTCCCCCGTAGTCGGGACTGTTCGGATCTGCTCCTTCACGAGTGTCACTTCCCACGATCAAGTAGTTCACGAACCCAGTGGATGGCGGTGACAGGACCGACTCGATCTGAGGGACACGCTCGACGCCGTTCACTTCACCTCGTACAGCAACAATGACACCGGTTGCCGAGGCGATGGTGAGCAGAACTGCAAGGTTGACGCCGGTGACCATCGGCAAAATCTTGCGTCGACGTCCAGAGTCAGCAACCACGGTCCAAACTTACGCTTCCCGAACACCGTGAACAGGTCACAGTTGAAAGGTCACGGCTGGTCGCCTTCCTCGAATCGCAGATGCACGATGTCGGCGACATCGATGTGATGCGATATTGCACACGAATCGAGAACTTCCAGACGACCGTCCAGACCTACCCCGAGTGCCCTTCCCCGGAGGATTTCTCCCGATGGGAGTTCGACTCGCACTGAGCGTCCGATCGTGGACAACTCTGATCGATAGCGATCGAACAAGTCGGCGGGGTTCAAGTCGAGGAGTTCGTCCAACTCGACGATGAGCCCTGCCAGTACATCATCTCGATGAACATCTGCTACGAACTCCGCAAGGCTCACCGCATCAACTGGAGACCATTGCACGTTCAGTCCGAGACCAACCACGACGAAATCAGGAACCCCCGTCGTTCGCCACGAAGTCGAAGCCGATGCAAGAATGCCGGCCAACTTGCGATGCCCGACCAGAATGTCGTTAGGCCATTTGAGTGACACGTCGAAACCATCGGATCGGACTCCGAGATGCCGACATGCACCGACAGCAGCAAGGGCAACGGCCTGCGTCAATCGATGCGGCTGATCGGGAACCGCTCGAAACAAGATGCTCACGAGAAGGTTCGCTCCAGGAGGAGCTTCCCATCGGCGGTCCAACCGTCCCCGACCAGCGCTCTGATGATCGGCGACGAGGACGAGCCGATCAGGCGCCCCCATCTCCCCAGCGCGCAACAGATCGTCATTCGTGCTTCCTGTCGCGTCCGTTTGTCGGACTGTCCATTTATTAGTGAGGCCATTTGTGAGGCCAGGTCGTCTCTGAGCAAGGTCCGCCGAGCCACCGAATGTGTCGAAGAATTCGTCGAATACACGGCCTTTTCGGTCCCGAAATTCCCGTCCAGGCAAGTTCTCGTCTTCAGAGGTGGCAATTCGGGTGTCCATCAGACCAACATTGTCACTTGTGCCCTCCAAACCACTCACGAAAATCCTGATTGCCAACCGCGGAGAGATCGCTGTACGCGTGATCCGCGCCGCTCGAGAAATGGGGATCGCCACCGTTGCGGTCTATTCCGAACTCGATCGCAATGCCCTCCACGTCCGTCTTGCTGATGAGGCGTATGCGCTCGGCGGTCAGACTGCCGCTGAGAGCTACCTCAACACCGAAGCAATTCTCGATGCGATCGAGAAGAGCGGGGCCGATGGGGTGCACCCGGGATACGGCTTCTTCAGTGAAAACGCAGACTTCGCCGATGCGATCACCAACATGGGAGTGGCCTTCATCGGGCCTCCAGGTGACGCGATCCGCGAAATGGGGGACAAAGTCTCGAGTCGCAAAGCAGCTCTGCGTGGCGGCGCACCCATCGTTCCCGGGACAACAGAGTTCGTCACGACCGCGGACGAGATCAAGAAGTTCGGCACCGAGTTCGGCTTCCCCATCGCCATCAAGGCTGCTTTTGGAGGTGGCGGACGTGGCATGAAGGTCGTGCATAGCGCTGATGCTGTTCAAGAAGCCATGGAGAGCGCCCAACGCGAGGCCAAGTCTTTCTTCGGACGTGACGAGATCTATGTCGAGAAGTATCTGACATGGCCACGCCACGTCGAGGTACAGCTCGTGGGAGACCAGCACGGGAACTACGTCTGGGTTTCGACTCGCGACTGTTCTGCACAGCGACGTCACCAAAAGCTCGTCGAAGAAGCTCCGGCGATCGCCATGGGAGAAGGCGTCGAAGAGGCCATGGGCGAAGCTGCCCTGAAGGCGGCTCGGGCAGTGGGCTATTTCAACGCCGGCACCGTCGAGTTCATCTATCAGGACGGAGAATTCTTCTTCCTGGAAATGAACACACGACTGCAAGTGGAACACCCGGTCACAGAAGTCATCACGGGAATCGATCTGGTCGAGTGGCAGATCCGCGTTGCAGCAGGCGAAAAACTCCCGATGACCCAGGAACAAGTCACTGCTCGTCGCAACGGTCATGGCATCGAGATCCGCATCAACGCCGAGAATCCAGCTGGCGGCAAGTTCCTTCCGTCTCCAGGCACGATCACCAAACTCGTGACCTCGGATGGTTTCGGTGTTCGTTTCGACACTGGATATGAAAGCGGCGATGAAATCAGCCAGTACTACGACAACCTCATCGGCAAGCTCATCGTTTGGGGGAAGGATCGTCCCACTGCGATCGCACGCACGATTCGCGCTCTTGAAGAAATGGTCGTCGAGGGTGTTGCAACCACTATTCCTGCGGACCTCGCGATTCTCCGGCACTCAGATTTTCAGGAGATGAAGCACTCGACGAAATGGGTCGAGGAGAAGCTCGACCTCTCGGGAATCTCAGCCACCTTGCCTGGAGCAAGTGCTGATGACGGCGAAGTTCTCGTACGTCGCAACACGACTGTCGAAGTCAACGGTAAGAGATTCGACGTGGCGATGTGGGTTCCCGAGGGTGGAGTCACCGTTGCAGCAAGTGGCAGCAAGGCGAAAAAGCCAGCACGCGCAGCCTCGGGCAGTGGCGGTGGCGGTGCCGGATCCGGTGAAGTGGCCGTGCCCATGCAGGGAACGATCGTCAAAGTTCTCGTTGAAGTCGGCCAAGAGGTCGAAGCCGGCCAGGCCGTGTGCGTACTCGAGGCGATGAAGATGGAAAATCAGATCGTTGCCGAGAAAGCGGGCAAAGTGACCGAGATCAAGGTCGCTGCCGGAGACACGGTGGGGTCCGGCGACGTCGTTGTCGTCATCTCCTGATCCAAGAACTCTGCCCGATTCGACGTCCCTGCCATGGGTGTCTTCAGACAATGACTCGTGTCAGCGTTTGACGACGATCGTGCCTGCAGCCGCATCGTGTAATCCCTGCCGCAAGGGATGGAACACCGCCCGCAGGTACACCACGATTGCCAGACCTGGTCCGATCACCGGCACGAGCTGAACAACGGTGGGAACCAGAGCCCGCACGGATGCGTACGTCCATGACACCGGGCCGCCATCTGCGCGATTCACGACCTTCAGGCCGACGATGCGCTTGCCGATCGTCATACCCCAGATCGCGATCGCGGTCGTGGTGTAGATCAAAGAGGCGCCTACCCACACCACAGTGAGCCAGAGGAGTTGCCCATCGGACAATTCCTCGTTGGTGATCGAAGTACCGAACGGCAGGGTCAGGAAGAACAACGGCACACCAATGATGAGCGCATCGAGAACCTGAGCGAGAGCACGTCGACCGACACTTCCAAGAGCGTCCTGTCGGGTGTTGGCGTTCGGTGGATCGAATGAGGACATTGACTACTCCGCTGCTTCTGCAAGCGCTTCTGCAAGCGCCGGGTGGACAAGAAGGCTCTCGACGATGTCGGAGACCTTGAGATTCGCAGTCACAGCGAGTGCAATGACGCTGATGAGTTCCGCTGCATGGCGACCGACGATCGACCCACCAAGGACGACTCCCGTCGCCGGATCGGAGATGATCTTCACGAAGCCTCGTGAATCGTTGTTGATCAATGCTTTGGGCGTGGCCGAGAACGGCACCTTCGTGACACGAATCTTGCGACCCGATGAGAACGCTTCGGCTTCAGCAAGCCCGACATCGGCGATTTCCGGCTCCGTGAAGATCGCCGAGGCAGCCTTGTCGTAGTCCAGATGTCGATGTTCACGAGTGTGCAGACCCATCACGTGCTCTGCCACTTTGCGTCCCTGCATGGAAGCGACCGATGACAATGGAAGCTTGCCGCTGACATCTCCAGCTGCGTAGATGTGATCGATATTGGTCACACAATGCTGATTGATCGGGATGTATCCGCCTCCATCCATCCCCACTCCCGCTGCTTCGAGATTCAGATCATTGCTGTTGGGAACAGAGCCGATCGCAAGAACCGCATGAGTCGCCCGGACTGTCCGGCCGTCATCACATCGCACGACGATGCCCTCTCCCTCGTGCTCGATCGACTGAGCCCGCGCACCTTTCAAAAGTTTGACGCCGCGTCGCAGAAAGTCCTCCTCGAGGACTGCTGCAACTTCTGGGTCTTTGCCTGGCAAGACTTGTTGACGGCTGACGACGAGAGTGACCTGGGCGCCGAATGACTCGAACATGTGCACGAACTCCACACCAGTGACACCAGAACCCACGACACAGACACTGGTTGGGAACTGTTTGGGTGGATAGCAGTCGCGTGTCGTCAGGATCCGCTCACCATCGGGAACCACCCATTCGGGGATACGAGGACGAGAACCTGTGGCGATCAAGGCCGAGTCGAATTCGACGAGTTGTCGATCTCCACTTGCACCAGTGACTTCCACTGAAGATGAGGTCAGAAAACGGGCACTGCCCCGCACTATGCGGACACCTTGGCTCTCGAGAAGAGTTGCCGTGTTCTGGGAGAGATGATCCCTGATATCACCGATGCGATCCGTCAGAGCCTCGACATCGACCTCTGGGCGCATCTCTTCGAGACCCATCCCTCGTAGTTGACGACCGAATGTCATAGCGCCACCAGTGGCGATCATCGTCTTGGAGGGAATGCAGTCCAGCAGATGGGCGGCGCCACCGACGATGTCACGCTCCACCACAGTCACCTCGGCCCCCAAGCGCGCGGCGTACGTCGCTGCAGTATTACCGGCTGGTCCTCCGCCGATCACGAGAAAGCGGATAGCCATGTCGACAGGATATCCGTCTGCATGCCCTGCCTTTCGGACAGTACCGTGTGACCGTGCAGATACCGGGGCGAACCTTTTCAAGCGATACCGTCTGATGATTGTGAGCGAGCAGCCAGACGAGTCCGAAGACATCCCCGAACTCACGGGGAGTGGTCTGGAGGCAGAAAAAGGTCGCCGCCTCGCTCTTCTCGATTCCATGCGCGCAAAGGGAGTCGATCCGTATCCATACCGCTTCGATCGCACCCACACCCTCGAGGACATCCGTGGAACCTGGGGGCACCTCGAGGCTGGCTCGGAAACCGATGCTGCGGCATCGGTAGCCGGTCGCCTGATGCTGATTCGCGAGCAGGGCAAGCTGATCTTTGCCACGTTGCGTGACAGATCCGGCGAGATCCAACTGTTCATCTCCAAAGCCGTCATCGGTGATGAAGGTTTCGAGCAAGCTGGAGACTTCGACCTCGGCGATTGGGTCGGTGCTCACGGAACTGTGATGACCACCCGCAAGGGTGAACTGTCGATCAAGGTCGATCGGCTGGAGCTGCTCTCCAAAACCATTCGACCCCTTCCCAACAAATGGAAGGGTCTGACGGACACCGATACCCGTTTCCGCCAGAGGTACACCGATCTCATCGTCAACGAAGAAGCGCGACGCGCATTCGAAGTACGTCATGCAGTCATCGCCAGTTTCCGTAAGTCGTTGACGAACCATGGATACATCGAGGTGGAGACTCCGGTTCTGCACGTCGAAGCCGGCGGCGCCCATGCCCGACCGTTCGTCACGCATCACAACTCGCTCGACATGCAGCTGTATCTGCGCATCGCTCTCGAGTTGCACCTGAAACGACTCATCGTGGGAGGCCTCGAGCGCGTCTACGAAATCGGACGGGTGTTTCGAAACGAGGGAATCAGCACTCGCCACAACCCGGAATTCACGATGATGGAGCTGTATCAGGCTTTCGCCGACTACAGCGAGGTGATGTCCTTGGCAGAGGAACTCATCGTCCAAGCCGCACGCGATGCGATTGGCACGACAGTCGTCGAAATCGCCGATACCCATGGCACGTCACATACGGTCGATCTCGCCGAGCCGTGGCGCCGAGCGAGCATGATCGAACTCATTTCCGAGCACACCGGGAAAGACGTCCATCCATCGCAGCCAGTCGAGTCCTTGCGCCGAATCGCCGAGGACCATGGAATCCGCTTCGAGCAGCGATGGGGTTCGGGGAAGATCATCGAGGAGATCTTCGAGGCGACTGCAGAGGCGTCATTGATCAGGCCGACATTCGTGACCGGCCACCCAGTCGAGATTTCGCCGCTTGCCCGTGCTGATCGGCACGATCCCCATCTCACCGAGCGCTTCGAACTGTTCGTGGGAGCTCGGGAACTTGCAAATGGTTACAGCGAGTTGAACGATCCGGTCGAACAGCGCATCCGCTTCGAACAAGAACAGGTCGCCAAGGAAGCCGGTGACGCGGAGCGTGGGTCGGTCGACGAGGACTACTTGCGCGCGCTCGAGTTCGGTCTCCCGCCGACAGGCGGACTCGGAATCGGCATGGACAGAGTTGCGATGTTGCTATCCGGAGTGACGTCGATCAAAGAAGTCATTCTCTTTCCAACTCTGCGCCCAGAAGCCTTCTGACCGGGCGACTCTGACAAACTGATTGCACCCGATCGAAGGAGAACCACGATGCCTGCAGCCTGGGGTCACGCATTCGTCACGCGAGTTCATGATGCTTCTTCTGACGACGGCATGGTTCTCGACGCTTGGTTCCATCAACTCGGCTGGGGTGCGACCCCGGAACCACACTCAGGATCGACCGATACACAACATCATGCGCTACGTGCCGTTCGCGTCGAAGCAGAGACGATCGTCATCGACACCGATTCCGCTCCCCAGGATGCAGTCGATGTGTACGCGCGTCTCCATCTGCTTTCTCACCGGCTGGCCCTCCCCCGCACCGTCAACCTCGATGGGGCCTTCGGATTGCTCACCAACGTCGCGTGGACCAATCTGGGACCGCTACTACCTGACCGAGTCGACAAGGTCCGGTTCGAAGAGCGTCGGAGTGGGCGCATCTTGACGGTTCATGGCGTCGACAAGTTTCCGCGGATGACCGACTATGTAATCCCCTCAGGTGTCCGGATTGCCGATGCCGACCGCGTTCGTCTCGGAGCCCACCTGTCCCCGGGTACGACAGTGATGCACGAAGGCTTCTGCAATTTCAATGCTGGCACCCTTGGTTCATCCATGGTGGAGGGACGCATCTCAGCTGGAGTCGTCGTCGGTGACGGCAGCGACATCGGCGGTGGTGCTTCGATCATGGGAACCCTCTCGGGTGGGGGCAAAGAAGTCATCAGCATTGGTGAGCGGTGTCTCCTCGGCGCCAACAGCGGAATCGGCATCAGCCTCGGAGACGAGTGCATCGTCGAAGCCGGCCTCTACGTCACCGCAGGAACTCGGGTCAGTCTTCCCGATGGCGCCATCGTCAAAGGTGCCGCACTGTCCGGGGCCAGCGGGCTTCTCTTTCGGCGCAACAGCGTGACTGGGGCCGTCGAGGCAGTCCAACGGTCCGGAAGTTGGGCCGGCCTGAATGCAGCGCTGCACAAGAACTGAGTTCCAATGATCTCCCTTCCCCAAGGTTTTGCCAGTTACGTCACCAACATCGGCGTCAAGGACAGCACCAATGATCTCGTCATTGTCGGTGCAGATCGACCCGTTGCGGCAGCTGGCGTCTTCACCAAGAGCAGGTTCGCAGGACCAAGCGTCGAAATTTGCAGACGACATGTCGCTGATCTCTCTGCACAGGTGGTTGTCGTGATCTCCAAGAACGCAAACGTGGCCAATGGACTTCAGGGGGTGCACGATGCCGAGGAGATCGTCTCGTTGGTTGCGTCAGCAGTCGGCTGCGAAACGAGAGATGTTCTGATTGCGTCCACGGGAGTGATCGGTCGTCGCTATCCAATGGAACGGATCCGAACGGGCATGGCTGGTATTCCGAGCCGCCTCGGCGACACCGATGCAACGACCGTCGCCCGCGGCATCATGACCACTGACACCGTGCACAAGGTGGCCGAAGCAACCGTCGGAGACGCACGCATCGTCGGCGTCGCCAAGGGAGTCGGAATGATCGAACCCGATATGGCGACATTGATCACTCTCGTGTTCACTGACGCCGATGTCGGTGGCCCCGAACTCGACGCTGTGTGGCGCCGGGTCATCGACCGGACGTTCAACTGCGTTTCGATCGACACCGACACATCGACTTCGGATACTGCGATCGTCCTCGCCAGTGGATCTGCGGGAGCAGTCGACATGATTCGATTCGAAGCAGCCCTCGAGGACGTCTGTCTTTCCCTGACGAAGCAGGTCGCCCGCGATGGAGAAGGCGCTGAGACGTTGATCCAGGTCGTGGTCGACAATGCTCGAGACTCGAATCAAGCCAAGACCGTCGCCAAATCAATCGTCAATTCGCCTCTGGTGAAGACCGCCGTTCATGGAGCCGATCCGAACTGGGGTCGCGTGGCGATGGCTATCGGGAAATGCAGCCAGTTCACTGATATCGATCCCGAATCCGTGACCATCCGATTCGGTGATCTGGAGGTCTACCCGAGATCCGTCGACGACAAGGACCTCGTTCGACTCAGTGCATACATGCGCGGGGACGAAGTTCTCATCCATGTGAGTCTCGCGACGGGAGAGCACCAAGCCACGGTGTGGGGTTGTGACCTGACTGATGGATACATCCGCATCAACGCCGACTACACGACATGATGTCTCGTGTGCTGTGACGCCACCAAGACATCACAGCACACGACTCAGAGCACTGCGAAGGTGAATCGAGATGTCACTTAGGAGGCATGCGAATGCCGCCGTCGACTCTGATCGTCTCGGCATTCATGTAACTGTTCGTCACGCACTCCACGACCATCGACGCGAGTTCGGTGGAGAATCCAAGGCGGTTCGGGAAGAGAACTCCGGACTGCAGTTTGTCCTTGAACGCCTCGCTACCTTCTCCCTCGCCGTAAATCGGAGTGTTGATCAACCCAGGAGCCACGGTGTTGACGCGAACGCCAACGGCTGCAAGGTCACGGGCGATCGGGAGCGTCATTCCGACGACGCCACCCTTCGAGCTCGAGTACGCAGCCTGACCGATCTGTCCGTCGAATGCAGCCACCGAGGCAATGTTGACGATCGCGCCCCGCTCCCCATATTCAAGGGGCTCAGTGGTGCTCATCGCCGTCGCCGCAAGACGGATGCAGTCGAAGGTCCCAACGAGGTTGATGGCGATGACCTTCTTGTAGGCATCGAGGTTGGCGGCCGATTCGTACGAGCCGTCCTTGCCAACCGTGCGCTGTGCCCAGCCGATACCGGCCGAATTGACGAGAACTCGCAACGGACCCATCGACTTCGCCATTTCGATCGCGTTGATGATGTCATCGGTCTTGGTGACATCGACTTTGCAGAAAGCCCCGCCGATTTCCTTGGCTAGTGCGTTGCCTTTGTCCTCTTGAAGGTCGGCGATGACGACCTTTGCACCTTTGGCTGCGAGCATGCGGGCCGTAGCCGCTCCGATACCCGAGGCTCCACCTGTGACGATTGCGCTTGCTCCTGAAATGTCCATACCCGCAGGCTAGGCAGAGAAGCACTCTTGAGCCGAATTCACAAGATTGTCAGTGCAAGACGGATATCACGAACTGGAATATCACGAACCGGGTACTGGGCCGAGGCTCACACGCGTGTCCACGATGCGCAGCGGCGAGATGGCACTGAAACCAGCACCCGTCGCCACCCAACCGGAAAGATCGGCAAGAACGTGTGACGAACCATCCACATAGAAACAGATCGTGCCTTGAGGTGAGACCTGGGCAACGACTGAATTGGCCACTGTCTGTCTCCCACCAAAGTTGAGATGGGAAGCCACCGGTCGCTCGGCCGAGCACGGATACACGGTGACGTATCCTCCGCGACCATCGTTGGGCGAATCGGTCACGGTGAGGTTGATGAATACCGAACCGATTCCAAGCCCAGGCAATCCCCATCGACTGACCACCGGAATCTCGATGACGTCAGGTCCTCCCGATGCATTCCCGACGCGCGATCGAACGACTCCACCGGATCCGTCACGTGTGTCGAACATACGCACGGGCGAAATCGGACGGAAGCCCGAACCATTGGCGAACCATCCATTGATGTCGACGATGAGATCCGCTTCCCCATCGACATGGAAGCACACGGTTCCCAAGGGCGACACCGGAACGACGACACCGTTGGCAACAGTACGACCGTTGACAAAATTGACATTGGATGCAAGCGGTGGAGCGGTTCCACACGGGTAGGCGGCCACAAAGCCACTTCCCACATCACCGTACGTGTTGGTCACAGTCAGGTTCATGGAGACTGCTGACACTCCCGACGATGGAATGCCATTGGTGCCTGTCACCTTCAGGGCCAGAGGCGTTCCAGTTCCTCCTGAACGTCCGACTCTCGCAATCGGCACCCCGCCGGTTCCATTGCGCGTGTCCATTGCACGAACTGGCGTGATGGTCGAGAGTCCTGATGCGGTGGAGAACCACCCGTTCACATCCACGATGACATGGGCCGACTGTGTCGACGCAATGCACACCGTTCCCGACGCATCAGCCGCGAGATTCACCGGAGCGATGACCGCGTTCGCAACCGTCTGATTGGTCGCGAAGTTGATCGTCGATGCCAGCGGTTGTTCGCTCGCACACGGCCACACGGTCATGTAGCCCGGCCCATCAGGGCTGACAACGGTCAAGTTGAAGCTGACAGCAACCACATCAGCTGTTGGAATCCCGTAATTACCCACCATCGGTAGACGCAGATCACGCAAGGACGAAATGCGCACCGTCTGGTCAGCCGAAGGTGCTCGACCGCTGGACAATTCGAATGCTCGTTCGCGCAGCCACAAAGCGAATTGCGCCCGACCTGTCGGCGACAAGTGCACGTTGTCGCTGAACCAACGGTCGTTGGTACTCCCGCTGCTGTGAACGTCCCAACTGAGAATGCGCAATTGCGGCCAACGAGTCGCTGCGGAGCGCAACGCGCGGTTTCCAGCAGCAAACGTCGGGACACCGTTGACGATTCGACGCTCCGACATCGTCACCCAGCCAACTGTCCGCACTCCTTTGGCCACCAAGGCTTGCATCACCTGATCGATCTCGGCACCGAGACCGGACTGTCCGTCGTTGTAGCCCAATTCGACGATCGCAACATCTGGAGAACCACTGAGGTTCCTAGCGACCGTCAATCCATCCGATGTCGCAGGTGGGCAATTGCCCACAGTGCATCGATAGCCCTGAGAGTCGTAGCGGGCCGAATTGAAGACTCCATCGAGAAGCGTCGGCAGAAATCCGGTTCCGTCATTGCTGGCGACACTCGCGCCCACCGAATCTCCGATGAACACGAAATCGTCATTGGACGCGAAGTCCCGAGTGACGAGACGAGCACGAATCGACGAGGAAGGAAAACCGTAGGCACTGCGCAATTCCGATGCCTTGACCGTCACCGACTTGGTGCCGTCGAACATCTTCACGCTGACGGCCCAAGCGGGTGTCACCCCGTACAAACCTGGACTCACTGAGGTATCGGTGACCATCTCGATCTTGGTGATCTTGGACAGTCCGTACCGACTTGCCAGGGCTGGTGCCGACAGAACTCGCGTCCATCGGCTCCACGGATTCGAATCTTGCTTGTCACCGTCATCGTCCACGGGGACGAAATTGATGCCAGCGGTGCGGTCGCCATTGGAAGACGAGAACTCAGTCGACACCGGGTGTTGTGGAGATGTTGCTCGAACGCGGATGGTGCCTGCTGTATCTGCAATTGCACGATCTGTACGCGCATCTTCGAGTGCAACGGCGGACCCTGTTGCACTCGTACGCGATCCCGCACCTCCGTACACCTGACACGAATCGGTGTCACATGTCTTGGCGTGCGGATAACGCTTCCCTGCGTAGCTGCCTCCTTGCGCAAGGGCGTAGGAGCGAGCGGCCACGGATTGGGCACGAAGAGCATTGATGCCCGCTCCGCCTGAGCGGTCGGCCCAAGACGCAGGCGACTCACGCGGTACGACTCCGCGCAGGTACGACTCGATGTCGATGTCATTGATCGTTCGATCAGCTCCATCGGAACGATTCGTTGCGTAGATCTGGCCTCGATAGTGCCGCACGGCACCAGACGCATCACACACACCGAGCAGGGAGCCAACGGGTGTTGCTGAGTTGTCTCCGCCTGACACGGCAAAGCGAGGTCCTGGAGTGTTGAAGCTGGCCTTCACTTCCCCCAAATACCGCCACGACGACAGTGAATCCGAAGATGATGGGCAGATCCGCGCCGAGTTTCCCCACACCTTGTACGTCGCCACAGTTCCCGAGGTCGACACTTCGCGAGCCACGAGAGAACCGAATGAGCCTGCAGTGCCACTCACCCATGTCGCATCAGAGTTTGCAGCAACAACTGCCGTCTGACGACCGTCATGTGCACCGAGGGCAACCGTGATCCGCAGTCCGGCTGGAGAAGTGCCAGCGGTGGTTCCTCCGTAGTAATGATCGAGGATCCACGTCCAGTCCTTGTTGTGCAACGTCGCCCAACCGAGCGATCCGTATTGGCTGAGACCTCGACCGTGACCGTTCCCCTGCCCTTCGATGACCACAGCCACTGCATTGGCCGGGTTGCCCGGAGCGGCAGAGACCGAGATGGCGCCCAGACCGGTCACGAAGGTCGCCGAACAGATCGCTGTTGCGGCGATCAGATGGGACGCCATTCGTGATCCAATTTTCCAGCGCATCATTGTTCCTCGAGACGCATGAATATCGACCCGAGCGTGCCCAGCCTTGAGCACATCTTGAGTCGGGATGCGAAGCCCTACGGTAACGAAAAAACCGATCCCACGTCAGTCATGGGCTCGCGAAGGTCATCTCGGTGGGCTCGCGCCCACTATCTCGGTGGGCTCGCGCCCACTGCCAGTGCATCGACCAAGTCGTTCATCGGGTCGCCGCTGTGACCCTTGACCCACTGAAAATCCGGGCGCTCGTCTTCCGCAAACGAGAGATACATCTCGATCAAGGTCTCCCACAAGTCCGAGTTCGCCACTGGTTCCCGTTTCGCGTTACGCCAACCATTCGCCTTCCAGCGGATCCACCACTTGTCGCGAAAGCAGTGCACCACATATGTGGAGTCGCTCACGATGACCAATCTCTTCATTGCACTTCGCGCAATCGGACCGTTGGCGCGCACTGCTTCGATCGCAGCAGTCAACTCCATGCGCTGATTGGTCGTGTGCTGTGCGCCACCTGAATCGTTGGGTTGACCTTCAGGAGCGACTGCCCATGCCCAACCTCCCGGTCCGGGATTTCCGCTGCACGCTCCGTCCGTGTAGACCACATGGGCGAAGTCGAATTGGCGTTCGCGTGCATTCATGAGCGCATCATGATTACACACCGGCGAAAGATTCAAGGCGATGCTGGAACGTGCGCGAGAAGGGCCTTCACTCATCGAGCAGAACTTGCTCAGGCGTACTTGCCGGTAACTCTGCGAGAATGCCGACATGCTTTTTGACGGCTCCGTACATCAGTTGCCGGACACAGATCCGACCGAAACTCAGGAATGGCTCGACTCTCTCGATGCCATCATCGAAGTGCATGGCAAGGTTCGTGCCCGCTATCTCTTGTCTCGACTTCTGGAAAAAGCTCAACGCAGTCAAGTGAGCTTCCCAGCAACGGTCAGCACTCCCTACGTCAACACGATCCCCCGCGAGTTCGAACCGTGGTTTCCAGGTGATGAGCACATCGAGCGAAGGATTCGCGCCTATATCCGATGGAACGCGGCGGCAATGGTCGTTCGCGCCAACAAGTTCGCCGAGGGAATCGGTGGGCACCTTTCGACATTTGCCAGTTCAGCGAGTTTGTACGAGATCGGGTTCAACCATTTCTTTCGTGGCAAAGACGACGGGAACGCCGGCGATCACATCTACATTCAGGGACACGCAGCTCCTGGCATCTATGCCCGAGCATTTCTCGAGGGCCGTTTGACCGAAGACGATCTCGACCACTTCCGACGTGAACTCGGTCGGGACGGTCGTGGCCTGTCGAGTTACCCGCACCCGCGCCTCATGCCCGACTTCTGGGAGTTCCCCACGGTCAGCATGGGACTCGGCCCGATCACAGCGATCTATCAGGCTCGTTTCAACCGCTACATGCTCAATCGACAGCTCGATGACACGAATGGCAGTCGAGTTTGGGCTTTTCTCGGAGACGGCGAAACCGATGAGCCCGAAACACTCGGAGCACTCACCCTTGCATCACGCGAACACCTCGACAATTTGGTGTTCGTCGTCAACTGCAACTTGCAGCGTCTCGACGGTCCGGTACGCGGCAACGGGAAAATCATTCAGGAACTCGAAGCTGTTTTCCGAGGTGCCGGCTGGAATGTGATCAAGGTCATTTGGGGATCGAAGTGGGACCCACTGCTGTCTCAGGACAAAGACGGGGCACTCCTCAATCAGATGAATACGACTGTCGACGGTGAGTTCCAGCGCTACTCCGTCGAGTCGGGCGATTACATCCGTGAGAACTTTTTCGGACCGGACCCGCGCCTGCGCCAGATGGTGGCGCATCTTTCCGATGACGAGCTGCGCACGCTCCCCCGCGGAGGCCATGACTACCGCAAACTCTTCGCCGCATACAGCGCTGCCGCGCAAAATCTTGGCAGCGGTCGTCCCACCGCAATTCTGTGCAAGACGATCAAGGGGTGGACTCTCGGGCCGGAAATCGAAGGACGCAATGCAACTCACCAGATCAAAAAGATGACCTCTGCGCAACTGAAGGCGCTGCGAGACCGACTGCATCTGAACGACGAGATCCCGGATTCGGCGTTCGAAGGCGATCTGCCGCCCTATTTCCGACCGAGTACGGGCTCGATCGAGTATCAGTACCTTCTCGAACGTCGACGCGCGCTCGGTGGTTTCGTGCCAACTCGATCGGTGCGGGTCCGTCGCCCCCTCGAGTTGCCCACGGGGGAGCCTTTTGCCGAGTTCGATAGCGGATCAGGAAATCAAGCTGTGAGCACCACGATGAGCTTCACACGTCTGCTGCGAAATCTTGCTCGTTCGGACGGTTTCGGCCAGCGCGTCGTACCGATCATCCCTGATGAGGCCCGCACGTTCGGCATGGACTCGCTCTTTCCCGAGTTGAAGATCTACGCGTCTCAAGGTCAGAAGTACGAGCCCGTCGATCACGAAATGCTGCTGTCCTATTCCGAATCCTCCAGCGGACAGATCCTGGAGGAGGGAATCACCGAAGCTGGTGCAATGAGCAGCTTCATCGCTGCAGGAACGTCGTACGCGAGTCGAGGGGTACCGACTGTGCCGTTCTACACGTTCTATTCGATGTTCGGATTTCAGCGTGTCGGCGATCTCATCTGGCAGGCAGCCGACAGTCGAACGCGTGGGTTTCTTCTCGGAGCAACAGCTGGACGCACGACATTGCTCGGCGAGGGACTTCAACATCAAGACGGTCACAGTCTCGTTCTTGCGTCGACCGTTCCCGCTTGTCAGTCCTACGATCCAGCCTTTGCCTACGAGATGGCGGCGATCATTCGTCACGGCTTGGCGCGTATGTACGGTGGGGAAATCGGACCCAACGGTGAGACAGATCCCGACGTCTTCTACTACCTCACGTTGTACAACGAGAACTACCTCATGCCAGCGCGCCCCGAGGGCGTGACGGATGCCGACATCGTCTCGGGTCTTTACCGATGGCGGACTGTTGCAAGTGCATCAGCAGAGATTGGAAAGGCCACGTTGATCTTCAGTGGCTCGGCCCAAGGCGAAGTCAACAAGGCTGCCGAGGTTCTCGCCTCGGTTCACGGCATTTCCGTCGATATCTGGTCGGCGACGTCGTACAAGACTTTGCGTGAAGAAGCCTTGGCGGTCGAACGCACGAATCGCCTGAAGCCGGGCGTGGATCCGGTTCAGGCTCGAGTCACACGCCAACTCGATTCTGGAAACGGTCCAATCATCGCTGTCACCGATTTCATGAAAGCAGTTCCCGAGCAGGTCGCTCGATTCGTGCCGAGTCGACGATTCATTCCGTTGGGAACGGACGGGATGGGTCGAAGTGATACCCGCGAAGCACTCCGCAAGCACTTCGAGATCGATACCGATCACATCGTCGCAGCAGTCCTCAGTGGACTACATCTCGATGGAGTGATGTCGGCTTCAACTGTCGAGCAGGCGTTCGCGTCGATGGAGATCAATCCGGCAACGATGAATCCTTACATCGTCTGATTTGGCGCTGAGTGATTCGCTGCGCTCAGCGATTCAACAAGAGCTCGAATGTGCTCATCGAAGACTTCGGGAGCGAAATCGCGTGCTCGAACACGAGCAGACTGAGACATCCGCTGAAGAAGTTCGTCGTCGTGCATCAGCCGGCGAGTGACACGCGCAAGTTGCTCGAGTGTGTGCCAGTGGAATCCATCGATCCCATCGCGCACGATTTCTGCTGGTCCTGCAGCACCGAAGACGAGGGGTACCGCCCCTGCGGCCATTGCTTCGACCACAGAGATTCCGAAGTGTTCGAATCGCTCGGGGTGGCGCTGTTCATCTTCGTCGTAGCCGCTTGCATGCCAATAGATACTCGCCTCTGAGAGCGACTCGTCCACGACGTCACGTCCCGCATTGACGTGTACGTCGATCGGGAGATCCTGTGCCGCGCGTCGGATGCGAAGGACATAATCCCGACTGGCGCCATCGGCACCTCCAACAAGGACGAGCCTCCAGTCGTCAACGCCCTCGCGCGACCGTGCCATATCTGCGAACGCTGTGAGCATTTCCAACTGCTTCTTCGAATGACCGAGATTCGGATCGAAGAACCTTCCCACCGATGCAATGACACAGGATTTGGGGACAGGGGACTTTGCAGACATCGGACTGTGACCGTCAACTGCACCTCCATCTTCGTCGGGCGCTCTGCGACCACGCACAGGAGGATGAATGACCTGACTCCCGCAATGCCAAATGCGCTCGACCCACTTCTGCGTGTACCGCGAGTTGGCAAGGAACTTCGTGTACGACGACACCCATGAGTCGTTTCCGAGGCGCTCCTGAAAGAGCCGCTCGGCGGTCGCGAATTTGGATGTTCGAAACGGAGTCCTGGATGCAAGACGAGAAAGTCGGATTCCGGTCTCGAGGGCGAGCTTCGTTGTCTGCGGAAGCAGTACTCGGGGGAAATGTACGTAGTAGAGACCGACTGGCGCACGGTTCACCGCTCGGCTCGAGTAGGTACCGTTGACGAACACGTCGTACTCGGCACTTGCATCCCCTGCTCCTGCATCATCGTGGATTTCTCGCCAATCACACTGGGAGATGTCGATGCCGAGCCGATCGAGGAACATCTGTGGGTCGGGTCGCTTGGGTCCGAGGAGCGTGACCTCGTGGCTAGTGGTCAGCAGACGAGCGATTTCACCGCTGACCACTTCACCGCCACCGAGCGTGTCCCAGTAGAGATTGAACACCGCCGCCCGTGGTCGAACCGACCTCGATTCGACCTGAGCAGGCGAATTGAGAGGCACAGTAGTTTCCTGCAGATGTTCGTTTTGTGAATTCGTGGGAGGTGCTTCGAAATTTGGTGCCGACACGATCTTTTGAACTGCCCACAGGAAAATTTGGGCGCGTGACCTGCGAAGCTTCATCGACCAGCGGTCGCGCAGGACTCCCGGCAGCATCGAAAAGTACGAGCGCAGAATCCGCCAACGAAGACGCAGTTCTCGAAGGCGTGGAGGGCTCAATCGCAACATCGGCTTCACAATGTCCTGTGTTCCCAGTCGTCCGAAACGACGCAGTTCCCCAACCACCGCTGATATTGCCGCGAGCCATGGGGCGTTCTTTGTCAGAACGAGCAATCGGTTCCGATCGACCTGAAAGCGGAGAAGATCACTTCCCGCCACCGAAGACTGGGCGTGACGATGGCGAATAACTGCGGATGGTTCATACATGTATCGCCACCCACGAAGCTGACCACGCCACGACAGGTCCGTGTCTTCGTAATAGAGAAAGAACGACTCGTCGAACAATCCGACATCGTCGAGATACTCCTTACGCAGAAGAACTGCTCCACCGCACCATGCGAACACCTCGGCTGGCTCGTCGTACTGACCCCGATCGCGCTGGAGAAAGCCTCTGTCTCCTGCCGAACCACCGATGTACAACTCCGAGCCGACATTGTTGATCACATCGAAGACGTCAGACCCAACTTGGACATCCACCCAATGCCGATCCTGTTCACCCTTCATCGGCGAAAGGTGAACTTCTCGGTCATCGACGTCACTGCGGAGTCGAAGTCTTCCCGAGACGTTGCTTCCCACACATATCGATACCTGCATCGGGGAAAGAGTGGTTCCAGGATCTCTGACGATGCGGAGTCGACCGCCGCGACGAGTTGCCTGATCGAGCTCATCTTCTCGATCTGCGTGATCTCCCAAAGGACTGAAGCATTCATCGAATGCAAGCGCATCGTCAGCCCGGACTCCATTCAGCCGAATGCTTCTCACGCGAAGTAGCCCCTCGCCTGTCATCGCGCCATCGGAAAGAATCCCTGACATCTCGATCTCCGAGTATCGGGGTGCGAACAACATCTTCGGTGAGACAGCTCCGATGTCCTTGGACTCCTCGAAGGGTTCGATGAGCTTCTCCAACCAGTCGGCTTCAACCGTTGCGTCATTGTTGACGAGAGCGACACAATCGAAAGGTGCTAGAGGATTACCGCTGCTACAACTCGTACTTTCAATACCAAGGTTGCAGCCCCCGGCAAATCCCAGGTTCCGCATGGGTTCAAGAAGACGAATGTGAGGCAGTTCGTTTCGCACCAACGCCACGACGCCATCAAGTGATCCGTTGTCCACAAGAACTATCTCGATCCTGCTCGAGGGCCAACTGGATCGAGTGATGGATCGCAAACAGTCCATCGTCATCTCCGCACCGTCGAATGCAATGACGACCACACGAATGAACGGGTGTGTTCGGCTCATAGACGAATGAATCTAAACCATCACCGGTGAACACGCTGGATACCAGGAACTGGCTAGCGTCTCGAGCGATGCGACGCAGTGCAGTACACGTCATTCCGTCTGCTGTACGCCGTCTGCTCCGTCCTCTTGCCCGAACCGTAGGACTGGCCGCGCCTGCTGGAGCCTGGGATCGCCTCGGCATACGGATCGAAAGTCACCCATTCGGCCCACGAACACTTCGATCTCATGCGTGCAACATCTGCCATTGGACTGGCGAAGAGTTCTCCGGTCCGTTCCACTGCGAGATGGCAGATTGTCCGCGGTGCGGAAGCATTGCCAGAGACCGCTTCTTGATGCTCAGCTTTCTGTCTCGCATGCCGTACAGGAACGCAATGCGCCTTCTCGAAACCAGCCCGCGACTGGGTGACGGATATCGACGCACGATGTGCCGATCATTCCACTACACAGCAAGCGACTTCGACTTGTCAGCGCATGAAGGTGACATCCGCATCGACCTTCAAAACATCGATCTTCCGGATGGTTCCATCGACGTTCTCTTGACTCCTCACGTGCTCGAGCACGTTCCGGATACGGCTCGGGCCCTCAGAGAGATTGGGCGCATCCTGTCGCCCGGTGGTCGCATGTATCTCCAAGTCCCGTTGTCACGCGGATCGACACAAGTTCCCACGTCACCGGAATTCCATGCCGACAACACACCCGTCTTCTTCAACTTTGGCTGGGATCTCACCGAGTCGATCAGGTCTGCTGGTTTCGACGTCACGGTGCTAGTAACCCAAGACTTCTTCGACCTACTGTCGAATCGCTCCCACCGTCCCGAACTGACGGGTGATGGATTCGACGTTCCCTCGCTGTGGGACAACGTGCCATTGAACGACATCACGGTGCTCGCTGATCACGCGATGAGTAGGCGACTCGGTTTTCTTCCTGGTCACCACTTCGCAACATGGGAGTGCATCAAACGATCTTGATGTTGCTCGAAACGACTCAACAGCGATCAGCTCAGCGAAGTCGTCAACGGTCGAAATTCGACTCGAGGACACCCTTGGTGCCAGAGATCCTCCAATTCGTCTCGATGTGCACGATGCCGGAATCGAACACTTTGAACTGACGCACCTCGAATCGGACCTTCTTCTCCCAGTGGTCGTAGGGGTGGACCTCAGTGTGGTCCGTCACTGCAAGAGTGAGGTCGTACACACCCTCGAGGAGTGGCAAGTGAGGAAATGCAATGTCGACACGTGCTTCACCGTCGATCAAGCCAAGAGAGTGGCCATTGCGGCGTGTCGACGTCCCCCACACCGGATGACCGGCAAGAGTGTCGATACGCGCAGTCACGACTGCGTCTTGTATCGGAACTCGCGCTTCGAGAAACACCGAGATCGTCATCGGATCCATCGTTGTCGGGACATCGACA
>JAULYE010000062.1:0-1500 GCA_032118015.1 Ilumatobacteraceae bacterium | reverse complement strand
TTGTGCACGATGTGCTGGTGATCGGTGCCGGACCGGCTGGCGCATCTGCGGGGTACTGGCTGGCCAAAGAAGGCCTCGACGTCGTGATGATCGACAAGAAGTCGTTCCCGCGCGAAAAGACGTGCGGAGATGGTCTGACACCGCGGGCGGTGAAGCAGATCGTCGACATGGGCCTCGGTTCCGAACTCGAGAAGTACCACCGGTACGAGGGTCTACGCGCAACTGCTCACGGTAAAGCCCTGGAACTGCAGTGGCCGACCCACCCGATCTACCCGCAACACGGCTACGTCGTGCGGCGACGCGAACTCGACACGATGGTTGCACGCCAGGCACAAGATGCTGGTGCGACTCTCCTCGAAGGACACGAAGCGCTGTCTCCAATACTCGATCGCGGATTCGTGCGTGGCGCCATCGTGCAGTCGAAGGATGCCGATGGAGTTTCGCTTGCTCCGAGAGAATTGAGAGCGAAGTACATCATCGTTGCCGATGGTGCGAACAGCCGCTTCGGTCGAGAACTGGGTACGTACCGAACCAAAGAATGGCCGTATGGCACGGCGATTCGCACGTACTGGGAGACTCCGCGCCATGCCGAGCCATGGATCGAGTCCGCACTCGATGTCAAGGATCGCCAAGGCAATCCACTTCCGGGTTACGGATGGATCTTTCCGGTGGGAGACGGCACGGTCAACATCGGCGTCGGTCTCTTGTCGACCTTTCGCGATTTCAAGTCGGTGAACACGACCCATCTGCTCAACGAGTACGCGCACATGGTTGCAGATCGCTGGGAGATCGATCCCGACAATCCGACCAACAAAGCGACCTCGGGACGTATCCCAATGGGTGGCTCGGTTGGCCCCAAGTCCGGCCCGACCTACCTCGTCGTCGGCGATGCCGCCGGCAGTGTCAACCCCTTCAATGGAGAGGGGATCGACTACGCCTACGAAACCGCCCGTATCGCCGCGCAGATTCTCACCGAGGCGATTCGCAACAACGACCCGGCGGCACTTCAGCGCTACCAGTCATTGCTCGATGACGAATACGGGCAGTACTTCAAAGTCGCCCGATTGTTCGCCCGGATCATCGGACGTCCCGCCATCATGCGCGAACTCTCACGAGTCGGAATGCAGAGTCGGACATTGATGGAATGGGTGTTGCGCATCATGGCCAACTTGTTACGCCCTGATGAGATCGGTCCAGCCGAAGCCGCCTACAAGGCTGCAGCAGCGATCGTGCGTCTTGCCCCCAACGCCTGAATCAGGTCTTCCATCAGTTGCAACGAACGGCAGAGACCTGGGCCTCTTCCAAGTCGACGATCGTGACGTGATCGTCGCGGAACTGCTCGACGAAGGTTGCCAAGTTCGGCGTCTCGTCATCGCATCGACGTGACACACGATCCAGCAGGGGCACCTCCCAGCCATTGGTGAGTCGGGCATAGGTGACCCCGTCGAGCAGTGCATCGATCGGCGGTAATTCGAGTTCGGTCGTTCCCACCGCAGGGGC
>JAULYE010000061.1:0-10786 GCA_032118015.1 Ilumatobacteraceae bacterium | reverse complement strand
GATCGGTGACAACTTGACCGAAGCAGTGAATCGTCTCTTCCCCGGAGCCGGTGTTGATCTCGGAGAAATTGTCATGGATGAGTCGATGCCGGCGCTGCCACCTGATGTGGGCGGCGACATCGACACTGACACCGACCTCGACGTCGATCCGGATACTGGTGCTGACGTCGATGTGGACACGGAGATCACTGTTCCCGTCACGCCGGATTCCAACGACCCGTTGTCTCTTCTTGCCGCTGCGGACCGACTGTTCGATGAAGCAGATATTGCGCTCACATCTGGCGATCTCGGCGAATATCAAGCCAAGATTCAACAGGCCCAGGACTTGATCGCTCGGGCACTCGAACTGCTGTCGCCCTGATTGATCTGGTTCGGTTCGATTCGGTTACGTGGTCTTTTTCTTGGCGATGTCTGCGACTTCGGCAAGATCTTGACGGAATGTGATCTGATAACGAGCTTGTTCTTGGGCGAGCCGTTCGAGGTCGGTGGACAGCTCTGACAACTGATGCGTGACCTCGGTTCTGACCTGCCTGATGAGCGCATCGACTTCGGATGATTTCGAAACGAGTTCGTTCACACGCTGAGAGTCTTGTTCACTGACAGACGCAACGCCGTTGAGGCGCGTACCCAAATCGTCGAGTTGCTGACGAAGTGCGACGAGTTCTGCTGCAAGCCGTTCGGCTTCCTCGCGTCGACGTGAAAAGCGACCCATCCCCGCCAAGGGTAGTGCTCGTCAGGTTCCACAGAAGGTTCTGTAGCCGGCGAACTCTGCTGGCGCAGGGCCGATCAAGTCGTCGTGACCGGGGACTTCAGTGAACGGTTGTCTGAGACACTCGACGAGGCGCATCGTTGGCGACATGTCGCCATTGGTGGCAGCTGCAAGGGCCTTTTCGACGCTGTGATTGCGGGCGATGTACACCGGGTTCACCGCATCCATGGCATCTGGAACGCCTGCAAGGTCGACACCATTGTCTTGGAGCAAAGTCATCCATTGGTCGAACCAGGCGTCGAAGGTGTGAGCGCCGAGGATCTGAAGGTGCAGATGGGTCGACGGCGCACTGTGTCCTGAGGTGCGCAATGATCGCGCCAGGTTGCGAAACAAAGATGTGTAGTCGACGTGCTCACTGTGCATGAGAGCGAGAAGATCATTGAACAGCGCTGAATCACGCTCCGGGTCGACAGTCGACTTCGGTAATCCGAGCTTTGCCCGCATGCCCTCCGCCCACAATTCTTGAAACATGTCGGGGTATCGCTGCAACACGTTCATCGCCTTTTCGATGGAGCGATCCTGATCTTCGTCGATCAGAGGTAAGAGAGTCTCAGCGAGTCGGGCCAGGTTCCACTGGCCGATCTGCGGCTGGTTGCCGTACGCATATCGACCACCCGTATCGATGGAGCTGAAGACAGTTTCTGGATCGTAGGCATCCATGAAGGCACACGGGCCGAAGTCGATCGTCTCACCTGAGATCGTCACGTTGTCGGTGTTCATCACGCCATGGATGAATCCCACGAGCATCCACTGCGCAATGAGGTGGGCTTGACGCTCGACAACAGTTTGCAGGAAGGCGAGATAGCGATCGGGGTCGCTGGCTCCATCCGTGATGGGTGAAGGGTGGCGTGCGATCACGTAATCGGCAAGACGACGAACCAAGCCTTCCTCATGAAGTGCTGCCGCGTATTGGAACGTTCCCACTCGGATGTGACTCGATGCGACACGCGCCAGAATCGCGCCGGGAAGCAGTGTTTCGCGCGCGATGCTCTCACCAGTCGCAACGACACCGAGTGCTCGCGTCGTTGGAATACCGAGTCCGAACATTGCTTCGCCGATGAGGAACTCGCGCACCATCGGGCCGAGAACGGCCTTGCCGTCACCACCGCGAGCAAAAGGCGTACGTCCCGAACCTTTGAGGTGGAGATCCAGACGTCGACCACGCGGGTCGATGAATTCGCCCAAGAGCAAGGCGCGCCCGTCACCAAGACGTGGTGAGTAGTTGCCGAATTGGTGTCCGGCGTAGGCCTGCGCAACGGGGTGGGATCCGGCTGGTGGCACAGAGCCAGTCATCACATCAGCCCCGGCACGCGACGCGAGAAATTTCGGGTCGATCCCGAGATCGCGAGCCAACGGCTCGTTGACAACGATGGTCTTTGGTTCGTCGATCGTGTTCGCCGACCAGGTCTGGCAAAGTTCGGGGAACGACGCAGCGAACGTGTTGTCGAACGTGAGAAGCGGTTCGCCCATGAGTGGCAGGTTAGAGGTCGCGATCAGGCAGCTGCGGTGTCGAGGTCATCGAGAAATCGCAGGGCTGCTCGTACCGAATGCATTCGCCAGATGAGTACGAGATCGTCAGGTGTCGTGCGTAGTTGTTCGGTGATACCGGCTTCGATGCCGTCGATGATGTGACGCTGTTCGAAGATCATTTCCTGAGTGGGGATGCCGCATCGTTCAGCTAAGGCGAGTTTGAGAAGCAGTTCACTGCGCAGTTCGCGCAGGTGAGCGACAGGGGTCGTCACCCACGTACGAAAAGCGTGACGCCCCGATCGGGTTGGCCCGAGGACGGTCCGGTTTCCTCCAGCTCGCCCGGGCTGTTCGCCGCGGGGCTCGATGTAGCCGCGTTCGAGCAACTGGTCAATGGCGTGATAGGTGAGCGGTCGTGAGAGGGACCAGATACGTCCGATGGCCCCTGAGGCAGCAAGGTCTTGGGACAAGGCGAATCCATGAGTTGGCGCCTGCACCAACAAGCCAAGACAGGCCCATTCTCCGGTGAGGAGATCTGAGGAGACTCGACGAGCACGCGTCATCGTGAACCGAAGAGTTCAGCAACGTAGGGAGTTGCGGGGTGAGAGGACAGCTCGTCATGAGTGCCGCGTTGCACGACTCGTCCAGCTTCGATCACCATCACCTCTTGGGCAAGATGGCGCGCATCTTCGGGATCGTGAGTGATCAGAATCGTCGAGGGCTGGTACGCCGTGAGATCCCGGGCGATCTCAGAGCGCATGTGGCGGCGAGTGACGACATCGAGTGATGCCAGTGGTTCATCCAGCAAGAGCAGAGTTGGCTTGTTGACGAGTGCGCGCGCCAAGGCGACTCGTTGCGATTGCCCACCGCTCAACTGGGCTGGGCGGGCGTTTGCGAGCTCGGAGAGCCCGAGTCGTTCGAGACATGCTGCGGCTTTTCCTCGGGCATCACGAGATGACAGACCGCGAGCACGCGGCCCGAATGCCACATTGTCGAGAGCGGTCAAGTGGCGAAACAACAGGTGGTCCTGAAACATGAGACCGACATTGCGACCCGCCGGTGAGAGGAACTGTCCCATGTTCGGGTCATCCCAGATGGCATCGTCGACGTGAATGTGCCCCACTCGAATCGGCGTCAAACCGGCCAAGCAGCGCACGATGGTGGATTTCCCCGCACCGTTCGGACCCATGATCGCAAGCGTGCGTCCAGTCTCGACGTGGATATCGACGGAGAGGTCCAACGTCGGCCAGGCAACCTCGAATGTTGCTGAGATCGTCATGGCGTACTTCTTCCAGGTGTCTCCAGCCAACGGTCGCGCAACGAAATGAGCACGAGGAACGACACCGAGATCATGATCAGACTCAGCACGAGGGCAGACGATGGGTCGTTTTCGAGAGCGAGGTACGTCGCAAGTGGCATCGTGCGCGTGGTTCCAGCGAGATTGCCGGCGAACGTGATCGTGGCTCCGAATTCGCCGAGGGCTCGAGCCCACGCCAGAACGAATCCGGCTACGAGAGCCGATCGAACAGCGGGAAGCGACACGTGTCGCATAATGAACCACGGCGAGCCACCAAGGGTGCGCGCTGCATCGTCATAACGGGCATCGAGTTGGCGAAACGCTGACTCGACGGTGAGGACGAGAAAGGGCATGGCGACGAACACCTGAGCGATCACGACACCAGCAGTGGTGAACGGCAGACGAATACCGAACCAGTCATCGAGGTATTGACCGAACAACCCTCGACGGCCAAAGGAGAACAGCAGGACGACGCCGCCGACGACGGGGGGCAGCACCATCGACAACGTTACGAGGGCTCGGATGAACGATCGACCTGGAATGTGCACCCTGCTGAGAATCCAGGCCAATGGAATACCGAAGAGGGCCGAGATGACCGCTGCGATTGTCGATGTCTGCAGCGACAACCAGAGTGCTCGGCGAACTTCGGCGTCAGTGGCGATCTTCACGGCATCACTCCACGGAACCCGAACCAGTAATCCGACAAAAGGCAAGAGAAAGAACAGTGCAGCAATGCCCGCCAACACGGAGATCGCGACAGGTGTTCGTCGTCCGAACTGGCGTGTCCCGAATCGAGAACTCCCGAATCGAGAACTCCCGAATCGAGAACTCATACCGCACCGAATCCGTATGTGCGCAGGATCGAACGCGCGACGTCTGACGAGACGACGAACTCGACGAATGCCAGTGCCGTCGCCGATGGTTCGTCGCCGATCGTTGCAATGGGGTACGTGGCGACAACGTTCAGATCGTCAGGGATGGGAATCCCTTCGGCCGAGGAGCCCGCTGCGATGACATCGGTTCGGTAGACGATGCCGGCATCGGCTTCACCCAACACGATTCTGTTGACGATGCCTTTGACGCTCTCTTCGTAGGACTTGGGTCGCAGGCTCACATTGGCTCTGGCAAGAACCTCAGCGGTGTATCGCCCGATCGGCACGGACTCATCGCATGTGATGTAGACGAGATTCGGATCGTCAAGATCGGACAACTCACGGATGTTCTGTGGGTTACCTGCTTCGACCATGATCGCGAGTGAATTGGTGGCAAAGGCGCGGGCATTGCCCATGGTCTCGCCGCTCGTGTCGACCCTTTCGATGTTCAGGACGTCAGCAGATGCAAAGACATCAGCAGGTGCGCCTTCGATGATCTGAGTTGCGAGATCCGATGAGGACGCAAAGTTGAACTCGATCCTCACGTCTGGGTTTGCGGTCTCGAAGGCTGTCGCAATCTCTGTGAAGGCATCGACAAGGGAAGCTGTCGCGAAGACCGTGACTTTCTCGGACGCAGTGGAGTCATCCGATGAGCACGAGACGAGCGTCGCGCACAACATGAATGTGACGGCCAGCCGGGAGGGGAGAGCCATGTGGTCAGAATAGTCAATAGATGACTATTCAGTGCTGTCTCGACGGAGGTTGAAGTCGATCGATTGCGCCGTAGAGTCTTAGGCACGCCGCGGGGTGGAGCAGTCAGGTAGCTCGTCGGGCTCATAACCCGAAGGTCACAGGTTCAAATCCTGTCCCCGCCACCAACTCAATGAAAACGGCCCCCGTAAGGGGGTCGTTTTCATTGAGATGAGAAGTTGCGAAGGATTTGGGAGGAGGGTTGCGAAGCAACCCGACGGGTCCTGTCCCCGCCACCAACGAAAAGAGGTCGTCCTTCGGGGCGGCCTCTTTGCGTTGGTATGTAGTCAGGAATCGGAACTTGCAGCGAGTAACGGGTTCAGCGCTGTGGCCAAGCGAGGCCTGCCTCGACAATTGCGCGCTCGAGTGCTTCGACGAGTTGGTCGACTGAGGCGTCACACGCGTCCAGTCCATGACCATCAAGCAGCGGAACGACACCGGACGCGGTGATTGCAACGACGGCCGGTAAGTGATCGCCGATCGCTGCACGAATGTCGTCTGGCTGGTCGTTGCGATGGTGGGTGTCGAACGGGACCGGCAGCCCAGCCTGGCAGGCTGCCCATTCGGTGCGTTCACGGAAGATTCCATGGGTGATGTCGCACAGTGAGCAGTGGCGTCGCCCCAACCTCGCGCCGATCCAGTACGCCAGCTCGCCGCGAATGGTGGAGTCGGCGTCGTACACCCCGACGAGTCGTTCGATGGTCCGTTGTGCGTTCGACATGCAGTCAGAAGGCTCCTAGTGAACGAAGCACTGTTTCCATGGGGTGATCCTTGCGTTACATCTGCCGGTCACTTGTGATGGGACCCTACAAAGTTTTTCACTAATCGTAAGTTAAGTGGATCCAACCTTTACATGTGCTGATGGAGCGATTCAAGGAAAGCCCAGTCGGTGTCCTGGTGCCGATCAGCAGTTGCGACCCGCGCTTTGGCGAGGAATACGAGCACCGGGCCTTCGCCTCCCATCCGCTCCCGGAGGAGATCGACCTGAGCTCGCAAACATGGGTGCTGGCTTGCGAGGCAAAGTTCTCCATCGGTTGACTCGACCAGGCCCGGCCGACAGATCCCCAACCCGGGCCTGCTTCGGCGACCGACCCTACGCCGAGAAGCGCAGAGCACGTCTGCTCGCGAGGGCACCTATGCGCCCCTCGCCGAGGTCCTCGAGGTCGACCCCAACGACCTGCCGCAACGGTCGCCGGAACTCCTCGAAGTCCTGAACTACGTGCGCGCTACCGGCCACCGCGCAGACGATCGCGGGAAAGTTTTCATGGATCTGCCGACGGACCACCCGTAACAGGCGTACAACACGACGAGCACCAAAGGGATCCTGCCAACGCGATTCTGTGGTTCCAATTCGCTCGTTCATCAGAGAGAACCGGAACGAGAACTGAGTCAGCGGTGGGATGGAAGCAGACATTTGCGACAATGGTCCACATGACTCGCCCCACCGTCATCGTTGCCGGTCTTGGTGACACCGGAGTGTTGGTGGCCACACGCCTCGCTCGAACATGTCGGGTGATTGCGATAGCTACTCGGCCGGCACTTGTGAGCGGCCAGGAACTCGGCATGCGGCTCGTGAATCCGGAGAAGTGGCGACGTCACTACTTCGTTCCCTTCGAACGTTTCCGTCGTCTCGATGATGTCGATGTGCGCCACGGCAGTGTGACGTCAACCGATCTCGGTGCTTCGACGGTGACCGTCCGATCGGTGGACGGAACTCTCGATGAGATCCGTTACGACGCGCTGATCATCGCGACTGGCGTGAGCAACGGATTTTGGCGCCATGATCGAGTGGAGAATCTCGAGGACGTCGAGTCGGAGCTCACTCGAAAAGTCACGGCTCTGCACTCGGCACGGGTGATCGCAATTGTCGGTGGCGGAGCCACTGCGGTCAGCGTTGCCGACAATCTGGCTCGTCGTCACTCTGGGGACGTGCACCTGTTCCACCCTGGCGATGAATTGCTTCGCGAGCATCGACCTTCTGCTCGACGTTGGGCAGCCAAGACGTTGATGCGCGACGGCGTGATCGTCCATCCTGGTCACCGAGCTGAGCTGCCAGATGGCCACCAACCTGATCACATCACGCACGAGCCGATCTCATGGGTCAGTGGCCAGCAACCGTTTCATGCCGATGCGGTGCTGTGGGCTGTCGGAGAGGTGCGCCCACACACGGAATTCGTTCCCACGGACGTTCTCGATGAGCATGGCTTCGTGACGGTCGATCGACACTTGCGTGTTCCGGGGAACTCGAATGTGTTCGCCATCGGCGATGTGGCCGCGTCGGATCCCTTGCGCAGCTCGGCGCGCAACTGGGGTCATCGCGTCGTTGTTGCCAACGTGCGGCGTGCAGTGCGCAAACGAGCCCCGAGGAGACAGTTCCGGGCGCCGAGGTACAGGTGGGGTTCGATTCTCGGATTGCAGCGCGAGGGACTCACGGTTGTCATGAAGACCGGCGGACGCATGCGGATCCCGCGTCTCTTGGCAGAACCTCTGCTGTACGGGGCGTTCGTCACTCGTGGTCTGTACGGCGGTTTGCGCAAAGTCCCAGGTGGTTCAGAACGACCCAGGTAGATCTGAAGCAGTTCGGTCTGCCGGCACCTTCGTTACTCCCGGTCGAGTGAGAGTGCCATATCAGGCAGCGACACCCAGGGCTGACGGTCAACGCACCAGACCTCGACCATTGGCTTCACATCGGATCGATCGTCGAGAACACCAGCTTTGATCGCGATCACACCGTCCGTCTTGGCAAGTTCGGACACGATCGGCGAGCCGCACGCTCCGCAGAATCGGCGCCGAACGTAGACGTCGTCTCCGTGCTCTCCACGCTCGTTGTACGTCTGCAGATCACCCTTGATCGTGAGCTGCGAGGTATGGGCGATCAGGTTCACGGAGAAGGCTCCGCCACTCTGGCGCTGACAATGATCGCAGTGGCACACCGCAGTGGCGATCAGATCGCCTGACAACTCGAATGTGACCGCACCGCATAAACATCTTCCTGTTCGCATGGCGCCACCGTACCCACGGTGATGTCGGGAATTCACATTGGACCCGAACCGTCCTGGGCGCAATCGTCGAGTCGGTGCGACATACAGTCGAACCGTGACCACACATGAACACGAGATCACGTCGAATGTTGCTCTGACGGCAGCAAACCAGCGGATACTGAATCCCAATGCCCGCGGCTGGTCACGCTTGCCCTATCACGACACCTACATGCGCGGCCCGTGGGGACGTCGCAAGCGCTGGGACTATTGGTCGATTCAAGCCGGTGATCTGCTCGTGAGTGGTGTGGTTGCGAACATCGATTATCTCAGCACGTCCGACATCTGGTGGCACGACCTGGCCACTGGCACCGAGGGTGGCCGCGAGATCATCAAGTTCGCTGGCAAGGGGTTCGATCTGCCGTCGCGATTCGGATCACGACCTGTGCATGTGGAGGCAAAGAACTATTCGTGTGAACTCTTCGATGACGATGAGCGCAATATGCACATCCGTGTTCAGTGGATGGAAAAGTCGGGGGAGCCCGGTGAGTTGAATGCTGTGATCACCATGCCCGCTGGCCAGGAATCGTTGAACGTCGTCATTCCCTGGAGTGATCGTGTCTTCCAGTACACCTCGAAACACCAGGCGCGCCCGGTGACAGGCACGATGCGCGTCGGTGACAGAGCATGGACATTCGCCGATGAGGCATGGGGCATTCTCGACATCGGTCGTGGCCGGTGGCCGTTCTCCACGCGATGGAACTGGGGCGGAGGATCTGGTTTCTCGAGTGACGGTGCGCGTATCGGTATCCAAATCGGAGGCAAGTGGACCGAGGGAACCGACTTCACTGAGAACGGCATCTTCGTAGATGGCAAGCTTTCGAAAATCGGACGTGAGTTGACATGGACCTACGACTGGAACGACACGATGAAGCCCTGGCGAGTGGTCGACCCTGATGGCCAGATCGACATCGTGATGACGCCGACATTCGACAAGCACACGAAACTCGATCTCAAAGTTCTGATGCGCGAGACGCACCAAGTGTTCGGCACGTGGACCGGTTCAATTGTCGATGACTCTGGCCGTCGTCACGAGGTGCGCGGCATTCAAGGGTTCGCCGAGGAGTGTCGCGCCCGGTGGTGAGAATCAGTCGACGATCTCGAGTCGGACACGCTTGTTGCCTTTACCTTTGTTCTCGACTTTGAGCACGCGAATACGACCCACGTCAGCAGTCGATGCCACATGCGTGCCACCATCGGCTTGTTTGTCGAGCCCGACGATGTCGACGACGCGAATCTCACTGACGGTCTCCGGTATCAGCGACACCTTCGTACGGATCAGGTCTTCGTCCATGACCGCTGTCGACCGCGGCAGGAACGAGACCTCGATGGGACGATCGGCTGCAAGTTCAGCGTTGACGAGCTCTTCGATTCGAGTAGCGAAACCTTCCGGCAGTGGATCGAATTCGAAATCCATCCTGGCTGACAATGGCTCCATGTTGCCGCCGGTGACAGGGACGCGCCACTCGTTCCAGATCACACCGCACAGAACGTGGAGAGCGGTGTGTGTGCGCATCAGTGCGTGACGACGATCCCAGTCGATCGTTCCGACAACTTCAGTTCCGACTGCGGGTACATCTCCTTCGAGTACATGAACGGCGTCATCTCCTGTTTTGCGCACGTCGACGACATGGGCCGAGCCACCAGCCCATGTGATCGTTCCCGTGTCATGAGGTTGTCCGCCGCCGGTGGGATAGAAGTGGGTGACGTCGAGGACGACGGATGATCCGTCGATCGAGGTCACGGTCGCTGTGAACGTACGCTGGTGTGCATCTCGAAGGTAGAGCATTTCGGTCATGGTCCAAGTGTGCCGATACTGAGCTCTGGATGCACAGGTAAAGGGATCGCCCTGCAATAGCAGTAGGGATCTCTGTCATTGCGTACAGTCGTCGATGCAGCAGTGAGACGTTCTGATCTCTGTGCACGGAGAGGACAACATTCGATGAAGACGACCAGGGGTATGAAGTCGATTTTGCGAGGACAGCGTTTGCAGTCTCTGGCGTTGGTGATGTCAGCAGCACTCTTGGCGGCCTGTGGCGGAGGATCCTCGGAATCCACTCAGAACCCGGATGTCAGTGTCGAAACGATGACATCTGCGACCGATGTTGCCGTCTCAACCGACCCCAATTCCTCTCCAGCGACTTTCGCTGACCAGTGGGAACGCATCGAGGCTCCTGCTGACTGCATGTGCGCAGATGGAGCGCCGTGGGCGTACTTCGTGCGAGAAGCGAATCCGGAAAAGGTCGTGTTCCTACTCGACGGCGGTGGTGCGTGTTTCAGTGCCGAAACATGTGCGCCCGGTGCCGGTCAATACAAAGAAGCCATCGGCTATGACGGTGGTTTCTCAGAGGCGAACGGCATCTTCGACCTCGACAATCCGGACAATCCCTTGGCTGATTACACGATGGTCTTTGTTCCGTACTGCACGGGTGATGTGCACGCTGGCAACATCACCAAGGATTACGGCAACGGTGTCGTGATCGAACACAAGGGATTCGTCAATGGCTCGACAGCTTTGAATGCGCTTGCTGAGAGATTCCCTGATGCAAACGAACTTGTCGTCGCCGGTGTGAGCGCTGGGTCGTTCCCATCT
>JAULYE010000060.1:0-3503 GCA_032118015.1 Ilumatobacteraceae bacterium | reverse complement strand
CTCGCGCTGATCAAACAAGATGCCTATTACATCGAGCGTTCCCACCAGCCGTTCGAAGAGCGAGCTCAGGCAAATTACGACCATCCAGATGCTTTCGACTGGGATTTGATGATCCGACAGTTGACAGATCTCCTCCAGGGCAAAACAGTTCCAGTTCCTGTCTACGACTACGCACAGCACAACAGATCGACCGAGGTCGCTCTCATCAGCCCAGCTCGCATCGTCGTGTTCGAAGGAATACTTGCTCTGTTCGATCAGCCGCTACGCGAGTTGTTCGATTTGAAGATCTTCGTCGACACCGATGCTGACATCCGCTTGACACGCCGACTGCAGCGCGATGTCGCCGAGCGTGGCCGCACTCACGATCGCATCATCGCTCAGTATCTGACGACGGTGCGGCCTAGCCACATGCAGTTCATCGAGCCGAGCAAGCGACATGCAGACGTGATCTTCCCCGAGGGCGGTCGTAACGATGCGGCGTTCGATGTCTTGGTTGCGCGCGTACGCGAATTGCTGTGAGCCGGGTGTGGGGATTGAACCCACGACCTACCGCTTACAAGGCGGTTGCTCTACCACTGAGCTAACCCGGCAAGGCTTGACAGGATAGTGGGATCTCATTCGAGCCGTGACGTGCAGCCGCTCAGAGTGCGAGATGAGCCTCAGAGCCTCGTCGAGATCTTCCTGGAGGTCGTGGGTCAGCGTTCCGTCAAGGTTCACCCATTCACCGTGTGGCGATCAGCGGCGATGCCGGGCGATTTCGTAGGTGGCCAGTGCGGCTGCTGCCGACACGTTCAGCGAACTCAATCGGCCCCTCATCGGGATACTGACAATCAAATCGCAACGCTCACGTACGAGCCGCGACAACCCGCTGCCCTCGGAGCCGAGAACGAGGCACACAGCATCTGTCGCCAGCGTCTCGAGATCGAACAACGAGGACTCGGCTGCATCATCGAGCCCAACAATCCAGATGCCTTCTTGTTTCATCTTCGCCAGCGCAGCCGGCAGTCCAGCCACGACCGCCATCGGCACGTGCTCAACGGCTCCGACTGCGGTCTTTGCCACAGTGGGTGTGATGTGCACACTGCGATGACGCGGCAGTACCACTCCGGTGACGCCTGCGCCATCACAACACCGCAACAACGCCCCAAGGTTGCCCGGGTCGGTGACGCCGTCGACTGCCACGAGGAACGGCGGCTTCCCAGACTTTTGCGCCAGCAAACTGTCGAAGGGAACAGCCGGAAGTGGCGCTGCGTGAGCCAGAACTCCCTGAGGAGCCTCGCTGCGTGCCGTCGCATCCAATTTGCGCCGGCTCACCTCGACCACAGGAACGCGGTTGACCCGCGCAATGTCGCGGATGTCGTCGAGAACCTCACTCGGATCGGAGTCGCCAGCAATCCAGATCTCGTATGCCCGACGACGACCAGCGATGAGAAGTTCACGTACCGCCTGACGACCTTCGACCTGTGTGCCTCCGAGATCATCACCGCGCTCTTTCGTGGCTTCTCGTCCCGTTCCGCGACCAGCTGGTCGACCAGGCTTGATCGGACCGGCGCGCTTGGTCGGTGCCGTTGCCCCGAGTGCTTCGCCACCGACCCGCTTCGATCCGCCTCCGGATGAACCACCACGGGAGCTCTTCGTCGTCGGCTTGACTCGACCGGTTCGACCTGCGCCGCGCGACGCGGGCAGTTCGGTGCGCTTGCCGGCTTTGCTCGACGGTCGTGCCGCAGCTTGACGCGGACCTGCACTCTTCTTGCGCGCTGCCATCAGACTTCTCCTCGATCCTCGATGCGGTAGATCACTGCACTCGACCAACACGCAATTCCTTCACGACGCCCCAGTGCGCCGAGTCCTTCGGCACGTCGTCCTTTGACTGTGATGGCAGCACCAGCTACTCGACTCAGCCGTTCTTGCATCTCAGAACGATGCGGAGCAAGTTTGGGGATCTCACACACCACGCTGCAGTCGACGTTGCCGATGTGCCAACCCTGGGCACGCACCATCGATGCGACTTGCTCGAGGATACGCAGTGAATCGGCACCCTTCCACACCGGATCGGTGTCGGGGAAATGCTCACCGATGTCTCCCAGACCCGCCGCTCCGAGAAGGGCATCGGCACATGCATGGGCGACGACATCGGCATCGCTGTGACCGACAAGACCTGGTGTTCCGTCGATACGGACACCGCCGAGAACGAGAGGTCGATCGGGGTCATCGCTGAACCGATGCACATCGAAGCCCTGGCCGACACGCATGTCTTGGATGTGCTGCCATCCGTTCATGACGATTCCGATCCCGGAGGAATGCTGTCCACCTGAACGAGAACGCTGCGCGCCCATGCGAGGTCCTCGATGTGCGTGATCTTGCGATTATCGGTTTCACCGGGCACAACGACGACCGTACCGCTGATTCCTTCGACCAACACGGAGTCGTCGGTGCTGTCGACCTCAGTTTCATATGCCCGCCGGAGTACGTCAGCGCGAAAACCTTGTGGTGTCTGAACGGATACCAGCGTTGCCCGATCAGGCGTCGACACGACGAGAGGTACGACAGCACCAATTCGCTCGACATTGCGTACCTCGATCACCTTGACGGTGTCGACCATCGGCAGACCGGGAATCGCTCCATCGGCACCCGATCGCACAGCGTGGATCACCGATTCGAACAGCGCTATCGAGGCAAAAGGGCGAGCAGCATCGTGTACGAGCACAATGTCGGCTTGGGGACCGACCGCCTGCAGCCCCTGACGGACACTTGCCGTACGGGTCGGTCCGCCTGCGACGACGATGACCCGTGTGCTGCGATCCTCGTGGAGGCGCATCCGTTCCGTTTCATCCGACAGGTCTTCATCCGGAACGACGACCACGACAGCATCGCTGCACAACGCAGCTCGAGCCACAGCATGATCGATGACGCGGCGACCTCCGAGATCTTCGAACTGCTTCATCGACCCGAATCGTCGACCCGAACCTCCAGCAACGACAATCGTCCAGATTTGCGGATCATGTTCCGTCGACGAACCATCGGGCTGGACATCGGACATGGGCTTTGAGGGTAGTACCGTGTCCTCGTAATGGCTTACGAAGACGTCCTCCAGAAGACCGACTTTTTCGGCGACGCGCCCGCCGAGGCTCTCGTGGCCATTGCTGCCAAGGGACGCAAGCGCATCTTGTCGCGCGGTGATCATCTCTTCGAAGCCGGCGAAGATGCCGAGTCGATGTACATCGTGCTCACCGGTCGAGTGGCCATTGCCATTGCCAGCGAACTCGACAAGCGCGAGAGCATGGTTGCCCTCATGGAAGCCGGCGACCTGTTCGGTGAGATGGGCCTTCTCGACTCCGGACCTCGTTCGGCCATGGCCCGAGCCATCGAGCCCAGCGAAGTGCTCGAGATCCCCTACGAGCCTGTGGGCGAGCTTCTCGACACCAACCCCAAGATGCTGCGCGGTGTCGTGCGCATGTTGGCAGAGCGCCTCCGCATCATGGATGGAGCCCTGGCGGACTCGG
>JAULYE010000059.1:0-2471 GCA_032118015.1 Ilumatobacteraceae bacterium | reverse complement strand
CGAACTCGATGCAGGTGAGAGCGCATCCACAGGTTGAATTCTACGGCATGCCGTTCGAGTTTGAAGTCAGATCATGATCGCAGATCACGCCTACCGTCGAACCAGAACCAATTGCCAATAGCGCACACACAGGGCACTCGACGCTCGCGACGCATCTTCAGCGGTGGACGAACCGGGCAGATCTCGTCGACATCGCCTGCTAAATTCCCTCGATGGCGCTCAGCCTTGACTGTGTCCTCATCGATTGCGTTGACCTCGATCTGATGACGTCCTTCTGGTGTCAGGCGCTCGACCTTCAACACGTCTGGACGGGATCGTCGGGAGGACATCTGCTCGTAGCGCCAGACGGGTCTGGCCGGCGACTCGGCCTGATGCCGTCCCGCGACCACAAGAGCACCAAGAACCGAGTGCATTTCGATCTGCGGCCCGACGATCAGCAGGCAGAGGTCGAGCGGCTCGAAAGTCTGGGGGCTCGGCGGATTGAGATCGGACAAATTGACGTCACATGGGTCGTCATGGCCGACCCTGAAGGGAACGAGTTCTGCGTCTTGCGGTCACTCGAGCAAAAGGCGAAAGCCACGGCCTCCCATGGCGCCTGATCGGTTCGCGCTGAAACCGTAGCAAGCCCGCCACCGCGCCCAGAACTGCCGCTATGCACCTCATGGTCCACCGGACGCCTACAGGTCGAACCGATACACATTGGTCGAGCGCTCGACGAAACCCAAACGCTTGTAGAGCCGATTCGCTGCTTCACGACTCGGACGAGATGTGAGATCGACTGTGATCGCACCGAGTGATCGCGCTCGTTCGAGAGCTGCTCGATTGAGTGCCTCTCCGACACCGTGACCGCGAGCGGACTCATCCACCACCACGTCCTCGATCCAGGCGCGCACACCTGTTGGAATCGGGAACACAGCAAGTGTCAGCGATCCAACAATGCGACCATCGAGTCGCGCCAAGAACAAAGTCGCAGCTTCATGAGCGACGATCTGGCTGAGAGCGTCTGCATCTGGTGCCGGATTCGACGATGACAGCTGTGGGATCAGTCGAGCAAATGCCTCGAGAACATCATCGTCGACGGCCTCACAGATACTGATTTCAACCGTCACGAGTCCTCCGACATCTCCGTCGAAAGTCTAGGCAGGCCGTGTCTTATGGTGAACCTGTGAACACAGAAGAACTCTCTGCCAAAGCCCGCGCTCTCGGCGGCGCACTCGAGCCCTTCGTCGGCCAGGTGTACTTCTCGCCTGAATGTCATCAGCGGTATGTCGCTCTTGGATTTGCGGCGAGCCCGGGTGAGATGAACGGTGTCGCTATGCCCGAGATGGTCTCGTACTTCACGAGCCGGGGTTCGCTCATGGGACAGGTTCCTGGCGAGCTCGTCGCTGCGGCGTTTGCCGTGTTCAATCCGGTTGTCGTGATTCCTGCGGTTACCGCTGGTTGGGCGATCACCAATGCCGCGACTGTGTGTACAGCACGTCGTGACGGTGCGGTCGCTCAAATCCAGCGCATTCTCGGCGCGCATCCCGCTGGCGTCGACAAGGCACGTGGGATTCTCGAACGCGCAGTCGGCGTATTGCGGCCCGAAGGGCGACCGTTGTTCGCGGGAACTCTCAGCCAGTCCGTTCCCGATGATGCACTTGCGGCCTGCTGGCATTTCGGTGACATGCTGCGCGAGTACCGCGGCGATGCACACACCGCAGCCTGGATTTCTGCCGGATTCGACGCCACCGAAATCGGTCTGATGACCGAGTTGTTCTGGGGTCTCCCCCTCAAGTCGTACAGCCGCACGCGCGGCTGGAGCGAGGACGACTACCGCGCTGGCATCGACAGACTGACGAGTCGTGGGCTCATTTCCGACGGAGCGTTCACTCCAGCCGGGCGCGAAGCTCGCGAGAACGTCGAGCGTGCCACTGATGATCAAATGCGCGGCACCCTCACCACCATGGGTGACGATCTCGATCGTCTGCTCGCACTGCTGACCCCATGGTCACAAGCCGTACAGACACACAAGGGCTACCCGGCGTCTGGTCCGCACGAACTCGCAGAGGCCGCAAGCCGTCGCTGAGTCGGAACCATGACGGTCGGCGTGCTTTCCCAGCGTCACAGCCACACCATCAACAAGTGACAGACTGAACCAATGATCATCACCGAGCCCACTTGCACCCCGTCGGATTTCGCGGATGCCACAGGCTGGGAGGCCAAACCCGAAGGCATGTGCCAAGGCGACATCTGTGTACCGGCCCCTGGTGCTCTCACCGCACAGGGTCGTGTCGATATCGCACGCGCCGCACAGGTCCTCGGCATGCCGATCGTGCGTGACGAGACACATGGTGTCGAGGCGCTCGGGTCGGCATCCTTCAGCGGTCATGCTCTGACAACTGTGGTTGCACCAGATCCCGAGCTGCGCACTTTCGACGGTGAGCCATTTCGCTTGTCGTCACTACGTGGGCGCAAAGTGATCCTTGCAG
>JAULYE010000058.1:0-2988 GCA_032118015.1 Ilumatobacteraceae bacterium | reverse complement strand
TGTTCACGATGCTCGACGACTATCGAAACGAATACGGCATTGCTGAATCCGGTTTGGGCTTCGTCGTCGCCGTAGGTTTCTTTGCTTCCTTCATCAGCCAAGTCATCATCGCCCCACTCGCAGATCGTGGTCGGGCCAAACAGTTGCTCGTCCTGGGTTTCACCCTGACTGTTGTCGGCTGCCTCGGCATGGGGTTCGGCTCGACGTTGTCGGTTCTGCTCGTGAGTCGCATCGTGATGGGCATCGGCGCCGGCATGGCTCTGCCGGCACTGCGTCGAATTGTCATTGTTGCCGACCCGGAACATCTCGGAACGAACATGGGGCGTCTCCTGAGCGTCGACGTTGCCGGTTTTGCGATTGGTCCGATGATTTCCGCATTGACTGTCGGGCCGCTCGGCATCGAAGCACCATTTCTTCTGATTGCACTCGCTGTTGTTGCTGTGGCCGTCATTCTCAGTCGAGTCGAGGTTCCTGAAACTGCACATCAGGACAGGCCAGTGGAGCGATTCGCCTTCGACTTGCTCAGAATTCCACCCGTCGCTGGTGCAGTCATGATCGGACTGGCTCTGTACCTGATGATCGGCACATTCGATTCGCTGTGGGCGATCATGATGGACGATCTCGAAGCGCCAACATGGATGGCAAATGCCGGTGTGAGCTTGTTCGTACTTCCGATGATCATCCTCGGCCCGCTCGGTGGTCGCCTGGCCCAACGTGTCGGGCCGTACAAGGTTGGCGCCATCGGCATGTTGTTCGGTGCACTCTTCATGTCTTTGTACGGAATTCTTCCTGGGCCGAGTTTGATGCTGGGAGTCTTCTTGATCCACACCATCAGCGACGGTCTGTCGGTCACCAGTGCTGGAATCGCAGTCGGCATCTCGGCTCCAGCCGAACGTCAAGCAGGAGCTCAAGGTCTCCTCGGAGGTCTTCAGACCCTGATGGGCGGGATTGCTGCATCACTGGCCGGTTGGACGTATGACAGTCATGGTCGTGCGAGCGCGTTCTTCGTCACAGCCATCGTGATGGTTGCTCTCGTCGTCACCGGGCTGATCCTTGCAGGACCTCAGCGATGGACGTCTGGGATCCCTCGATTGGACGAACGCCGACCTGCTTCGGTGTGACCGAACGATCTGCACACTCGGACTCATTCGTGGCAACATCGGTGAATGGGTTTTCGTGACGGGGACGGCTGGGTCTTTTGCAACTGCGGTTTTCGCCATTGGGGGCTATTCGGTGCGGCGGGGCTTCTCATGGTTCGCTTCGACCTCGGTACGAAACCGCATGTTTTGCTTCAATTGCGTGCCGCATGGACCCATGGTGGTGGAACATGGGCGATTCCAGGTGGAGCTCTCGACTCACACGAGAGCTCGATCGAAGCCGCAGTGCGTGAGGCCTATGAAGAGGCCGGGATCGATCCGCGCTTTCTGGACATCAAGGATCTGTACTCCGATGACCACGGCAATTGGCGCTACGACACTGTGATCGCCCACGTCACCGGAGATGTCGGGGCATACGAGGCGAACTACGAGTCAGATGAAGTCCGATGGGTACCACTCGACGATGTCGAGGCGTACGACCTCCATCCCGGCCTGCGCTCATCCTGGCCTCACGTCCTACCGAAACTGACTGACACTCTTCCGTCGTGATCAGTGCCGACAGACGAGCCATCAGGGCAGGAGCGTCACCTCATCGCCAACGCGAACGCTGCCAGCCTTCGTGACCCGCGCGTACACACCAAGGTTCTGATCGAGTTCGCGCACGATGTGACGCAAGATGCTCCGGTCTGCCGGAACATCTGCGCCAACAGCGCGTGTCACCATGACACAGCGCGGGCACGGTGACAAGATCTCGAGTTCGCACTCTCCCAACGTTGCGCGTCGGCCTGACCAGGTGAATTCCGGATGACCTGGCTCGTCCCCGGTGTCGATCACCAGACTGGGCCGGAACCTTCGTTCATCGACTACTGCCTCTGGCAAAGCTCGACGCAGAGCGGCCATCGCAGACGTGGACATGATCATCAACGGCCAACAGTCGTAGTAGGTCCCCGGAGGAGATTCGAACTCGATCACCTCTGGTGGAAAGACACTGAAGTCTGGAAGAGGTTCGTCTTCGTCACGACCAAAGACAGCACGCAACTCCTCCATCACGTCATCGGAATCCGGTCGCCCGCGACGAAAATGGTCGAGGTCCGATGCTGGCCTGAGACTCTCGAGTTGGACGTTCGCGCCGATGACCGAACTGATGAAACCGTGCACAGCGGGGTCATCAGAGCGAGCGACACCACCCTGTGGCGTCGATATCTCCACATGTCCACCATTGACGAATCGCGCTGACAAACGCATCAACTCGCCAAGCTTTTTGGCCCCACGAATGCCACCGTTGTCGAGATCTCGAACAGCCCATTGTCGATCTCCCTGGATTCCGAGTGCATCGATGGTGCACGAATCGACCATCGATCCCACCATCGACTTCACCGGATACGTCCAGATCTGGGTGACCTTCATCGGATTGGCAATTCGTGAATCGGTCAGCGCTGTGTTCCGACTTTCAGATCACGGAATGGCAGGTCCTTGTCCACCATGGGCTCACGGGGCAACCCGAGGACGCGGTCACCGATGATGTTCTTCTGGATTTCGTCGGTTCCACCAGCGATGCTCGACTGGAAGCTCGTGAGTATGTAACGACCCCAGTTCTCTCCGCGACCGGTACCTTCCCATGCGTCGGTGTCGGGACCGACAAGACGGTTGATCAGCGTTCGGCTGAATTTCGCGATTTTTGCTCCGTGCAGCTTGCCGAGCGAACCACCAGGACCAGGCACCTTGCCGGCCTTCATCTCCGCTCGCGTGCGCATCGCAACGAGCGACTTCGTCGTCTCTTCGCTGTAGAGCTTCATCAATTCCTGTCGGATGACTGGATCCTCCAGCTTTCCGTTGTTCTTGGCGACGTCGATGAGGCGATCAGCGAGAGTGTGTGAAACTCCGCTCGAGG
>JAULYE010000057.1:0-3178 GCA_032118015.1 Ilumatobacteraceae bacterium | reverse complement strand
GTCCACTGGTGGACCTCAAGGACTCGGCATCGATTGTGGCTCGAGCCATCGTGTCACGAGCTTTGTGTACGCCACCGCATGAAACTTTGGATCTTGCCGTCCATCAACTCCATTGCCGTCGCCTGCCCGTGAGTTGGTTCCGGCCCTCGGATCTTGCCGAGGTCGGTTGGAAAACGTCTGTGCCTGACTCCTGACTGGCCCGATGCCCGGTATTTGATCTCGAATTCCGTCTCGAATTCCCTCCCGAATTCCGTAGCAGCACGTGCTCGGGCAATACTCGCTTCGTGAGTAGACCTGACTTCGATCCAGCGACAGTGCCCGTCAAGCCGGCAGCCACGGTGATGCTCATTCGCGACACCGATGCTGATGGAATCGAAGTCTTCATGATGCGTCGAACGACCAAGGCGGCTTTCGCTGGCGGAATGTATGTATTCCCAGGTGGTGCAGTCGATGCCGAAGATTCGTCGTATGAGATTGCCGCGATACGTGAATGCTTCGAAGAAGCGGGTGTCCTGCTTGCGTGCAATGAAACCGGTTCGTACCTGCGCTTCGACGATCCGGACCTGGCTGAGCGCTTCACCAGATACAGGCACGACGTGCACGAAGGCCGGTGCAGTATGACGAGAGTGCTCGATGACGAGGGTTTGATTCCCTCGATCGATGCACTGCAATGGGTGTCGCACTGGGTGACTCCATTCGGTGAGATTCGTCGCTTCGACACGCGCTTTTTCGTGACAGCAACCCCTGAAGAACAGGAGCCGCTGCACGATGACAAAGAGCTCGATGACAGTCTGTGGGTCACACCCTCTACTGCTTTGACACGATCACGGCGTGGTGAACTGCTGATGTTGCCACCGACCACGGTCAACTTGCAGTTTCTCGCAGATCACGACTCGGTGGCGTCGGTTCTGAAATCGGCTGGCTCGATTCGTGAGCCGGTTCGGGTGCTTCCGAAGGTTCGCCTGAAACCCGACGGCACGATGGATGCGTTGTTGATGCCAGGCGATCCCGGATACGACGATCTTCCTGATCTGTGACGGCCTGATCGTGATGTTCATTCGTCGTGCTCGTCATGAGTTTTGAGCAGTGCGAGCGCACGCTCCAGAGCGTTCTCTCGCCGGTTGCGAACTGATCGGGGCGAGAGTCCGAGAACACCCGACGCCTCATTCGAGTTGATGTCATGACCGACTGCGCGAAGCATCTGGAGGTCACGCTCGGACAGTCCTGCAGATGCAAAGGAATGTAGAAGGAGTTCGAGTGCTGTCTCGTCGCTGATCGGATCGCGTGGTTGGTCACCCGCGTGCAGGCGGCCGGCTTCGATCCCGAGCATTGCATCAGGATGCAGGGAGTTCTCGTTGCGATGCGACTTGAGGCGGGTCTCGCGCACGAAGGCCAGGTACTCGATGTCCATCAGCAGGTTTGCAGCAACGCGTCGCGGTCGGCGATCGATGGGGAACTGGCGAATCACGAGCCATGCAGCTGAGACAACGAGATCGAAAGCTCCGGCAAGACCGTTGGGTGTGATCGGAGCACGACGAACTGCAATCGTGACGAGTCCGGGAAGGATGCGTTGCAGGATGATGCGCGCGGCGAGATCATCATGTGATGCGATGCTCGTCAGAGAGCTGAGGTATTCGTCATGGCAGTTTTCATTGCCCGGTTGATCGAATCCACATCGTTCCAGAACGACATCGAGATGATCCACGGGTCCCCCGGGGAGATTCCAATGGTTTGCTGTAGCAATGGCGTGCGGTCGACGAGCGATGCGAGTCCACTCCTGGCTCAATCGCGTCACGATCGATGCGGCGTGCCGTGAAGTTCCAGATCGCTGTTCCTTCGATCGTGGAGTGTGCTGTTGTGTCGAGATACGTGTCGATTCCATTGTGGAACTACTCCACGCCGATCTCACCGATCGCCTCACTGCGATCTCTCGGTGAGGAGACCGGTGAGACCACGAGTGAGACCGTCAGCGTCAGAGTCGTCCTCTGAGGGCCTCAGCCGAATCGAGCTGGGTATGGATACAACCCGGCTCGATGATCGAGGATGTGATGTCGAACGTTCCGTGCTGCGGACGTTTCATCGAGCCCCTCACGAGCACCTGAATCGGCCCGATCCCCCTGTGCGGGCAGCGATCGAAGATGAACCACTGCGAGCGACGCCACCTGCGTGGAATGCGATCGTCACTGGCATGGTCGGCGGTGTCGTCGTCGCATCTCTGTCGGGGTACTGGCACTTCGCGTTGTTTTCCGTCGTCACCGGAGCAGTCACGGGGGTGTCGTGGCTCGTGCGGCTCCTTCGGCAGCGCCGAAAGCGGCGCATATGGCGCGAACGTGTCGAGGAGATCGAACAGGTCTTCGCTGAGGAATGCCGTCGTCACGCGCATCAACTCGCCCGATTACGACGGAAGGCGCATCCCTCCATGATCGAGATCCGAGATGCAGTGCTGAGCGGTGGTGAGATGTTCTGGCAGCGGCGTGCTCTCGAGCAGGTGTCGATCGGCTACGGGTCACGTGCGATCACCGTCGTCGATGGGGCACCAGTGGTCGCTCTCGATGACATCCCTGTACTCGTCGATGTCTCTCCTGGCACGGTCGTCGGTGTTCATGGACGAGCAGCTACCAAGGCCGTGGCAGCGATGATCACGCGATTGGCTGCGCAGGTCGGGCCATCGGACTGGAGTCTGGTGGTGATCAGAGATACGACGTCGACTTGGGATGTGTTGCGCTCCCTACCGCACCACGTCGCCGATGACGGACACACGGCATCCAATGGAACTGCTCCACCGACGTCACATGATCAGCTCTTCGACATATTCGACGCGCGACACCCTGCAGTTGCCATCATCTGTGACAGCTCGCTGCTCGTTCGGCATTCGCCGGTGTTGCGTGCAGTTGAACGTGGTGCGGCGACAGCAATTGTCATGGCACAGGATCGGATGAGCCTGCCTGCGGTGTGCTCGGTGATCGTCGATGCAGACGATGACGAAACCGATGGCATTTCTCTGGACGCACTGCGCAACATGTGCACTGCGATCGCCATGTGGGCAGATCCCGACTGTGTCCGAACCGGGCTTCCAACCGGAGTCGAACTCCATCAACTGGTGGCGGCAAGAAAGATCACAGCTGTCGACATTGCTGGGATGTGGAGAACCCGACGCGGTCTTGGACCGCGAGCGGTT
>JAULYE010000056.1:0-14392 GCA_032118015.1 Ilumatobacteraceae bacterium | reverse complement strand
CACGGGCTCGCGCCATTCGTCGCGAAACTGTTCAGAACCTGCAAAGCAAAGGTTTCACAGTCAATTGCGACACCTATACATGGTGTGTGTACGTGATCGAGTTGGATCCAGCTGCGGTCAAGGATCCGGGTCTCGGTGTCGTCTACGTCGGCGAAACGTCGCTCACACCTGAAGAACGCTTCAAACAGCACAAGTCGAAGGCCCGCGGAGCGAAGAATCGACGGCTCGCTTCCCCCGTCGTTGCCAAGTATGGCAAGACATTGCGGATGGACTTGGCGCCGGTCGGCAAGTTGTACGACAAACAGACGGCCAAGCGAGCAGAAGCGGAATGGGCTGAACATTTGCGCTCGCTCGGATATGTCGTCAAGGGTGGCCACTGACGTCGCAGTCATCAGCAGGATTCCAGCAGTCTGCTCATCGACCAAATACATGTCACGGGACCTGCCATACACCTTGATTCACGAGCCAACTAGATTTTTCTGAATCATTCGATTTCCATGGAGGCAGAGATGAAGCGAGTTCGTGCACGTATAGCAGTAGCGAGCATTGCAACGGTGTCAATGGTCCTCGGGGCTTGTTCGTCCTCGAGTGACAGTGAACCTGCAGCAGAGACGACCCCGGTTGCCGACATGGGCGAGCCCACCTCCGACAGCGCTCCTTCTGGGCCTACTGACCCCAGCACGCTGTACACCCTCGCCACCGATGGAGAAGGACAGTCGATGCGCTTCGACGCGTGTACGGGTCCGATTCGCATCTTGCTGAATCCTGGCAACATGCAAGACGAAGCCGCGCCCTACACAGACGTCGATGTGGCTGCTCAGATTGGTGAGCTGTTCACCGAGTACGCACAGGAACTCGCTGGGATCACCGGATTCGAAATCGAGTACGGCGGCATCACCGATCTGGGCCTCGACCCTGCATTGGCCGAGACGAACGTGATCGTCTTCCACTTCGGTGCCACCGGTTTCCCTGGTCGTGAGAACGAGTACGTGGACGATGCCAGCGTGTTCGGCGCCACGACAGACGGTTGGTTGCAGATCGTCAACTATCAGCACTTCGAGAACTCCAACGGGTTTGCGATCCACTTCCAAGAGGGCGCCAAGTTGGCTGGCGACAGCCGTGACGTCGGTATCGACGAAGCCGGCAAGCGCTGGTTGAAGACCGTGCTCGGCAAGGCTCTGGGTCTGCAGGAACTGAACGAGAACGACATGCTCTCCGCCAACATTCCAACCGAGGAGCACGGCGCGCAGATCATGTACACCGACTCTCACCAGGAGCAAGATGGCGTGTTCAATCTCACCTGGGGTGAAGGCGACAAGGCCGGCCTGGTTGCCATCGGCGCCACCAACGCCTGCTTCGAGTGACCCTGCTGCCACCCGAACTTCCATGATCCCTTGGTTTAGGGTGCTCAGCGAGGTCGAACAGCGCCGCACGCACTGAGACGATCGAGGGGTCAAAGATCGATGGCGCAATCCGAAATTGAGAGCCGGGCGATCGGCATGGTGATCGGAGCCGCGGTCGGTGACGCCCTCGGTGCGCCCTTCGAGTTCAAGCCAGGGGGTCTGTATCGCACCACGTTCCCCGAACCAGTGCTCCACGGTTCGGGCGAAATGATCGGCGGCGGATATCTCGGCTGGGAACCCGGTGAATTCACCGACGACACACAGATGGCGCTCGCCCTCGCGGAATCGATCCTCCAAGCTGGCGGATTCGATCCAGATGTCACCTGGCGTTGGTTCACCACATGGGCCGAAACCGCACCCGATGTGGGCTCGACGACGTCAGCGTCCTTGAGTCTCGAACATTGGAGCGATGTGCGCATGGATTCACGCGGATCTGCGGCGAATGGAGCATTGATGCGGTCGTTCGTGCAGGCTGTGCCGTTCCTCCATGAGCCACGTGAGTTCGTGCGCAACATCGTGCTACGCCAATCGGCACTCACTCACCCCCATCCAGCATCAGGATGGGGGGCTTGGATCAACGTGGAGATGTGCCGGATGTACATCGACGGTGATGACGCGCTCGAGGCGCTCGACGGTCTGATTGCCGATGTCGACACCGACTATCAGGATCGCTTCCACACTCTGCTCTCCCCCTCCTGGTCACCGAAGAATCCGCACGAATCCAACGGATCAGTGTGGGGCTGCCTCGCACAGGCCGTCTGGGCCGTGCGCACGACATCGTCTTTTGAAGATGCCGTGATTGCAGCGGTCGATCTTGGTGATGATGCCGACACCGTTGGATGTGTGGCAGGTGCGCTTGCCGGCGCGCGCTACGGCATCGACGCGATTCCCGAGCGATGGCGACGTGTGGTCCACGGCCGGTTCGACGGACCGCATGGTCTGTGTGAATACACAGTCGACGATTTGGAACGCATCACACGCAGATTGCTCGCATTGAGCAGCCCCTGAACGCGTCTGGGTCCGCACCCCATGGGGAGTGCGGACCCATCAACGACGTACTTCGAAATCAGCCTGCTGGGCTCGGGTAACTCGGCGGCTCCTCGCCTGCTGGCGGCGTGTCGTAGATCGACACACCACCATCGCGTACGAACAGTCGATCCTCCGTTCCCCACTCACCAGGCAAATACCGCTTGCCACCGTCCACATAGACGATCATGCCCTTGCCGACCTTGCGGATTTCATCAGCTCCCTCGGCTTCGGCATCCCACCAGAACACTGTGGCATCGTCGATACCGTTGTAGTCCGGTTCATCCCAGATGTCGTGATCGCCCCAGCTCAACCATGGCTGGCTGATCGCCTTGTCGGTCTGGAAACTGCGAATCGCCGTTGCGAAGGTGTCCGGCGTCAGATTCGGGCCGGTGCTTTGCAATCCCGAGAACAGCAACTGGAACGGCGGCATGAACACGGCCATCGAGTCGCTAGCCGGTGGCTCTTGCCCGGTGAACCACTTGTACACCGAGTAGATGCCGCTGATGTCTGGGTTCAACCGCACGGCCAAACTCGTGACACCGAAGGCATGTGCCCACTGCTGTTGGTCGTAGGAACGACCGAACGCCGTGGTATCGGTGAGCGTGGCTGCAGCGACGATCCACTCCGGGAAGTACTCCTGAGCAGTCGCTTCACGTGTGAAGTCACGTGGGGCCACTGGGTCCGTTGCAAGGATCACCGTCGTCACGCCGGACGCCTTCAACTTGGCAATGATCTGCGATGCAGTCTGCTGAATACTGCCCGGGTCGAGAACGTACGGCAGTACCTCGGCAGGACGTGCACCGACGGCATCGAGGCGTTCCACCATCTGATCGGCGAGAATCTTCGACTCGGCGCTGCTCTCGACGTAGATGTAGCCGAACTTTCGCTCAGTATCGACGAAGTCGTCTCCTGCGTGGACCGCCGGCTTGCCAGCTAGCTGTTTACCGATGAACTCGGCAACGTGCACCTGTTTCTGAGCCGTTCCGCCATCGATCCCCCATACGTACGGATCACGCTCTGCGTACCACTCCTGGCTACCACTACCACATGAGATACACGTGACGTTGCGAGCCGCAAGTTCATCGGCAAACGCGTTGGTCAATGCCGGTCCCCCGATGACGGCGAACGGCTTGTATTCCTCGGCGATGCGCTGAGCATCGGCACGAGCCGTCACTTCATCGGTTGCCAGTCCTGTGCTCTCATAGCGCACGATCTCCACCGTGCGTCCGTAGAACTCGTAGAACTGTTCGTAATACGGAAGCAGGTTGGCAACGGTGTCGAACTCTTGTGCATTGGTGTCATCGACAGCAACGGCATCGGTGATGTAGGCGATGATCGGGTCGTTATCCGGACCCTGATAGTGCACAATCGTGATCGCGTCAGCCGTGACTCCGGTGCTCGTCGCTCCGCCGTTGTCTCCTTCGAACGGAGCCATGCAGAACGGCGCAAAGAAGTCGACAACTGCGAGACGTCCGCGTTCGGTGTCACAGCGCTCACCCCATTCGATGGAGTCCTCGACACCCAATTCTTCGGCCTGCGGATACGACAGTGGATACGCCCACGATCCATCACCCGCGGTGTCTGGCGTGACGGTCTCAGTCGTCGTGCCACCGGGATCGACGGCGTCACCGTCACCGGAGTCACCACCACCCGATGTGGCGATCACGATCACAACGACAGCAACTATTGCTGCGATCGCTGCGATCGGACCCCATTTTTTGAGAGCACCGGAACTCTTGGCCCCTGGACTCGTGCTGCTTGCAGGTTGCATCTCTACCCCCTTTGCCCGGAACGGGCGATTGCGGCACTGGACGTGCCGAGATATGACTCGATGACGACCGGATGGGCGAGAACGTCACCCGGTCTGCCATCAGCGATGACACGACCCTGATCGAGAGCGACCAGGCGATCCGACACCGACGAAATGAATGGGATGTCGTGTTCGATGATCACGAGCGCTGCACCCATATCTGTGCGTAAACGCTCGACGACAGGAGCGAGTGCCTCGACCTCGCGTTGGGCGAGACCCGATGATGGCTCATCGAGCAGGATCACACTCGGCCGATGCGCAACCAGACATGCCAAGTCCACGATGCGTCTCGTTCCCGTCGAGAGTTCACGGATGAATGTGCGTTCGACATCGCCCAAGCCCAACAGTTCGATCAACTCCTGTGTGCGCTCGCGAATCGCTGATTCGGCATCGAACACGGGGGGAAGGTGCAGCGCCGCCGCCAAGGTGCTCTTGTTGGTCACCCACCTCTCGAGGGCAACTGACAATGTCTCTCGCACCGTCAACTCCGGGAAGAGACGGGCATCCTGGAAGGACCTACCCAGACCGGCCAGGGCACGCGCATTCGGCGACGCAGAGGTGACGTCGACGTCATCGATGTGGATCGACCCCTCATTCGACGGCGTGAAACCAGAAATGATGTCGAACAGTGTCGTCTTGCCGGCACCGTTCGGCCCGATGATGCCCACGATCTCGCGTGAACGAACCTCAAGAGACAGGCGATCGACGGCACGAATGCCCCCGAACTCGGCCACGACATCCGTCGTGCGTAACACGACACTGCCACTCGATGGGGCGACGTTGGCATACGACGAAGAACCCGGGCCTCGACCTGCATCTGGAGTCGTCGACATTTCGGCACCCGAGGCACCCGACAGGAACACCGAACGCAAAATGTCAGGGCGATCCAACAACTCCGAGGTGGCACCGGAGAATCGAATCTCACCGCGTTCCATGAAATACGCCCGATGGGCAATGGTGAGTGCGACGTTCACACTCTGTTCGACGAGGATCACCGCGACACCTTCAGCCGACAGACGTTCGATGACTGGCAACATCTGGCCGACAATCACAGGCGCGAGACCCAACGACAGCTCATCGATCATCAAGATGCGCGGTCGCATGATGAAGCTCATACCGAGAGCCAGCATCTGCTGCTGTCCACCGGACAGATTTGCTGCGGGCTCATCGAGTCGGGTCACAAGAATCGGGAACATCTCGAGAACGTCCTCACGGGCTCGAGCGGCGTCTTCTGAGCCACGCTTCTGCGTCCATCCAGCCAGAGCCAGGTTTTCGCGCACGGTCAGTGAGCCGAACACACCTGCGCCCCCGGGCATCTGCACGATGCCCATGGCAGCGATCTCGTGCGGCGGGGCGTGCGTGATGTCGCGCCCATCGAAGATGATCGCACCGCGGTCGGCCTCCACTGCACCGCTGATCGCCTTGAGCAGTGTGCTCTTGCCGGCACCATTGGTGCCCAGCAAAGCGATGATCTCGCCTTCGTCGACATCGATGTCGACGCCATGGAGCACCATGCGGCCGTCGTATCCGGCATGTACCGACCGCAAGACCAACAATTTCGAGCGGCCGCGCTGGCGCTCGTAGAGAGCTTCGGATCGTGCCGCGGCTGACTGCCAGACCTGGGAGATGTCGTCCATGATCACGTTGCCGATCGAACGCTGAATGAGACCGCCGATGATGAACAGCGGAATCATCACCAACATGCCGATGCGAATCGTGAACTGATCGGCCACCCAGCCGATGAGCGGCAGCACACCCAGACCCGGAATGATCCACAATGACGCCACGGAAAAGCCCGTTGCACGTGCACGTGGTGGGATCGCAAGTGACAGACCCGAAAAGATCGCCGGTGCCAAGACAGCAAGAGCAGCTGAGATCACACAGTTGATGGCAACGGCGACGATGATGTTGGGGGCGAGAGCGAACAATCCGGCCAAGAAAGCTGCGGCAATCGCCACTGTTCCCCCAACACGGGTGAGACCAGCAACGTTGCCGGCGTACCGCTTCGAGATCCAACGAGCCCCGACGATGAGCCCGACCAGTTGGAAGGGCTCAGAAATCGCAGCGGCCACACCGCGAGCACGCTCGTCGAGACCGAATTCTTGTTCGTAGAGAAGTGATGCCAACGTCACGAACCCGATCAAACCAGTCGCCAGAAAGGGCAGGCTGTACCAGATGCGCTTGAGTGACTTGACCTTGTGAACCGTGCGCCAACTCTCAGAAAACGACGGTGCGCTTTCTTCGGTATTGGCAACCTCATCTGAGACTCCGGTGGCCAAACGTTCCCAACGGCCGCGCACGGGTTCACGCAAGCGCAACGCAAGCACGGCAAAGATCACCGTCGGGATGGTGAAGATCAAAAATGGTGCCCGCCAGCCAAGGTGATACGCCAAAAATCCGGCCGACAGCGGACCAAGAAAAGCGCCTACGGCATTGGCCGCTCGGTGTACCGAGTACACCTTGGTGCGGGTCTCGATCGGGTAGTAGTCGGCGATCAGCGAATTGTGCGTCGGGTCGATGACTGCTTTACCCAGTGACGATCCGCTGCGGGCGATCGTGAGCACGATCAGTCCCGTTGCCAAACCAGTGAGACCAGAGAACAGCGCCCACACGAGCGCCCCACTGACCACGAGGGGAATCCGTTTCGATCGATCCGCCCACTGAGCAATCGGTACCTGCAGTGCGAGAGCGGCAACACTTGCCAGGGCCACGAGTCCGAGCATCGTGCTCAGATCCAAATCGAAGTGATCACGAATCTCCGGGAGCAAGATGCCGAACGCAGCGCGGTCCAGTTCGTCGACGGCGTTCAGTCCGAACAGGACGAACAAGGGAAACGCGGGTTCGCCAGCGCAGATCTCGCGCAATGTGAGAACGGGATGTCGAATCGAACGGAATCTCCCCCGAGACACTTCACCACCTTGGTCGACGTCGGGATCACTCACGATGCACCTCCCACAGGTTCTTCGAGACGTGCCGGTTCTGGCGCGGATGCCCGAGCGCGGTTCTCGATGCGCCGGACGAGTTCATCGCGAATCTTGAAGACGAGGGCTGCGAGACCGCCTGGCAGGATCAACAACACGGCAAGCACGCCCACACCTGATGAGAGGAAACGCCATTCGGGAGCAGTGACGAACCATTCGGTGCCACGCAAGTACACGGCTCCGAGCACCGCACCGAACGGCGATCCCAGCCCGCCCACGACCGAAGCAGTGAAGACGTCCAAACTGCGCCCGACGCCATAGCTGCCGAGATCGAAACTGAAATTGAGATGCGTGAACAAACCCCCGCCGACACCGGCTATTGCCCCCGACCAGGCAAAGGCGGTCAACTTCACACGGACTCCCGGCACCGCATAGGACAAGGCGGCCCGTTCGTTCTCGCGCATGGCAAGAATCGCTCGACCAGTTCGACTCCGGCGAATGCCGCGCACTGCTACGAGAACGAACGCCAAGACGACCAACGTGAACACGTAAAAGCGCGTCGGTGTCGACACATCCACACGACCGAACAGCGGAGGGCGTTCGATGCGTCTGGTCGGAATCCATGAAAAAAAGCGGTCGTTCAGCAGCCATGACGTGATGCTGAGGGCGAACACCAGCGTCGTCACCGCCAGATACAGCCCGCGAAGTCGCAACGCGGGTAGCCCGACCAAGAACGCGGCCACTGCCCCGGCAAGTCCACCGACAATGAGAGCCAGAATGAGATCGACGTTCCATTCCGAGGTGAGCTTGGCACTGACGGCAGCGCCGATCGCCACGAAGCCGAATTGTCCGAGAGAGACCTGTCCTGCCCAACCCGTCAACACCACAAGCGACAGACCGATGATCGAATACACCACGATCGCGGAGACCTTGATGATCTGATCGGTGCGCAATACGAACGGAACGACCACGACGAGACCGGCCACGATGGTCCACATCCCCCATCGCATGAGTCGAACGAGTGGCAAACGGGCAGCATGCGCAGTGAGTTCGCGCACCTCATCAGCCAGACGCCAGGACATCTGCACGTCCAGATCCGAACGCGATGACTCACGCCGTTGCATCAACAGAGCTGTGATCACTGCTGCTCCGACGAAGGGGGCGATCAGGAGCGGACTCGACGCATTCCATTGCACGCCATATTCGAAGATGCCAAGAGCAACTGCGGCTGCTGCAACTGTCGGCAGATTGCGCAGCCGGCCGATGACGAGAGCTGCGAGCGCGAGCACCAGAGTCGAGATCGACAAGGCGCTGCCGATCGGCACACCGAGGATGCCTGCCCTCAGGAACAGTGCCAGGAACGACAGACCCGCCGCGAGCATCCACACGACTGTCGACAGCCAGCCGACCGGGATGCCAAGGAGTGAGGCGCGTTCACTGCGCTCAGCGGATGCACGCACCGCAATGCCGAGCCGGGTCTTGGTGAGAAACAGCCCGACTGCGATCATGGCAACAGGCGCCACAATCAGGGCCACGAAGTCATTGGCGTTCAGGATGAACGAGCCGATTGTCCATTTCCAATCGACAACGGGTGGAATGCGCTGAGACGCCGCTGTTTCATCCCACCATTTCGGAATCTGCAGCGACAGAACGGCGAGCAATTGTGTGATCCCGATCGTGGCAACAGTGAGCACGAGACGCGGCGAGCGCGTGAAGCGACGCACGATCGCCAATTCGACAAGTGCGCCCAGGGCCACAGCTGCCACGAGACCGACTCCGAGACCGAAGAGATACGGCAATCCAGAAAAGACGATCAGGCCGACTGCGATCACCGTCGGCACGAAACCGAGATCTGCTTGAGCGAAGTTGACGACTCGATTCGCGCGATACACGAGCGCCATACCGACTGCGAGTAGTGCGGTCAGCAGACCGATGACCGCACCGCGGATCCAGGCACCAGCGGGGAGTCCGAAGAACACGAGTTGGACAACGATCAGAGCGATCGCAGGCGCGAGTCGAAGCGCGTGTACACGAACCGCAGACATGGTTCGATCCAGCGTCGTCACACAGTCCCCATCGTTGTCCCGAACCCCCAGTTGTCCAGCCATCGAATAGTCGAGCGGTCCGCGACCCCCGGTCTGCGGATCGACCATTCAATGTTTCAGAACATCATTAGCACATGGTCACACGCGCTTGGACCGACGAGCAGCTCCACCCGCCGACCCCGACCTGCGAGCCGCCCCCGACGGGCGTGGTGCGCCTGATGCCTGCGGGGAACCGGGGTTACGACCCGATGCCTGCTGGGACCCGGGATTGCGACCCGAAGCCTGCTGAGAACCAGAGCTGCGACCTGATGCCGATGAACGTGGTTTCGAACCCGACCCGGCCGGTCGTCCCTTGCCATTGCGCGAGCGACCCCCATCAGAACGGGGCTGACCCTGAGGCTGCGGCTCGGGCAGTACACGCATGCGCTTGGGAGCCACAGGACCGGTGAGCTCGAGCACGATCGGGTGACCGGGCTGCACATTGGTGCGCTGGGGCTTGATGCCGGCACGGCGTGTCAAAGCATCAACATCGGATCGCTGATCCGGTGTCATGACTGTCACCACGGTTCCCGATGCACCCGCGCGCGCGGTGCGACCCGAACGATGCAGGAACGCCTTGTGCTCTGCTGGCGGATCGACGTGTACGACGAGCTCGATGTCATCGACATGGATGCCGCGTGCAGCGATATCGGTGGCCACCATCACCAAAACGTCACCATTGGAAAACGCCTCGAGGTTCTTCGTGCGCACGGTCTGCGACAAATTGCCGTGCAAGTCGACAGTGGGGATGCCGTTACTCGACAGTTGATGCGCCAACTTCTTCGCAGTGTGCTTGGTACGCGTGAACAGCAAGGTCCGGCCTTGACCGGACGCGAGCGCCTGGATGATGGCTGGCTTGTTGTCTCGATCCACGCACAGCACGTGATGCTCCATGTCGGGCACGGGTGACTCTGCCGAATCCACCGAATGCGTGACCGGTGAATGCAAATACTTCTTCACCAAGACATCGACGCCATTGTCGAGAGTCGCTGAGAACAACAAACGCTGGCTGTTCTTCGGTGTCTTGTCGAGAACGCGGGTGACCACAGGCAAAAAGCCAAGATCTGCCATGTGATCAGCTTCATCGACAATGGTGACTGCGATCTGGTCGAGTTTGCAGTGCCGCTGCTGCATCAGGTCCTCGAGACGTCCCGGGCAAGCGATGACGATGTCGACACCGCGGGTCAAAGCCTTGACCTGCGGAACCGCACTGACACCGCCGTGGATCACGACATGGCTGAGGCCGAGGGCGCGTGCCAATGGATCGAGAGTCTCAGCAACCTGAGCTGCGAGTTCGCGCGTTGGCACGAGAATCAGGCCACGCGGGTGGCGTGGCGCAGATCCCTTGGGATTCTCGGCGAGTCGTGCCACGAGCGGCAACACGAAAGCAAGGGTCTTGCCACTTCCGGTGCGGCCACGGCCGATGATGTCGAGTCCGGCAAGCGAATCCGGCAGCGTCTGGCGCTGAATGGGGAACGGAGCAGTGATGCCGCGCTGAGTCAGGATGTCAATCAAGTTCTTCGCAACGCCAAGCGATGCAAATGACGTCGAATCAGAGGCGTCGACGGACGCGCGATCGGGAACAGAGATAGTGGTCATGGATGGGTCCTTTGAAAGAAACGGCACCACTGCGGTGCCTGGAGAGAAGAGGAAGCCATCAACGAGCCTGAATGCTCATCACGTCACACGCCACTCATGATCGGAAGACACACCGACCAACCCCCTCAGTATGGAGGGCGATCGGGCAGATTCCTCAGTACACGACACCTTTCATCGTGCTGGCGCAGCCATAACAGCAATAGGTGCTGAATCGCTCTCCCTTGACCATCGACGTTCCACACCACGTGCAGATCGTGGAACGTCGAGCCTGTTTCGTACGCTGAATGGCAATCGCCTTGAGCAAGCGTTTGGTCTGCTGAACTTCATCGCCCTCGACAGTGTCGATGGTGATCGGCTCGTCCACCATCTGCAGGATCATCTGACTGACACCCCGCCAATCGATAGAACATCGCCAAACTTCGATCGCTCCGTGTTTGTGGCGAAGAACGAGTGGCAGATTCGCTGTGACGACGACATCCCACATGGCGAGATCGACGGGTTCACCCGGCGATCGCTTGGCCGTCCGTTTGTCCAACACCAACTCGCTCGCCCGAAGGGGCAAACGGCGTGGTTCGAGAGTGGCAAGTGCCCGGGCGATCGTGTTGATGTCGGCGCCCACCCAGTGGGCCACGGTCTCGATGGCAACCAGCGTCTGGTCACTCTCACTTACCTCATGCCACATCATGGACCTATCCTTCCGTCACTGCGTGCTCTCAGCCCCGAGGGTACGACGACTGAACCTGCATGGGACAGCACGGCGAATCCAACCGTTCAGCTAGCTGACCATCCATATATACGACCATCCATATATACGTATGATGACCGCATGTCTGGGAACGACCTTGCCTCCATTCGTGCAGCAGCTCTCGCACTCAGTCCGTGGGCACATATCGCAACGATCGGGTCGGACAACCGGCCTGACGTCGTACCCGTACATCCGTGCTGGGAAGGCGATGCTCTGTGGCTGATGATCGGCATGACCTCTGAGAAAGCCAACAACGTGCGCCACAATCCCCATGTCGCACTTCACTGGCAGGTCACTGAAAAGGGTGATGGCGTCGAAATGTGGGGTACCGCGACGTTGCACGACGATCTCGACACCAAGCACCGTCTGTGGACTGGTGTGTTCGACTACGACTTGAATCTGTTCGCACCCGGTGGACCAGACAACTCCCCGGGTACCGGCTTCATGCGTGTCGACATCTACCGTGCCTTACACCTGCCGATGTACGGCATGGGTGGGCGCTTCGAGTGGCGTGTCTGATTCGGTGTCGATGATGCAAGCATCTCGTCTCTGGATCCGCGCCGCCGCTCTTACTCTCACGATCGCTGTTGTCTCGGCGTGTGCTGGTCTCGGGGATTCCTCGAACGACACGCTTGCACCTCTCCTCACCCCGGCGCCCAGCACCACCGATCCATCGACGTCATCGACGCTCACGGACGTCACGACGACATCCGTGCCAGAGACAACTGCAACCATTGCGCCGTCACTTCCTTCGACAACGACACCAGCGGTCCGCCCCTTTGTCACTGGACCGTTCCCAACTGCGGTCCCCGCGGGCAGGTGTACAGCAGAAGCGATCCGTGCAGATTTCGGCACCGCACCCCAAGCGTGGCTCGAGTGTTCAGGTGCATGGGCTGTCACCCGCATCGAGAACTGTCCTCCCGAAACCGAGTGTGAAGGTGTCAATATCTTCCGCTGGACGAACGACGGCTGGGTTCATCGCGGGATGACGTATTCGCTGTGCGTGCTGATGGTGGATGAGACCGGCATGCCCAGATCGATCAACGATCAGATCCTGGCCGGCAACACGGACTGCATCGAACCGATTCGCTACACGCCCGAAAGCGCGACCAGCAATCTCCAAGTGGGAGCGAAGGGTGAACGCACACGGCGACTGCAACGACGACTCATCGAGTGGAGACTCCTCGACGACGCAGCTGACGGGTACTTCGGAGCGAATACACGCAATGCCATCTTCGACTTCCAGCATCTCGCTGGACTTGCACTGTCTGGTGTCGCCGATGAGCGCACCGTTCGCGCACTCGCCCTCCCCTGGCCGTAAAGATTTTCCCCCTTGCGAAGGACATGATCGCTCGCTAGTTTTTCCACATCCACCCGCTTGCCTCGGTAGGCGGGCCCGAGGTCCGTCTGAAAGGGCGGACCTCTGTGTTTACCGCCACTCTCTTGGCTTGTGTATTTCACGGCCAGACACATCGATCAGAGTCGATGGAAATTGACATCGAGCCAGGGACTCCTGTCTGAATGGGACCTCAAAGTCGACAGCAGATCGTACATGTTTACTTGTGGGTGCCATCTGAGGGTTCAACAGTCCTACCTTGCACCCAAACCCCCTTGCCACATGTAATGCCTCAGCCAGGTCACTGTCGTTGGACAAAATGAGCGCCTTGTTGATGTGTCCACGAGCTGCAACCGTTGACCAAATGAACACCCAGGTTCACATCTGATCCCTTCTCTTCTTCGATCATGACGCGCGCACGAGTCACTCCGTCAGTTCGTCGTCGGACTTTGTCTCTCCACATCAGATCGAATAATCGACTGGGCCGGAAATGAGGAGTGAAGAGTTGACGAGGGGTATGCGACGAATCGGCCAAAACTCTCGTCTTTACCCGCGATGTAAAACGCCCATGATGAACCGTCACCTTCGTCTGGGTCGACAGTGCCCTGAGATACGTTTCCTGACGCATTGGTATGCGGGGGTCATTAGCTCGTGCATTCACTCTTGCCGTGAAATAGCGAACGACAACGATTTCGTCTCGAGGGAGCAGAAGTTGGGCGTACGAATTCAGGTCCAGCCATTTGTTAGGTCCTCCGCGTAAAGCTCCGTAGTAGAAGTTCAAACCATCTACGTACAGGCCCGAACGAAACGCCCCCATCACCAAAAATCTCCCACCATTCGGGCGAATGTGCGAGCCCCCATTCCTCAAAATGTCCTGAGGGTTCGATCAGTGAGATGACTCAATGATCTCATCACTCCTCACTATTCGCAGGCGATGCCGTCCTTGTCGCGATCCATTGCTTCGCGATAGCCCGGCTCACCGCGCATCAGTGGAGCAGCACCGGCAGCTCTCGCGGCCGAACAGTTCGCGAAATACACATCGCCAGGAGCGGCGGGAACAGCAGGGCTAGCCGCAACGGTGGGGGCCGGCGCAGCACTGGCTGGGGCGACAGAGACCGGTGGCGCTGACCACGGTTCGATCCTCCACCCTGCACATTCACGTGACAGGAGATTGCGAATTCGGCCTGCTTCGCTCTCGTCCATCGACAACTGCCAGCGAACCTTGATCGCGACCCAATCACCCAGATACGAACACCATGCACTGCGCATGGGTGGCATCCAGTTCGATGGGTCCTTGTCGGCTTTGGACTGGTTCACCTCATCAGTGACCGCCCGCAGTGATCGGCGATCACTTGTGTCATTGGCAAAAGCACGTCGCTGTTGGGCGCTCCACGCCCAGGCGCCCGAATCCCACGCCTCTTTGAGAGCGACAACGTGATCGATGTCCACATCGGCAGGGTTGTCC